>LVAE01000016.1 GCA_001603905.1 Fibrobacterales bacterium Fibro_02
TTGTCCACGTCCTTCTTCTGCTTCTGGCGCTGCTTGATGTCGCGGTGCAATTCGCAGTACTTGGCGATCGGGTGGCCCCAGAATTCGCGGCCGCAGCCGGGTTCCTGACAGACTTTCAGCTTGATACGCTTTTTCTTCTTGTACTTGGGTAATTGCATTATAAACCTCGGGTTAAGCTAAAAGATAGTAAAAAATCCCCGTTTTGTTCGTACATGGCGCGTCGTAGCTTGCCATAAGTCGTGTCTGGAGCCTTTTTTCCCATTTTTCGCGGTCCGTGCGTGTATATAGGAGAGACTTTTGCAAAAATGGAGTTTTGTCTTATGGTGATACATAAAAATACGAACTTGTGGATTCCGGTCTGGATTCTGCTGTGTTTCTTGCTGTGGGGCGGTGCCGCAGTGGTCGCGGGAGTTGTCCTGGGTGGCTGCGCCTACGGTTCCGGCGGCGAGGATGAGCCGGATCCTGTTCGCGTGTCGGTCCTCGATGTGGGGCAGGGGCTTGCCGTGCTGCTAGAAAGGGAGGGCCACTATGCGCTTTACGATTCGGGCCCCGATTCGGTGGGGGTGGTGGATTCACTTTTGGCCCGTGGTGTCGATTCGCTTTCGTGGGTGCTCCTGAGTCATGGGCATCGCGACCATGTGGGCGGTTTTATGGAAATGGGGGAGGCGCTTTCGGCGGGGTGTCTGCATGTCGGACGCTTGCTGGTGGGGCCGGATACGGCGTCGGGGCTTGTGCCCGACAGTGTCCTCCGTCTTGCCCGGCGGTTCGGGATACCGGTCGATACGCTTTTCCGAGGCGATACGGTGTGGCTTGCCGACGGCTTGAAACTGGATGTCCTGTGGCCTCCTGAATATGGGCGGTTCGGCGAAAACGGGGCGAGTGTCGTGATGAAGGTGGCGCTGGAAGACGATGCCGAAAAAACATCGCTGCTGTTGACGGGCGACCTGGATTCGGCGGGGGAGCGTCGACTTCTGGAGCTTTCGCCTAGCCTGTCCGCGGACTTGTTGCAGGTGCCGCACCATGGCTCGGCGGGAAGCAGCACGCTCAGGTTCCTTTCGCGGGTGTCGCCGCGGTATGCGGTGATCGGTGTCGGCCGGAATAACCGCTACGGTCACCCGACCGCAGAAGTCCTCCAGAAACTCCGCTATGTGACAGGGGATTCCGCTGCGGTTTTCCGCACGGACCTGCACGGGACAGTCTCTTTTGAAATGTGGCCCGGAATAGGGGTGGTGATGCCCTGAGTATTATTCCCTGAAGCCTACGCGGACCTGGAAATGGCAACGGTTTGTCGTCGGGCTCTTTTCCATGTCGGCGTTCATTCCGAAGAATATGGCGTGGTGGTTTGTGTCCTTGAACCGGATGATGTTGATATTGGCACCGAGCGGAACCTGCTGGACAAAATTCAGTTGGATGGAACGTATCCCGCGTTCTTTGAGTTCCTGTTTCGAAAGGCAGTCGATAATCCAGTCCACGTAGCGGCAATGGTTCACGTGGTGGTTGATGTCGAGGTCGCTGTTACGGGCTTTTTCTGTATAAACTAACTGTGGGTCTTCGCCCATGGGCAGCACCTGGAGCATTTCGGGTAGCGCGCTTTTTTCGAGCTGCACCGGGAAGGGGTAGGGGCTTCTGGACGGGTTCTCGGCAAATCCCGTTTTCAGGTTCACCAGGATCCACGAAGAAGTCCCTTCGGCGAGGGCGCGGCCCTGGCTATCGACGACGGCATAGTCCTTGAGCACCACCTTGTCCTTGTAGATTTCCTTGATCCAGGTGGTAACCCCGAGCGTTTCCCCCATGAGCGGGGTATGGTCGATTCTCACCTTCATGCGCGTGATGGCGGAGGTGTAGCCGGCCTTGATCATTTTCCACAGCCCGAAGCCGTTCGCTTCGGCGTCGGCGATGGCCGCCTCTTCCATGAACTGGAAAAGGCGTGAAAGCTTCAGTCTGCCGTGCTCGTCGCAATCCGAAAAACGGACCGTGAATTTGTGGTCTGTGATTTCGCTCATGTTTTAAACTCCGTGTAATCGTTTTACTTTTTTAATTTATAAATTTACGGACATGGATACACCTTTTTTTCGCCCCAGTAACATACAGATTCCCGCTTTGAAGTCTTATAACGGTGAACTTCGCGTTCCCGGATCGAAAAGTATCACGAACCGCGTGCTTTTGGTGTCGGCTCTTGCCGCTGGAACGACTCGCCTACATAACCTTTTGAAAAGCGACGATACCAGCTACATGGGCGAGGCCCTGAAATCGTTGGGCGTTCATGTGGAAATGTCCGAAGACTTTACCGAGGCCGTCATCGAAGGCAGCGGAGCTCCGATTGACGCCCCGACGGTTTTGCTGGAAGACGGCAAGAATTTCGCCGGCCTTTACCTGGGCAATGCAGGAACCGCGATGCGTTCCCTGTGTGCGGCTCTCGCGCTGGGGCACGGCGTGTTCCACCTGAGCGGCGAAGAACGCATGAAGGAACGCCCGATTCGCGACTTGGTCGATGCGCTTCGTTCGCTTGGCGCCGATATCAGTTATCTGGAAACGGAAGGCTTTCCGCCGGTCTGCATCAATGCGCATGGCCTTAAGGGCGGATCCGTGTCGGTGCGCGGCAATATCTCGAGCCAGTATCTCACGGCGCTCCTGATATGTGCCCCGTACGCGGAATCTCCGTTGCATATCCATGTTGAAGGTGAATTGATTTCTGCTCCGTATATTCTGCTCACGCTCGACGTGATGAAACATTTCGGCATCGAGGTGAAGCATGCCGACCTGATGGATTTCTATGTGCCCAAGGGCGTCTACAGGACTCCGGGCGACTATATGGTTGAAGGCGATGCAAGCTCCGCAAGTTATCCGCTTGCTGCCGCTGCCATTGCCGGTGGAAAGGTGCGCGTTTTGGGAGTCGGTACGGATTGCCGCCAGGGCGACATCGCCTTTGTCGATGTTCTTAAGAAAATGGGCGCCGCGGTGGCCATGGGACCCGACTGGGTGGAATGTACGGGACCGCAGGGTAAGCTCAAGAGCCTCGGCGAGTTCAATGCCGTCGAAATCCCGGATGCGGCGATGACGGTGGCTGTGCTCGCCTTGTTTGCCGATGCACCGATGACTATCAGCGGCATCGCCAGTTGGCGAGTCAAGGAAACCGACCGTATCGCGGCGATGGCTGCGGAACTCCGCAAGGTGGGCGCCGAGGTCCGCGAGACGACCGATTCCATTACGATTTCCCCGCCGGAGAATTTGCAGCCCGCGACAATCGAAACCTATAACGACCACCGTATGGCAATGTGCTTTAGCCTGGTCGCCTTGGGTGGAGTCCCTATCAAGATTATGGATCCTGCTTGCATCAACAAGACGTATCCGAAGTATTTCGACGATTTCTTGAGAATTGCAAAATAAATTTGTTTGTATATTAGGGAAAGATACATGCTTGGACGGATATGCGGCATTGCTTTGTTTGTGATAACCTTGGCCTTGGCCGGGGTTGTTCCTGCATTTGCCGTCCCGGAACTCCGTGCCGCGCCCCCTCCCCCGGATACTCTTGTTCTGTGGGTTATGGACCAGGATATCAATACGGGAACGACGCTCCAGAAACTGATGCGGAAGTATACGCAGCAGAGCGGGATCCCGGTCAAGATCCGTTTCCTGGACTGGGGTGCCGCTTTCGCCGAACTCAACAAGGTCCTTGCGACCGAGGCGGGATCGGGAACGGACTATCCCGACGTGTTGCAGCTGGGGTCCACCTGGGTGCCGTATTTTGCCAAGGCGGGCTTGATTTCCCCGCTGACGGAAATGCTGGATGCTGTCGATACGAGCCGTTTCTACCCCGAAATGATGAAGGCATCTCATATCGGTCGCGACACCGTTGTCTATTCGATTCCTTGGTTCCTGGATGTTCGCGGGTTCTTTGCCAATGAACGGATCTGGTTGGAACTCGGATTGCACGATAGCGAGATTGAAACTTATCCGCAGTTCTTTGGCGTGTTGCGCGCCATTGCCGAAGCCAAGGTGCAGAATCGGGCCGGAGGCCTGGTGGTTCCTTTCGAATTCGGCGTCAAGGATGACTGGACTGGTTACCAGCAGATGTCGCCGTTCCTGTGGAATTTTGGGGGAGACTTTGTCGCCGAAACCGAGAACGGTTACCGCAGCGCCCTGGCGGATTCTTCTACGCTTGTGGGACTTCGTGTTTACTTGAAACTGCTCCGTGATCAGGATGTTTCTCCCCATAACCTCCATGAAAATTCCAGTTCGGCGGCAGATCGCTTCGTGCGCTCCGAGCAGCTGCTGATTTTCGGTACCCCCGAACTGATCCGCAAGATTGAATTTGATAGCGACATTGGCGGGCTTAAGGAAAGCCCGATTGCCAAGGACGGCTTGATATCCGTTTCGGCGCCTGGTGGTCCTGTCGGAAATTTCACTTTTGTCGGTGGCTCCCATCTGGTCTTGCCCAAGAACGGCAATCGCTCGAAACGGAAAGCGGCGAACGACCTTTTCCTTTTCATGGTCCGCGCCGACAATATCGACTACTATTCCAGACAGAGCGGATTTATCCCGTCGGACGAAAGCCTGATTCGAATCTGGATGCAGGATTCCCGCTACAGTCACTTGGTGACGGGGTTGGAACATAATGGCCGTAGCTGCCAGAACATTCCCGAGTGGAGCGAAATCGAAATGTTGGTGAATGCGATGGTGAACTCGGTTGCAAGGAACATTGCGCAAGGGGATTCCGGAGTTGACGATGCAACGGCGCGGCTTGTCCTGGAAACGCATGAAAAAATCAACGGTCTCTTCGGATATAAGGATGCGGACCGCGCCGCCGTTCGCAAACGGATCAGGGATGCGTTGATGCAACCGGTCGAGGAAAAGAAATACGACAAGGGCATAAGCTTTGTCGGAAATTCGTCCGGCTTCAGTCCGCGCCTGATCGTGGTGGTTTCGCTGGGTGCCGTTGCCGTTGTTTTGCTCCTGATATTCATGATCCGTTTCCGCAAGCGTTAGTATGCGAAAAGTTCTATTCTTTGTCTGTTTTCTTTCGGCTGTCGTTTTCGCGAATTTCAGGTTGGATTCTTTCCAGGTCTACGTGGATTCTATGGTGCCGGGTTCCCGGTACGGGCTTTCGATTCGTTCGGTAAAGTCCGGTGCTGAACTGGGGAATATCCGCGGTGCCGAGAAGTTCACTCCGGCAAGTACGCTGAAAACCTTGACGACGGCGACGGCTCTCCATTACCTGCCGCTCGATTATGCTCCCAAGACCGAGGTGTCGCTGAACGGGAGTGTGCAGAAGAAAAAGTTTGTAGGTACGGTGAATGTACGTGGCGAAGGTGACCCTAATTTCTCGGGCCGTTATTACGCCGATCCGTTCCATGTCCTGAACGCAATGGCGGATTCAATCCATGCGCTCGGGATCGATACCGTGTCGGGTGTAATCTCCCTGGATTCCGCCTACTACAAGGGCCCCTGGCGTGCCGAACACTGGCGCAAGAATTTTTACGATGCCTGGTATGGCGCCGAAATCGCTCCGCTCGGTTTTAACGATAACTGCACCATGATTCGCTTCAAGCCGGGCGAAAAGGTGGGCGACACGGCTATCGCCGAAATTCTCCCGGATGTCGGTTACGTTGTCCTTAAAAACGAGATGCTGACCGTTCCTGGAAAGAAACGCAAGTGGACCTGGGCACTGGATTCCGCGAAACCTGAAATCACGATTGGCGGCGCTATCGGAATCGGCGTGGATTCCAGTCAGCTGGTGTTGCCGGTGCGTAATCCGATCGCCTACTTCAGGGCCGCCTTTATCCATGCCCTTAAGGAACGCGGCGTGGAATTTGTTGAACGGCAGAATGTCCCGGCTGGCATCCAGATAAAGTCCTTTACCTATTCGGCGGCGCCGCTCCTCAGTATTCTTGACGAAATCAATCAGCGCAGCCAGAACATGCACGCCGAAACACTCTTCCGCAACTTGGGTGCACAGAAGGCGGGCGAGGGTAGTGTCGCGGGCGGCCGTGCGATGGAGATGAAGTTCCTCAAGGAAATCGGAATCGATACGGCTGATTTTGAAGTCTGGGACGGTTGCGGTCTTTCTCCGAAAAACAAGGTGAAGCCCTCGACCGAGACGGCGTTGCTTGCGACGATGGCGCGTCACCCCAAGGGAAAATTCTACATCAACAGCTTTGCAGGTCCTGGGCTTGGAACCGGTGGCAAGCGTATGCTCGATTTGCCGTATCCGTGGCTGACGCGCTTCAAGACGGGCTTTATCGGTGAGGTCCACGGGCTGGTAGGTTACATCTACGCGCTGGACGGCGATACACTCGCGGTCGCGATGTACCTGAACGAGACGGGAAAGAATCCCGATGGTAGGCTCAAGGATGTCCTCGATACTCTCTGGACGCGTCTGGTGCTGCAGACCAACGACCATTACGCCTCGCTCATGAAGATGAAGCAAATGTGGCTCTCGGCGCAGAACGTGGCGGGACTGACGGCGCGTCTTGAATACTTTTCCCGCATGATGAAGGGGACGCCTTACCGCCTGGGCCCCATGGGCGAAAGCTACCTGGATTCCATCGAGAACAAGCCGATTGTCTATATGGATTCCGTGGACTGCGTGACTTACCTGGAACATGCGCTTGCGATGGCCCTTGCACCGAACGAGAACGCGATTGCCCCGCTGCTCCAGAGGATTCGCTACAAGGACGGCGTCATCGACTTTTTGCATCGTAAGCACTATCTGCTGGCTGACTGGGTGGGCGATGACAAGTTTGCCCGCCCGATGCCGATGAACGGCGACACGGTCGTGCAGCGCACGATGCCGAAGCAGGCCTTCTTCAAGGCGAAAAAGCTCAAGTACGACAAGCCCGATTCTCCGATTGACATCCGTTACCTGCCCTATGACCGCGCCATTGAAATGGCGTCGAAACCCTACGAAGGTCCCCTGATGGTGACGGGAATTGCCTTTATTGCGGCGAAGGAAGACCTCGATGCGACGCATACGGGATTTGTCGTGTTCCGCCAAGGAGAGCTTCCTATGCTTCGCCACGCCGCCTTCAAGAAACAGGTGCTGGAGCTTCCGCTGGTGGATTACCTGAAGGGCCGCAGCAAGGCAAAGGTCCCTGGCGTTGCGTTTTTTGAATTTGTAAAACAGTGATTCGTCATCGCGAGCGCCTCGTGGCGATCTCTAGTGGCGATTTGCTAGTCCCCTAAGTCGAATGCCAGTATGGCGACGAGCTCGTGTTGCTCGGCATCGGCATGGTCTTCGCCTTTTTCGAACAGGGTCCATGCATCGGGCATCCAGCCGTAGGCGGCCATCGTGAGTTCCTGCCCCATGGCAATTTCTGCTTTCTCGACATCTTCCCAGCGGACTGGCCCGGCGGGGGCTTTGTAGTACCGCAGCATTCCGAGCGCTTCCATCGCTTCGGGATAGTTGTCTACCAGCTGGTAAACGCAGTCCTTGTAGCTTTCGCCCTTAAGGCGGATGACGCGGTAGAGGCGCTTGCAGCCCAGGAACTTGGAAAGGTCGCCGTGGTGGACATCAATCTTGGATCCTTGCCCGAAGAACGTCATAAGTTCGCGGAATATCTCGGAATCCTCCTCCATGAAGGGGGAGAGTTTCTTGATGAGGGCGTTGACTTCGCTTGCGACCATGACCTAATTATAGATAAAATGTGGGGGAGAAATACGCGGAAGGCGCGTTACAGCAGGTAGTCCATGCGGATGTTGCGCATGCTTTCGAACAGGTTCGCCTTGAAGGTGGAGTTTCCCTTGGTGTTTTTTTACTGATGCGTTTGCGGATGGTGTTGGACATGGGGGCGGGTGTTAAAAAGGGGTTCGCTTGCGCGATACCCCATTGCTAATTTGTTTGTAATTCAGTGCTTCCTTAGTCGGCGAGGCGGAGCGGCATCAGCAAGAAGCTGAAGCCCATGTCGTCGCCAACGGGCTCGATGATGCAGGCGCCAATCGGGGTGTTCATCTTGAGCACCACTTCTTCGCTCTTGCACATGCTGAGGATTTCGTAGAAGTAACGGCCGTCGAAACCGATGCTGAAGCTGCCTTCGCCATTGTGTGTCACGGCGAGAGCTTCGCGCGTTTCACCGCCGACATCCGGGTCGGTAGCGGACAGTTCCATGTTGTTGCCGTCCATCTGGAAACGGATCTGGTGGGTACGCGGATTGGCCATCGGCAAGATGCAGTGGACCTTGTTCAAAAGTTCGGTCGTGTTGGCCTGCACGGTGCGTTCGAAGTTCTGCGGAATCACGGCGCGGTAGTTCGGATACGGGCCTTCGATCAGCTTCGAGATAATCTGCGTTGCGCCAATGCGGAACAGCACGTGCGTTTCGGTGGTGCAGATTTCGACGGAGTCTTCGTTCTTTGCGAGGCGGAGCACGAGCTGCAGCACCTTCGGGAGAACGATCACGCCGGATTCGAGGTTGGCGCCTTCCTGGTCGATGCTTGCGCGGCCCATACGGTGACCGTCGGTGGCGACCATGGAAATCTTTCCGTCCTTCGCTTCCATGAACACGCCGTTCAGGTTCTGGCGGGTGTTGTCGGTAGAGACGGCGAATGCGGTCTTTTCGACCAGGAATGCAAGTTCGCTTGCGGCGAGCGTGAGCGAGCTGCCTTCAACTTCGGGGAACGGCGGGAAGTCGCTGGCGTCGAAACTCGTGATGGATGCCTGGCCGCGTTCGCTCCACTTGATGCGGGTGAGGTGGTCCTGCACGTCCACGCTGATGGTGTCGATGCTCGGTTCCACGAGGGCCTTGATAAGGTCAGAGAACTTGCGGGCGTTAATCAGGGCTTCGCCATCGCGTTCGCCCATGACTTCGAGCTTAATCCTCACACCCAGGTTCAAGTCGGTGGCGCAAATTTCGAGGAAGTTGCCTTCCAGTCGCAGCGAATAGTCGTTGAGAATTTGCAGGGTCGATTTGTTGGGGATGGCGCTGATAGCAATCTGCAGCGCGTCCTGCAATACGGATTTCTTGATACTGAACTTCATTTATGCGCCTCTCTGGATAAGCATAGTTCCAACAAAGAAGATTACGGCAATAGCGCCAAGGACTGCGATGATTCTGGGGTCCAGTGCATTGGCCTTTTTAGGGGTAAATTGCTTTGCGTTCTGTTTTGCGCGTCTGCGGTCGCTACGGCTCATAGTTGATCTCCATTTTTATACGGATAAAAAACTAATTTTTTTACGGACAAAAGGAATGTGAACATGGCAGAAAAAACGCTAAATAAGATAAAAAATAAGGCTTTGAATTTAGCTTCGACGGCCCTTTTACGGGTGGAACTTGCAAATGAGGAATCCAAGCTCAAAAAGCGTTTTATGGCGCTGGGCCAGAAACTGCACGGGGCCGTCCGCGACGACCTGCTGGAGGCTATCAAGGACGATCCGTCCGTGGTGGAACTGCTGGGTGCCATCGAAGAAGAAAAGCGCCTTATCGAATCCTTGCGCAAGCGTATAGACAACCCCGGGTCCGAAAGTGAAGAAGCTTGAGGTCCATGTATTCCCGAGCAAGACGGCTTCGGGTAAAAGCTATATCTTCTCCTTCTGGGGAGCTATCATCGCCGTAGTGGCCGTAGTGGCCGCTGTGCTTGGCTTTGTCCTTTTCTCCCCGGTCCAGATTTTAGACAACGTAACGAGCGGAAACGTGACGAACGTCTACCGTCAGAATGCCGCCATCAAAAAGGAACTCAAGGAAATCCGCGCCTCGGTGGACTCCTCGATCTTACGCGCCGAGGAAACGCGCGTGCTCCGCGACAGCACCCTGAAGGTGGGCGGTCTCGGCTTTATGCTGGATGGCTCTGCTCTCGACGATTCTCTGTTGCAGAAGCGCAAGAGCGTAAACGAAGTGGAAGCTTCCTTTAAAAAGCTGTTGGCCGCCCTCGAAAAGGATTCTGTTACCGCCGAAAAGATTCCGGTGCTGCACCCGATGAAGAACGGCCATGCCGTCAAGAAACGCTTTGAGATTGTCTACGACCCGTTTACCGACAGCGAACTTCCGCATCGCGGAATTGACTATGTGGCTGCTGAAGGCGATACAGTATATGCAACGGGTGCGGGTACCGTTATCGAGGTTCGCAAGCATCGTGGGTTCGGCCTTTCGGTCAAGGTGGACCATGGTCACGATGTGCGTACCTTCTATGCCCATCTGGGCAAGAACCTGGTTAACCAGGGACAGACGGTTCACCGTGGGCAACCCATCGCCCTGATTGGCGAGAGTGGGACGCAGTCAAGTATTGGACTCCATTACGAAATCCGCATTGACGGCATCTCGGTGAACCCTGAAAGTTTCTACCTGACGAAGTAAAAATTATTCGACAGTCAGGATGTCGCAGAAACCGGTCACTTCGAAAATTTCCTTGATTTCGGAGCTTGCGTTTTTCACGACCATGGAACCCTGCTTGTTCATCACCTTCTGGGCCATGAGCAAGATACGGAGACCGGCAGAAGAAATGTAGTCGAGCTTCTTGAAGTCGAATACGAGCGACTTCACGCCGTCGAGCTTGCCCTGGATTTCGGCGTCGAGCTGCGGTGCGGTCAGGGTGTCAAGGCGACCTTCCAGAGCGATTGTCAACTTATCATTTTCGGTAGTCTTGTTAATCTGCATATTTTTCCTCTTCTTTTAAATTAAAATTTTTACAGGGTCTTGGTGATGGCGAGCTCATTGTTCTCGCCGTTTCTGCGGTAGCATACGCTGTCCATCGTCTTTTTCACGATGAAGATGCCGAGACCGCCGATTTCGCGCTCTTCGGCAGGGAGCGTCACGTCGGGGTCCGCCTGCTTGATCGGGTCATAGGGCTTGCCGTTATCGATAAAGGTGAGCCTTGCCGTCAGTGTCGCCTTGCGGACTTCGACAATCAGGGTGACCTTGGTCGCGCCCGAGAACTTGACTATGTTGCTGTAGATTTCGTCGATGGCGATGTTGATCTGCATCTGCGATTTCAAGGAACCTTCCATCGGCGCAAGGATTCCTTCGACGAATGCGGTCAGTATATCTTGGTTTTCCGGGATGACGTCCACGATTTTTTCGTAGCGGTCCCAAGCATCTTGCATTTGCACTTTCTTTGCTCCATCCATTGGTGTAAGGATGCCTTCGACAAACGACTTCAGTTCACCCTTGTTGTCATCGGCAACGTCAATGGTCTTCTCGTAACGTTCCCAGACGGGTTCGTCGATACCGTTGAACTTGATGGCTAGCATGGTGATGTCGTCGAATTGCGGGGCATCTTGTACAAAGTTGTCTATTTCCTTCTTGACGAGGGTGCAGGTGTCGGCGGTGCTTCGCTCGCCACCCATTTTCAGTGTCGCGAGGAGCCTGTTGTCGCCGAAAAGGACATTGTTGCTGTTGGTCGCCTCGGTCACGCCGTCGGTGTAAAGGAACAGGGTGTCGCCTTGTTTGAGATCGTATGTCTGCGGCTTGTAGATGGTTTCTTCCATGGCGGCCATGACAAGTCCGGCCTTGCTCTTGATAAACTCGACGGAACCGTCGCTGTGGCGGATGGCGGGCGGGTTGTGGCCTGCCGATGCAAAGTCGATATGTCCCGTGCGCAGGTCGATAATGCCTGCCCAGACCGTAACGAACATGTTCAGCTTGTTGCGCTTTGCGAGAGCGAAGTTGGTCCTGTTGAACGCATCGACGATGGACTTCAGGTTCTTGGTTGTGGTGCGCAGGATGATTCGTGCCACCATCATGAACAGGGCCGCGGCGACTCCCTTTCCGGACACGTCGCCAATGACAACGCAAAGGTGGTCGTTGTCGATCTTGAAGAAGTCGTAGAAGTCTCCGCCGACTTCCTTGGCGGGCAGCAGGAACGGAGCCAGTTCGTGGCGGTCGTCATCGGAATTTTCGTCATGTTCGCTGCCGGGGAGCATCGAAAGCTGAATGTTGCGGGCAAGGTCCAGTTCGCGCTCGATGCGCTTCATGTCCTTCTGCCTTTCGATGTGGTCCTTGAGTTCGGTCAGCATGTTCGAGAATGCGCCCGCAAATTCGGAAATCTCGTCGCGTCCCGTTATTTGCGGGATGGTCACGTTGAAGTTTCCGCGGCCGAGTTTGCGAGCGGCTATCGCAAGTTCCTTGAGGGGCTTGGCGACTCGGAAAGAAATCAGCAGGATAATGATGAGGATGATAATGTAACCGCCAATGGCAAGTGCCAGGAACAGCTTGCGCATGGAGCTCTGGTCCTTCAGGTATTTCTCGATGGGCCACACGACCATGAAGGTCCAGTTGTTTGCCTTGATGGTGGTGTAGTAGATGGCGGATTCTTCGCCTCCGGCGACGGTGCCCAGGAATAGGCCGCTGCTGTCTCGGATTTGACGATCGAAGTCAACTTGGCTGTTGCCGCGGATTTCTTTTACGACGATTTCGCGGTTCCTTTTCCCTTGGGCGATGCTTTTGGGATAGGCGACGGCGACATTCTTGGCTGAAGTGATAATGGCGTAACCCGAGTTCGAAACAGGAATGCTTGATATTTCGTCTTTCAGAAAGTCGATGGACATGTCAATCGCAAGGACGCCTGCGAGGACTTCTTCGCCATTCTTGTTCTTCTGGAAAATGGGGACTGTGTAAACGGCAATCGGTTCGGGAACGAATTCTCCGATAAAGGGTTCCTGCCAGCGGCTGGTCTTGCCGTCCCTTGTACTGTAGTACCATTCCTTGTCGTCGTAGTGTCCGCCGGTGACAAGCTTGATTTCGTTTTCAGTGAAACGGGCGAGTCGCATGAATTCGCCTTTGGGAGTTTCAGGTCCCATTCCAGGTTCGTATGCGAGTACGACTGCCACGATTTGGGGAACCAAATTTCGCGCGTTTGTCAGGGATTGTAGCAGGAAGGTGTCTAGTTCCGCCTTGGTCATCTTGCGTTTGCCGAGGGTGGTCGCGACATCGTCACCGACAAGCTTGCCCGCGTTGAACAGTTTGTCGATGTAGTTCACGTTTGCGCGGCTTGTTTCTTCACCGTTTTCTACGGTCATTTTGTTCAGCATGTCCTGAGTCTTGTAACTCATGATGCCAAAAATTAAACCGAAGACGACCGTAATGGCCGCTAAAATCATCATGGACTGTTTGAAGGCAAGTCCCCTGAAATTAAAACCCATAAAACACCTTCTTACTGTTTATGGATAAAATATATGTAAAAAAAAGGTAAATGTCGGCAACGGCGCGAAATTTACCCCTAAAAAGGTTAAAATTCGAGCCAGCCTGTTTCAAGCGCCGTAACGGGAACGATGCGCTTGCCGCGGGGCGAAACTGCCACGGCCATGCCGGACAAGAAGTTCATCCAGCGCTGGGGAGTGAATTTCATCCCGCAGAAGTGGGTCAGGCACGGCACCACCCAGGCGTCGTGTGTCGCAAAGATGTTGAAGCGGGTGTTGCCTTTCTCGAGCATCATCGCAAGCATCTCTTCGGAACGCGCGGCCAGCGGTGCAAAGGCTTCTTTGTCGCCGCGCGGTTTGCCGGCGGCCTCATTTTTCAGCCATTCGCAAATGCCTTCGTAAAAACCTTCGCGCAATACCTGGGTGTACTCGTCGTAATCTTGAACAAAGTATTCTGCGAGACAGTCCAGTTTTTCTATAGGCGGATTTTCGATGCCGCGGCCCTTGCCTATAAATTCGGCGGTCTCCACGCAGCGCCCTACCGGGCTCGAAAAGAAGCAGATGTCGCCTTCGGCAGGAATGCACTTTCCAAGCGACTGCGCCTGCTCGCGGCCACGGTCCGTAAGGCCTACATGCGCACCGAAGTCAGGATCGTTAGGCGTAATATGGTTGCGTTCACCGTGACGCACCAACAGAAATACGCGTTCATCAGGCATAAGGGACGCAAAGAATGTGGATGCTTGAATGAACATAGATTGTCAAACTCCAATCATTCCAGAAACGGGGATCCAGATTGCATGTGCGATCGCAAAGCTCAAGATGCCGAGCAAGAATCCGCAAACAATATCCGTCAGCCAATGTACTCCGAAGTAAACTCGCAGGAGTCCCCATGTGAGCGGCAGGAGCATCATAACCCAGCCGTACTGCGGCACTGCATAAAAAACGGCCGATGCCACTGCTAGGTTGTTCATCGTGTGTCCCGATGGAAAGCTGTACTTGTCAAGCGGCGGAACCTCCGCCTTGATCTGCGGATTGGCCGCAAAGGGTCTCGGGCGCTTCGTCGAAAGCTTTACGCCTTCATACAGGGCAAGTGACACGGCCACTGCAATCAATGCCTGCACCAAGATAGGCCAGAAGTTGGACCATCCCAGATGCAAAAATACGACCAGCGCAAAAATGCCCCAAATGTAGCCGTCACCCAGGCGTACATAAAACTTGAGGAACTTGATCACCTTCGGCGAAAAATGCCGATTGGTCCAGTAGACCGAAACTCGGTTGTCAAATGCTGCAATTTTCTTGAACATCGGGGTAAATGTAGATTTTTCGATCGGCAGCGCCATGCCAAAATTCCTATTTTATTAGCCGTTAAAACTAAAAAGGAAACTACAATGCGCGTACTCGTACTTAACTGCGGCAGCTCTTCGGTGAAGTTCGCTGTCATCGACACCCAGACCAAGGATTCCATCTCGAGCGGCCTCGTCGAAAATATCGGCGTTAACGGCCACGTCAAGGCAAAGGGCCCGGCCGGCAACATCGACTTCAATTTCGATTGCCCCACTCACGCCGAAGCAGTCGCCGAAGTCCAGAAGTTCCTCGCCGAACAGAAGCTCATCGAATCCATCGAAGCTATCGGCCACCGCGTGGTGCACGGCGGTAAGTACATCAAGAGCGAACGCGTGACGCAGGAAGTCATCGACTACATCCGTAGCATCACGTTGTTTGCCCCGCTGCATGAACCGGCTCACGCCACCGGTATGGAATGCGCAACCAAGTTCTTCCCGGGCCTCCCGCAGGTCGCCGTGTTCGACACCGCTTTCCACCAGACCATGCCGCGCAAGGCTTTCCTCTACGGCATCCCCTACAAGTTCTACGAAGAAGACGGCATCCGCCGTTACGGCGCCCATGGCACCAGCCACCGTTTCGTGACTGCCGAAGCTTGCCGTATCCTTGGCAAGAAGCCCGAAGAAACCTGCCTCATTACCGCTCACCTCGGTAACGGTTCCAGCTGCTCCGCCATTTTGAACGGCCAGTGCGTTGACACCACCATGGGCTTCACCCCGCTCGAGGGCCTCATCATGGGCACCCGCTCCGGCTCCCTTGACCCGGCCATCCTCTTCTTCATCAGCAAGAAGTACGGTTACGGTATCGACCGTCTCGACAAGCTTGTAAACAAGGAATCTGGCCTTCTCGGCCTCTCCGGTCTTTCTAACGACATGCGCACCTTGACGCAGGCCGCAAGCGAAGGCCACGTGGGCGCCCAGATTGCTCTCGAAACATTCGCCTACAGGCTCACCCGTGAAATCGGCGGCATCGCCATGGCTCTCCCGCGCATCGACGCCCTCGTGTTCACTGGCGGCATTGGCGAAAACAGCAAGCTCGTCCGCAAGATGGCGATGGACAACCTCAAGATTCTCGGCTATCAGATCGATGAAGCCCGCAACGAAAAGAACGGCAAGGAATCTGGCCACATCATCAGTAAGGACGGTACCCCGACCGCCATGGTCGTCGCTACCAACGAAGAACTGCTGATCGCGCTGGATACTGAAGCACTGGTAAAGTAAGTTAGGAATTCGGAGTTCGGAATTCAGATTTGATTTCCGAACTGAATTTTCAATATTTATAAATTAAATGCTCCGCTAAAGCGGAGCATTCTTCATAGGATGTTCGATTCTGATTACTTAATCGTCCAGGTCTGCTTGTTCACCTGCAGAATCTTTCTTCCCTGCACCTGGGCGGCGGCGTTACGCACATCCGCTTCGCTCACCGGAAGCTTTGCCTGCCACATCACGCGGCCCTGCATATCAAACAGGGCGACCGTGCCGCGGTTTGCAACGATGGCGCTCTGCCAGGTCGCCTTCGGGGCGGCAAGCACAGGAGCGATCGATGCCGGTGCTTCCTTGGCAATCACGAGCAGCTTGAACGTGCCGGAGAATTCGGCGTCGCTAACCGTGATGGAGAAGGGGAACATGGTGCCCGGGGCAATCACGGAGTCCTTGTCGCTTACGATCGAAACGACGCCATTTTCCACGGACCAGGTGACCAGGGTGGAAATCTTGATGGGTTCCACCTTGAAGGTCAGGGAATCTCCGTCAGGATCGGTGACGTTGCTGCTTAATTCGTACTTGAGGTTCCAGGTTTCGCCAATGCCTGCATACAGGGTGTCGATAGACTTTGCGATGGTCGGGCGGTCATTCGAGCAGGCGATGACGGCCGGGACAACCATTTCTCCAGTGGCGCCCTGGGAGTCCTTGGCGACAATGATGAGCTCGGCCTTGCCGCAGGCGTTCTTGACCGCCTTGACCTGGATGGCGCCCGTCGAGGCAATCACGGACGGGGCGAGCAGGCTGTCGTCGCTGCGGGCCGAGAAGGTCAGCTTGGTGGCGTCGTCTGTATCATCGGTAAACCAGGTTTGCATTTCCTTCTTCAGGAAGGTCACCGCACCGCCAAAGTCTTCCGTAAGTGTCGTGAGTCGCTTGATCGTGTCGGCGACTCCAGCCACCGGCGTCGGGGCCTTGTTCTTGTAAAGGATGGTGAGTGCGACGGTTGCCATTTCGGAGGTGTCGCCTTCTGCGTTCACGACGTAGTAGGAGAACATGTCTTCGCCTTCTTCTTCGCCGGCTTCGTAGGTGAACGAACCGTCTTCTTCAAGCTTGACTGTGCCGAGGGAGCTTCCCACCGCCAGGTAGGCCTTGAGGGTGGACTTGCCGTCAGGGTTCACATCGTTTGCGAGAACGCCATTCTTCGCGATAACCTTGTTCAGGGAATCCTGGATAACCCTGTAGGTATCGTCCTTGGCAATCGGCTTGTCGGCCACCGGGGTCACCTTGACATAGAAGTGGACGCTCACGGTGTCCTTGCCGTCTGCGGCATACAGGGTCACCTTGGCGGTTCCGTTGGCGTTTTCGATCGGGTCAAGCTGGATGACGTGGTTGTCGCCGATTTCACCATAAAGGACCTTGACGATGCCGCTCGATTTCACCTTGACGGGAATGGTGGCGTCGTTAAAGTCTGGATCGTAGAATGTGACATTTTCATACGGAATTTCGACGGTTACCGGATCGAAGTCTTCTGCCAGGGTGATGGTGTCGGCTGCAGGAGATGTCGGTAGACCAAGCTTGTATTCGTCTTCTCCGAAATTGAAGGCGTTCTTGTTGACGATGACCGAGAGCGGGTCGTCTACGTTGGTCACTGTGATGGATACGGTTGCTACGTTGCTATTCTGCTTGTCTTCTTTCGAGGTCAAGAAATAGGTGAATACGTCTACACCGAAGAAGTTCTCTTCGGGAATATAGGTGAAGGCGCCTGTCGTTCCGTCGAAATCCAGTTCGCCGTGGGCGGTCGTCGTCTTGAGTGTTGCGACAAAATTCTTGCTGGTGCCGTCATCGACGTCGTAGTCGTTCTGGAACACTCCGAGCAGGGAAGTCCTGGTCAACTTGGTTTCTTCCTTGGTCGAGTATTCGTCGTCTACGGCGACAGGTGCGTTATCGCCGTCAATGGCTTCGACGGTGAATTCGTAGGTTGCCGACTTCTTCGTGGGATCAGTGGCGGTAACTGTAACCGTTGCCGTTCCGGCGGGGTTGGAACCTGTAGTAAGGTTGAGGATGCCGTTTTTGGCATAGAGGGAGTCCGCTAGCTTGACGGCTTCCTTGGTGGCGCCCGTGCCGAGCAGGATCTTGACGGCGAAGGTCAGGTTGTCGTCATCTTCGTCCGTAAACACCTTGTTGAGGTCGAGGGTCAGGACCTTGCCTTCGTCCAGCGTATTGGCGTCACCGTCCGTGTAGCCGGCGCTTAGCACCGGGGCGTGCTGCGAGCAGGAGCTGCCCAGAGAAAGTCCGTAGAGGGTGATGGTGTTCTTCGCGACACCGGTTTCTTTAGCGATGGACTGCTTGTAGGCGAACTGGACCGATTGCTGTTTGCTGATGTCGAAGTCGACGGCCGTTCCCCAGTTCGGGTCTTGCGCTAAGTCCGAGAAGGCGATAAAGAGTGTGTCCTTTGCGGTCTTGGCGGGAATCTGGATTCCGTGGTAGTTATAGTCCTTGACCGTGGGCTGCTTGAATTCGACCTGTACGGGCTGCGTTGCGGAATAAGTCACGCAAAGGCCGGCGTAATCGGCGAGCGAGACTGTGCCGTTGGTCGTGGCCGTCTTCCAGTTGAATCCGATTCCTGCGGAGCTGCTCGTATTTGTGGTGCTCACGGTTGCGGCAAAGACTTTGCTCTTGTCAGTCCCTGTAGTCAGGGTTCCTGTGGCGCCATTGGCGTTTGCGGCCCCCTTCTCTGGGTATGAATACCATACGGAAGGGGCGACTGTGCCGTTGCCGTCTTCGTTATTCCACACCGTTGCCGATGCGGCGAAGGCGGAGCTTGCGAGGATGCCGAAGGCACCCATATATGAAACCATTTTTTTCATCATAATAGACCTCTTATGATTTCCCATTAATATCCATCCTTCTAAATGTAATATAAGAATATGAATATTGCAACTTGGAATAATGAAAAAAGGGCTGTTCTCGATTAGTTTGTAAACTTTTGTGATCGAAAGAAACTGCTTTATATTCCAAATTGTATTATATATTTTGTCGTTTTTGATAGAAAAAGCTGGAAATTGCTGGTATTTATTAAAATATATATTCTAATAATTTCACTTTTGTTGGATTTTAATGTATATTCAATATGATGGCACCAATTATTGAATACATAGACTATCGGAAGTATATCCGGGATTTTTATGAGGAACGCAAGGCTGGACGCTTTGGGTTTTCGTGGGGTGCTTTCGCGAAACTTGCCGGTTTTTCGTCACCAGTGTTTTTGCAATATGTGTGCGAGGGAAAGAAAAACCTGAGTGAAACTACCGCCCCGCAGGTGGCAACCGCAATGGGGCTGGCCGGCTACGAAACAAATTTTTTTCAGTTGTTGGTCGCCTTTGATAATGCGAAAAATGCCGAAAGTAAGAAAAAGGCTCTTGATGCCATAACTGAACTTTCAAGGATCCATAAGGTACGAAGTGTTGCAGCAGATGAATATGACTTCTTTAAGTCATGGAAAAATGCCCTCATTCGCGAACTTGCGCCCGCTATGCCTGGCGCAACACCAAGGCAGATGGCTGGTGCGACCCGTCGCCATGTCACGACTAACGAAGTTAACGAGATTCTTGAATTTCTACAGCAGACGGGTCACCTTGCAAAAGACGAAAACGGGAACTACCATCAACAAGACCGCTCCCTGAAAATGAGTCCGTCGTCCATCCGTAGCGCCGTTGCTCATGACTTGCAACTTCAAATGGCGGAGCTTGCTGTAGATGCCTTAAGGAACGAAAATGCCGAAGACCGCAATATCACGGGACTTACAATCGGAATTACCCGTGAAAATTACGAGCGCATTGTTGCGGAGCTTGCTGAATGTCGTCGTCGAATCGTAGCCATTGCCACCGAAAGCGATAAGACTGATGAAGTTTATCGCTTGAATATGCAGCTGTTCCCTTTGACAGACATTCCTAAACCTTTTGAACAACCCTCTAAAAAGCGGAGGAAAAAATGAGAAACCATGACAACCATAATCACGTCATTGCGCACTTGCTGAAAGCAAGCGCGGCAATCTCTATCAGCGTTTTCCTCGCCGCTTGCGGTGATGACTCTAGCAAGACCTCCGGCGGTTCCGTCGAGGATCAGGAAGTCGTTGCCATTTCCGACAAGACCGTTTCGGGCGTGTCGCAGAAGGGACCGTTTGTAAACGGCTCCAGTGTAACTGTGCAGGAACTTGACGGCGAGACACTCGCGCAGACGGGTAACAGCTACGAGGGCAAAATCAAGAACGATATGGGCGAATTCTCGGTGAAGGTGACAAAGCTTGCTTCGCAATATGCTCTTCTTAAGGCGAATGGTTTCTATCGTAACGAGGTTTCTGGCGAAAAATCCAAGTCGCAAGTGACACTTTATGCGCTTACTGATTTAAGTAACCGCAACGAAGTGAACGTGAATTTGCTTACGCATCTGGAATACGAACGCTCGCTTTATCTAGTTTCCGCTGATTCTATGTCGGTGACCGACGCCAAGAAACAGGCGGAAAAGGAAGTGCTTGCGTCGTTCGGTATTGATGGTAATTTTGCCAACTCTGAAGATTTGAGTATTTTTGGAAAGGGTGATGAAAGTGCGGCCTTGCTTGCCGTCAGTATTTTGATGCAGGGTGACTTGAGCGAAGCTGACTTTAGTGAGCGCCTTGCTGATTATGCTGCTGATATAGAGACTGATGGCAAATGGGATGACGCAAAGACGGCGACAGAAATTGCGGATTGGGGTGCGGCAAAAAGCCTAGGCCAAAGCTTGTCTTATATTCGCACAAAGATTACCGACTGGGGCCTCTCTGCCGAAGTTCCTGCTTTCGAAAAATATGTTGATAATTATTGGTGGCGAAACTACGGACTCGGAACTTGCGAAGAAAAGCGCGACGGCGAAATAAAGAAAAATGAAAACTCGTTGAGCCGAAATTACAGCGCCTACTTTATGTGCGAAAACGGGTCCTGGCGTGTTGCGTCTGATACGGAATATGATACCTATCAGCAGAAATGTGACGAAGACGGAAAGATTGTTTTCGGAAACGTGAACAAGGATTATGCTTACGATTGCGATGTCCAAAGATGGCGTCATGCTAGCAATGTAGAAGCCGCATTAGGTGGCTGCATCGAAAAACGGTTTGGCGAAGTCGCGGAAACCGAAGGCGTTTATTATATCTGCCAAAACCGCGAATGGCGTAAAGCGGCTGATATAGAAAAAGATACCTATGGTTGGAAAACTGGTAACGATGCCGACGTGAAATACGGAGATGTCGTTAAGACGAATTGTTATGTTTTCGAAGATTCGGTTTGGCGCAGTGGAAAATCTACTGATTGTTCACTTGGCTTGCGTGGTTGCACTGCTTTGCGGCAGGATACTGTAGGCAAGGGTAGTGATGATGAGTGGTACAAGTGTGTCTCGCTAACCTGGCGTACTGCAACGGATATTGAAAAGGATTCTGCTACCTGGGGCGCTGGAAAATTTGATGGGGAGGTTCGTGCAGGGCAAATAAACAAGATCTTCTACTACATTTACGATGCAAGCATAAAGGCTTGGCGAAAAGCAACAACATTAGAAAAAGATACTTATGATTACAAGAATAATAAGGATTGGACCGATGGTATGGAAGGTGAAATAAAGAAGGGCGAAGTTACTGATACAATTTACGTATTTGATTCGACGGTTTGGCGAATTGCTACAGAAATTGAGTATGATACATATGGGCAAGAATGTTCAAAGTTTGGAAAAATAATTTATGGCAATGTGAATAAGGATTACGCCTATTTCTGCTATGATGATAAATGGAAACGGTTCTATGGAAATGAAAAAATTTTATATGGAAAACTCGTAGATGAACGTGATGGACATATTTACCGCACTGTGAAAATTGGAGAACAAACTTGGATGGCTGAAAATTTGAATTATGATTCGGGACAATGGAGTTTTTGCGATGAGGAGGATAGTTGTGCCATTTATGGACGCTATTATATGTATGACGTAAATCATCGCTCAGAAGCTTATGTAGGCATATGTCCTAGTGGTTGGCATGTTCCTTCAAGTGAGGAATGGATTTCATTTTCTTCTGCTGTGGGCAAAAAATCTAAGGCGTTGCAGGCGCAAGGATTCATTGGGTGGACGGACGCGGATGATGAATTTGGTTTTTCTGCACTCCCTGTAGGTAATTTATTTATGAATATGGGGAAAGCCGAAATTTTTAATTTCGGAGGCGATTATGCTTATTTTGTAGGAAGCACGGGAGATAATGCTTGCGCTTGGCTAAATAATTTTATAATAGGAAAGAACGAATCGGAGCTTACTTGTGGCGTGAGTTCTCTTTTCGGTTATTCTGTTCGTTGCATTCAAGACTAAGTCGTATTTCATAGACTAGCTCAATAACGAACTATTTTGCGTAGAAAATTTCTTTTTGTAAAATGTACGAACTTATGCTCGCACAGCGGCTCTATGAGCCGAGCGTGCAGCACCCAACCCGGATTCCTTCGATTTATTTTGTTGCCTTTGTCGAGGAATGCCCACAAAATGTAAAGGGAATGTTCAAAAACCGGCCCTAGGGACCGGTTCTTTAACATTCTGGAAATGTCTAGTGGGTTACTTAATAGCTATGGCTTCGGAGATGATATCGTCCGAAACTCCTTTTGAACGGAGAAAATCCTCCAGCTTTGAGTCGCGTGCCGCATTCGCGGCGTCGATCCTCTCGCGTTCCTGCTTGGCTCCTTTTTCAATGCCAACATTCACGAAGTGTTCAGCGAATGATTCGTAACCCTTGTTTGCAATGGCTTCTGGACTGTCCATCTTGATTTCCTCGCTCTTGTGGGGCCACTTCCAGAAGAAATACGAAAGCGCCTGCTTGATAAAATCCTTTCCCTCGTCGGTATTATGCATCTTGAGCAGATGTTTTGCTGCCTCGGGGAAGGTAATCTCGAATTTCCTTTCGTCCCAAATATACTTCATCGCAGTGAGAGCGACAAGAGTAAACGGCGAAATATTCTTCAATTCTGCATCGTCGATAGCGTGCCCCACGTCCAAGAATTCCACCTTGAAAGGAAAGCCGATGTCGCGATAGTATTCAGGATAGTTTGCGAAACGTTCCTGGGCAAGCGGATTCCACGGGTCCTTTCCGTTGTAGACGATGAACGCGATTACGGGAACATCCTTCTTGCGTTCCAGGAACAGGTGATGGTAATACTCCGAAATTTGGAGGAGTACGTTATCCTTGTTGGTGGACTTGTGTTCGGCAATGATTCCCACATAAAGCCCCGTGACGCCACCGGCCTTGATATCAGCCTCAAATACAAGGTCAGCGGAGCCGGTTTGCTTGTCGCTGGAGAAATTCTCCTTCGTGCCGCGAAGCGTCTTGAGATCGATGGTGTCGAGAAACGCCTTAAGCGAGGAATTGTGACGCGAGAACAGCGTCAGGAGTTCCGCCATACGACGGGGTTCCGCAAAGGCGTAACGCAAGAACCTGTCATGGGAAAAATTGCTCTCGCCATCCTTCACGGAATTGACGATGACGTTAAATTCTTGGGCGATGTCGCGAATGACGGAATCCGGCGTATTCGGCGCCACACCAAAATTTCCATCCGTGCTCGGTGTATTGTTTTCGATTTCTTCTTTTTCAGACATTAATGTGTCCATATTTTAGAGTGACCTTATGGGTTATCCCATAAAGCGACAGAGAAAAATGTCCCTATCTATTCTATACACGTAATTTTCAGACGTTCAATGCCTTTTTTTTGAAATATTTTATTCTTTTTACAAAGCTCGTTGTTCACAATGTCAAAGATGACGAAGAATAATGCTAAAAAATAAGCCGTTGAGCGAACATTCGTCGGGGAGCGTTCTTAGTAAAGTAAGGCTTCTTGACTGATGATTAATTTTAAAATTCTCCAACGAGTCGTTGGAGTAAAGAATTTTTTGAAGGGTTCTCCCCTTACCCGAGCGAGTCGAGTTCCTCGTAGCGTTCGTAGGCTTTTTCGAGTTCGGCTTCGCGGTCGGCAATTTCCTTTTGGAGTTCCACGATGCGGGCAGCGTTCGTAAATACTTCGGGTTTGGAGAGTTCCGTCTGGCGTTCCGAAATTTCGCTTTCGAGCTTTTCGATTTTCTCGGGGAGGGCGGCGTATTCGCGTTCCTCGTTGTAGCTGCGCTTTTTCTTTTTTGGAGGAGCGCCGGCAGACCCCGCAGGGGCCTGCGCCGCCGAAACCGCTGAAGAATTCTGCGCAGACCTCGCCGCTTTTTCCGCTTCTTTTTCGGCGGCAATACGCGCGGCGTTTGCGGCTTCCCTGTCGCGGACTTTTTTCTTCGCTTCGTAGTCGCTGTAGCCGCCTACCGATTCGAAAACGTTGCCGCCATCTTCGATGGCTAAAATACTTGTGGCGACGGAATCGAGGAAGGCGCGGTCGTGACTTACGGTAAGCACCGTTCCCTTGTAATCCGCAAGGAGTTCGGCGAGCAGGTCAAGCGTTTCCATGTCGAGGTCGTTCGTCGGTTCATCGAGAACGAGAACGTTGCTCGGGTGACTAAAGAGGCAAGCCAGCAGCAGGCGGTTGCGTTCACCACCGCTGAGTGCACTGATGGGGCCGCGTGCGCGATCCGCCGAGAAAAGGAAGTCTTGCAGATAACTTAATACGTGGCGCTTCACGCCATTTAACATCACGTACTGCTGGCCATCGGCGATGTTTTCCACCAGCGACTTGTCTTCGCGGAGCCTTGTACGCATCTGGTCGAAATAGGCAATTTGCAAGTTCGTGCCGAGGCGTACTTCGCCGGTGTCGGGCTTGAGTTCGCCCAGAATCAGGCGTAAAAGCGTCGTCTTTCCGGAGCCGTTCGGTCCTACGATACCGATGCGGTCGCCACGGGAAACTTCAGTTGAAAGCCCATTGATGAGAGGCGCACCGTCGTAGGAGTAGCTTACGTCGGTGAGTCTTGCTACCAGGCGCCCCGAACGGTCGGCCTCGGTAATCTGCATATTCACGTTGCCCGTTCGGGTGCGGCGCGCCGCACGCTCCTCGCGCATTTTAATAAGCGCCCGCACGCGGCCCTCGTTCCGGGTCCGCCGCGCCTGGATTCCCTTGCGAATCCAAACTTCTTCTTCTGCAAGCCGCTTGTCAAAAAGCGCATTCGCCTTGTCCTCTTCGGCAAGCGCCTGGTCCCTAAACTGTACGAACTTGTCGTACGGGAAATCCCAGCAGCGTACACGGCCGCGGTCCAAATCAAAGATGCGGTTCGCCACCCGGCGTACAAAGGTGCGGTCGTGGCTTACGAACAAAAGTGCGCAGCTTAGTCTCGTCACGATTCCTTCGAGCCACTGGATCGCGGGAATGTCCAGATGGTTCGTAGGTTCGTCGAGCAGCAACAAGTCCGGGTCCTGCGCAAGGGCTCGCGCAAAAAGGGTACGGCGCTTCTGTCCGCCACTCAAACTGTCGTATAAAGCCTCGGGATCGATTCCCGTCTTTCCTAGAATTGCCTCGGCGTGGGTGTCGCGCGATGCGTCGTCGCCAATCTTCCATGCGGCAGAATTGCCGACGGAAACGGTACCCATCACCACGTCGCGAACCGTCCCATCGATGTGTGCGGGAATCTCCTGGATCATGCGCGAAATGCGAAGCCCCGTCTTTTTCACGATGTCGCCCGACTGCGCCTCGGTCTCGCCCGAAAGCACCCGTAAAAGGGTGCTCTTGCCGCAACCGTTGCGGCCGACCAGACATATCCGGTCGCTGGCCTCGATGTCAAAGCTCACGTTATCCAGCAGCGGGGCGTTTGCCCCTATTCGCAACAACAGGTTCTGGGCAGAAAGAATAGGCATGTCACAAATTTAGAATTATTGACGGGCATTTTTTTTGTCCGCTTTCCCCGATTTTTTGTTATAATTAAAAGTATGAAAACCTTTTCGCTGTCGAATCGTTTGGCTGTCGTTCTTCTTGCAGGTGCCCTTGCATCCCCTCTCGCTTTTGCGCAGGGTGTTTTTGAAGGCTCCGGCGAAGTGAGTGACCCGAACTGTGTGGGCGACGGTTGCGGCTATGTTCCTGCCGACCAGGCCGCACAGGGGAGCGCTGAACAAGGCTATTCTTACGGCGAAAATTCGGAAGTGGCCTCCGCCGATTCTGCATCTGGCGAGCAGGTTCCCGCAGATAGCGTCGTTTCCGACAGCACCCTTGCCGATTCCGCCAAGGTGGCGACGGTGAATATCGACGAGGAAGACGACGATGCTCCCCATTACGTTGCCGAAAATGCAGCGGAATACCGCGCGCGCAAAGAGGGTTTTTCGAGGGGCGTGCAGTTCGGCGTCCGCGTGTCGGGGGGCGTAAACAAGAGTTTTGGACAAAAATCCGGTGATTGGAATTTCGGGCCGGAATTCGGGGCTGGCCTTATGGCGCGGCTTCCGCTCGGTGAATCCTTCGGTGTGGCGACCGAACTGAACTTCAGCTACCGCCACTACGGTTACGAGAGTGAGTCCGATTACGGCGAGTACGAGGCGACCGTCAAGGAAATGCTGTTCGAAATTCCGGTCATGGGACAGCTCGTCGTTGATGAAGACGGCCTTTTCTTTGCCTTGGGCGTGAACCTCGGACTCAAAATGAGCGGTGAATCCGAATTCAATCAGACCATTACTGCCGAGGGCCACAAGTCGAAGGAAACGCGCAGCAATACGATTCCGACGGTCGGAGTGGAGATTGGCGGGCTTGCCGATATCGGTTATGTGGTGAACCGCTGGCTGGTTATGGATCTCAGGGTCGTGCAGAACTTCACGAACGTGTTGGACCTGGACCGGATTGCGGAATCGACTCTAATGCATTCAAAACTTTACACGATGCATGTTTCGCTCGGTGTTACGCTGCTGCTCTAGTAGGGGCCCCAAAGGCCGCTCTGTTAAAGTAAAAAAAATTTTTCTACACACTTTTGGCCCGCTGAAATTATTTTTTAGGCGGGCTTTACATATTCATTTATTATTATTGAATTATGGATTTTAAGAGATTGAGTGTGATTCTTGCCACGGCGTTTGCGCTTTCCGTACCCGTCATGGCCCAAGACGATGCTTCCGATGACGAGGGGTGGGCTACTGCGCCTTCCGCCGAGAGTTCCTCGGGGGACGATGCTCCTGCTTACGATGGCTCTACCGATAGTGAGTTTGCGAACGACGAGGAATATGCCAGTGCGTATGCCCGCTACAAGGCGGAGACCACAAAGAAGTCGGAAATCAACCGTATGCGTAACGAGGGCTTTGCCCGTGCCGTGATGCTCGGTGTCCGTGCGCAGGTCGGTACCAACACGTTCTTTGGCGAAAATTCTGATGGCTGGAAGATGGGCTTCCAGGCGGGCGGTGGCTTGATGCTCAAGATGAACTTCATGCTGAAGGACTTGAGCCTTGTTCCGGAACTCACCTTCAACTATCGTCACTATGTCTATGAAAAGGATATGAACATCTACACGAATACGGGTAGCATCGACATATTCATTTTCGATATTCCGATTATTTTCCGCTACACGTTCGAAGACTACAACTTCTATGTCGGTCTGGGTCTGAATATGGGTCTCAAGCTCAACGGAACCTCTGAGTTCAAGAACGGTGCCGCGACGGAATCCCAGGACAACACCATTTCGACTTCCGGTATGGAAGTGGGTGGAGCCTTCGATCTCGGTTACATGCTTACCCGTTGGGTCCACGTGAACATCCGCGTGGTGCAGTGTTTCACGAGCCTTTCGAACAAGTCGCTTATGCGCGAAGACATCTTCTTGGAATCTTCACTCAATACGTTCTACACGACCGTTGGCGTAAGCTTCCTGTTCTAATCGTTTCTATACGGCATTATTTGACGAGCTCACGAGGGCTCGTCTTTTTTATGCATTTAGTAGAGGATTCTACTTATTTCTTCTTGCCTGCTGGATTTCACGTTCGATCAGGCGCTTCTCGACAGCGAAGAAGTCTTCGTTCTTCTGGATGGCATTTTCATAGACGATGTTTGCGAGTTCGGGTTCGCCTGCGAGGAGCGCAATCACGATGCAGTTCCGCAGGAAAATGTCGCCCATGTCGTTCATCTCGTAACGGTCGAAGAAGTCCGCGATGAGGAGTGCCGCCTGCTTGTACACGCCTTGTCGGGCAGCATCCATGATGTTGAATTCGTCGGCAAAGCTGCGGGGGAGTGCGCCTGCGTTCACCGCTTCGCTCACCTTGACATAGACCTCGTCGGAATCCCGCGCTTCCAGCGGAATCGTGCGGATCCATTCGATGTAGTTCTCGCGGAACTTCTGGTAGCCGACAGAAGATTCAAGTGCGGCTAGGCGCGGGTCTTCCGGCTGTATGCTGTCTGCGGTAGCGGAATCGGCAACGAGGGAATCCGCTGTCGTCTTTGCGGCGATGAGCTCGTCTACATAGGTCAGCAGGGCTGTCTTCTTGAATTCATCCTTCGGCTCGGCAAGCATCGCCTTCACACGTGCAGGGCGACGGAGTGCATAGTCCTCGGGATCCAGGTACTGTTGCCAGCAGACTTCGCAACTGTCGAACACGTTCACGATGTGCGCCTCGGAATGCACGAAACGCGCCTCTTCAGCCTTGTTGTCCACGATCGGGATAAACAGACTGTTCGGCTTTACGCCATCGAGCAGCGATTTGACCATCTTATTCGTGAAAAGGAAATTCCTTTCGCCGAAAAATTCCGGATCGCGATGAATGCGATTGAATTCTGCTACCAGAGCCGTATCGGTGGAGAATCGCCCAATACCCTTCTGCAATACCGGCTGGTCACTTGCAATCATGATGATGTCGGGTTCATCGGTAGATTTGTACAAACTAACATACGGGAACACCGTATCGAGCGCCTTCAGAATATTCAGGAACATGAGGTCGTTGAATTCATATGTCTGAATCCACTGCACCCAAAGGGCACCAGGCTTCATGTAGCGGCGCATCTTGGCGTAGAACTCATGTGCGAAAAGTCCTGCCACACCGCTCACCCACGGGTTACTGGGCACGCTGATAATCATGTCGTACTGGCGGCGGTTCGTATGGAAGAACGTCGTCGCATCGTCAATGAAAATGTGAATGCGCGGATCGTCGTAGCCACGGTAGTTCCACGGGTAGAATCCCTTCGCCAAATCCATCATCGCCTGCTCGATTTCCACGCAGTCGAAATCCTTGAGCAGGGGGTCGGCAAGTAGATAATGAGCGCCCATGCCACTTCCGAAGCCGACCATCGCGGCATCGTACGGCTCCGTCTTTACGGCCATCGGCATAAACGCGGTAGCGGCCTGCGTAAGCTCGTCGCTTGAGATCGGAGATTCGCGGTCCTTGCTCATGCTCGCATCGGCCTTGCCGTTCGTCTTCACGTAATAATGCACCGGTGATTCGTGGAAGCTGATAGTTGCCGTCTTTCCGTCAATTACCTGGATCTTTTCGTTGGGGTGCATGTTCTTGTAGCTGCGGAACACGCCCGAGGTAATCAGCGACGGGTCGAACTTCACAAAGATGGCGGGCATCACCATCACGCACACCATGATATAGAACATCACGCTGTAGCGGAAACGTTTGCGGTAAACCACCAACAGAATAAAGCCAATCGCAAAGTCAAGCAAGGCTGCCGTTACGAGCGCACCCTTGAGCTGCAGAATCGGCAACAGCAGAAGTCCGCCGCCTGCCGAACCGATAATGGAACCGAGTGTGTTCCAGCCGTAAACCTTTCCAATCGGGGCTTCGCTCTTGAAGGCGCGTGTCAGAATCAAGGTGATCAGCGGAAGCGTCATGCCCGCAAAGAAACTCGTGGGAATCATCCAGAGCATCGAAAGCGCGTACTTGAACAGGCTCCAGCAAATGTAACCGTCAGAAGTCGGATTGAAAATCTGGTTCGCCTCGTTCATCATGCCCCAGAAGGGCTGGTGGAAATACAGCGTGCAAAGTGCGAAGAACGCCATCAGGATTTGCGCCATCGAAAGGACGACGAGGCTATCCTTCTTGAGCAACTTGCCGCTCACCGCGGAGCCCAGCGAAAGTCCCAAGATAAAGGCGGAGAGCATCTGATCGAAGCTGTGGCTCGAAGATCCCAACAACAGCGACAGCAAGCGAATCCAGACGATTTCATAAACAAATGAGGTCAGGCCCGTAATCGCCGCAATCCAGAACCAAGTGTTTTTAGGCGGCATGGGCAACTTGTGTTCGGCCACGTAGTCTTCGTCATGAACTTCGGGAGCGTCTTCATCTTTAGGTGGCACAGGCGAAGTCGTCACGCCGATAAAGCAGAACACCGCCGCCAGCAAGAAGTTGATGGAGGCCGCCACGCACAGGGTAGCGTGGTTTCCGATTTCGGGAATCAGGAGGTAGCTTGTTGCGAGAATGCCGATGGCGGAACCGAGGCTGTTTGTAAAGTAGAGCATCGGGAGCGACACCTCGGCACCGCTCTTGCGCATAAGTCCAGCCGCAATGAAGGGGAACGTCATGCCGACCGCAATCGCAATCGGAAGCGTAGAGCCCGTCGCCAGGACCACCTTCGCGATTTCTGCGCCACGCGGCGTGAGCGAGGCAGTCCATTCGGAGTCGTAGAAAATCCCCGTGAGCCACAGGTAAAGCGGATGGTACGCCACTCCGCCGATACCGATCGCCAATTCCACGATGCCGTACCCGAGCAATGGACGCTTGGTACGGACGACCATCTTGCCCGCCACAAAGCTACCGATGGCAAGGCCGCCCATATAAATGCAGAGCGTAAGCACCTGGCCGTAGCTGGAATGCCCCAGGAAAAGTTTAAGGTATCGCGCCCACGAGCCTTCGTAAATCAGGCCCGCAAACCCGGACAGGGCAAACAGGAAATAGACGAGGATATTCATATCGTAATAATAGTAAGTTTTTCTATATTTCCACTTTGAAAGAAAACAAAGGAAACCTTATGCAATTCCGCCCTGTTAAAGAACAGCTCGAAATTTTGATGCGCGGCGTTATTGACGTTGTGCCGCAAGATGAACTTGAAAAGAAGCTCCAGAAGTCCTACGATACCGGCGTTCCTCTCCGCGTCAAGATGGGCGTGGATCCCACCGCTCCGGATGTCCATTTCGGTCATACGGTCGTGATGCGCAAGCTCCGCCAGTTCCAGGACCTGGGCCATACCGTCGTGCTCATCGTGGGTGACTATACCGCCCAGATTGGTGACCCGAGCGGTCGCAACAAGGCCCGCCCGCGCCTCAGCCACGAACAGGTGCTTGAAAACGCTAAGGAATACCAGGAACAGTTCTTCAAGGTAGTCCGCCGCGACCAGGTGGAAATTCACTATAATGGTGAATGGTTCAGCAAGCTTCCGTTCAGCAAGGTGACCGAACTCATGGGCCAGTTTACCGTGGCCCAGATGCTCGAACGAGAGGACTTCCACAACCGCTATGCCGCCAACACGCCGATCAGCCTGCACGAATTCATGTACCCGATGATGCAGGGCTACGATTCCGTCGCCATCAACAGCGACGTGGAACTCGGCGGCACCGACCAGAAGTTCAACGTGCTTCGCGGTCGCGACTTGCAGCTTTTCGAAGGTATGGAACCGCAGATCGGTCTCTTCATGCCGATTCTCCTCGGTACCGACGGCAAGGTCAAGATGTCCAAGTCCATCGGCAACTACGTGGGACTCAACGAACCCGCCGACGTGATGTACCACAAGATTTACAGCCTCGCCGACAGCATCGTCGAGAACTGGTTCGAACTCTTGACGAACGTTCCGCTCGAAGAAATCAAGCAGATGATGGCCGACATCGCCGCGGGTAAGATGAACCCCAACGATGCCAAGCACCGTCTCGCCATTGATATCGTGACGCAGTACTACGGCGCAGAAGCCGCCGAGGCCGCCGCCGCGAAAGAACGCGAGATTCACAGCGGTAATGCCATTCCGAGTGACGCTGCCGAATGCAGTGTGGCGGCCGGCACCTATGGTGCCCTGGACCTGCTTGTTGAAATCAAGGCCTTTGCCAGTAAGGGCGAAGCCCGTCGCATGGTCCAGAACGGCGGCGTGAAGATCGCAGGCGAAAAGCTCGCCGACCCGCAGTCCCAGGTTGAAATCAAGGGCGCAGACCAGCTGGTAATCCAGGTGGGCAAGCGCAAGTTCTACAAGGTCAATTTCTAGGCAGCTCATGTCGCAAGAAATCCTGATTCTCGGGCTCAATCCCGCCTGGCAGCGCCTGTTCTACGTGGACAAGTTTACGCCGGGCGAGGTGCATCGCATCAAGAAGGTCGAAGAGTATGGTTCCGGCAAGGGAATCAACTGCGGCCTGGTACTCCGCCTTTTGGGCGGTACGCCTCTCATGATGCACTTCCTGGGCTCCGAACACGGCTCCCGTATTTTCGATGAGATTTCCGCTTACGGAATCCAGCAGGCGCCCGTGTGGATCAAGGAACCGACGCGCATCTGTACGACCGTCGTGAGCGAGGGTGAGTCTACCGAACTCATCGAACCTTCGCCGGTCCTTTCCGATTTCGAGAACGAGGACTTCATCCAGACGCTCAACGACTACTGGAGCACGACCCAGAATGTCGCCCTGTGCGGCACGTTCCCGGAAGGCTTCAACCTCTCGCTGCTGAATGATCTGGACTTGACGGGAAAGAAGGTCTTTATCGATGCTATCGAAGGCATTGACGGCTGGCTTGAAAAGGGCGTTGAGCTTCTCAAGATCAACATGCAGGAATACTGCAAGCTGCTCACGCGTCTCGGCCTTCCCATCGTGTTGTCAAGCCCGCAGTTCTGGAAGATGACGGCGACTGCCGTGCTCGAACGTCTCCCGATCAAGAACCTGGTGGTCACCGATGAGGATTCCCCGGTTCGGGCTTTCCGCCTGGTCGAAAAGAAGTTCCAGGGCGTGCAGATCCAGCCTCCGCAGATCCAGGTGAACAACCGTATCGGTGCGGGAGACTCTTTCTTTGCCGGTTGGCTCTTTGCCGACAGTCAGGGAATGGAATTTGAACAGTGTCTCGTCAAGGCGACTGCTGTCGCGACGGCTCGTTGCGAAGTTGACCGACCCTGCAATCTCAAGGTGGAACGCGTTGCCGAGCTTGAAGCTTCGCTTGCGGATGCTGTCGAAAAACTGGAGTAGCCGATGGATTTCCCCGGTCGTGACCAATTGTTTGCGTTTGCGACTCCGGCGGAGTTCGCCTCCATCTTTCCCGAGTATGCCGATACGGCAGACGGTGTTGTTTCGGATAAATTAATTGAACTTTCGGATGGTCGTGGCTATGCCTGCGTCCTGGGCATCGGTATCCTTAATTTTGCGACAAATTTGACTTTCCTGCTGGGGGATGCCAAACGTCGCGGAATCTCTATTTCTGCCGTGTTTATTCTTGGCGTTTGTGGCGCGTATCCTGGCCGCGGAATCGATGTGCTCGACGTCGTGCGTGTAGATGCCGAATCTGTTGGTGATATGGGGTATCAGGACCGTGACGGTTCTTTTTATCCGTTCCCGAGTTCCGTGCGTGCGACTGCGCCGGAACATGCGCCCGTCCATCTGCAGAAGTTGAAGTCGGTTGTGGGCCTTACGGTAAACCGTTGCACGGGTACCGAGGAACTGGGCCTGTCCCGTTCCAGGATGTTCGATGCCGATATCGAAAATATGGAAGGCGCTGCCGGAATTGCGGCCTGCATGGCTTGTCGCGTGCCGGTCTTTGAAATCCGCGCCGTAAGCAATATGGCTACCACCCGCGACCGTGAATCCTGGAAATTCAACGAAGCTCTCGCCGCCCTCCGCCAGGCGGTCTTTGGCATAGACCCGTAACGGAATGCCTTGTCATTGCGAGCCGTTGGCGAAGCAATCTATAGCTTATTTTTTAATTTTATCTCATGCGCTTAAGTCTCGGTATTTCTACTTGCCCTAACGACACCTTTATCTACGAGGCCCTCATTCACGGTCTCGAAAATTCACCCTTCGAATGGGACGTCCACTTTGCCGACGTGCAGACCTTGAACGAGATGGTACGCCGTGGCGAACTCGATGTCGCGAAGGTCAGCGCTCAGGTCTATCCTAAAATCGAGGCAGATTACACCTGTCTGGGTTGCGGTGGCGCCATCGGCTACGGCTGCGGTCCGCTGCTGCTTTCTTCCGAATCCCAGAGCTTCAATCCGGAGCTTCCCGTGATGTTGCCGGGCTCCGAGACGACTGCGGCGCTCCTGTACCGTTTCTGGCATTCCAAGACGCAGAAGGGCGCGCTTCATGTCAACTACGCCCTCTTTGACCAGGTGTACCGTTCCCTGCGCGAAAAGAGCGCCCCGCAGGGTGTCGTTATCCATGAACACCGTTTCACCTGGAAGCGCGACGGGCTCTACCTGCTTCAGGATCTGGGTGCCTTCTGGGAAGAAAACACGGGAACTCCCATTCCGCTCGGGATTGCGGTCGCTCGCCGTACGCTGGGGTCCACGGTGATCGAAAAAGTGGAAGCGGAAATCCGTTCGAGCCTCCGTGTGGCCCAGAACCGCCCCGAAATGGTGACCCCGTTCATCGACGAAAAGGCCCAAATCGACGACCCCGAAGTCATGAAATCGCATATCCGGATGTTCGTAAATGACTTTTCCGAAAACGTTGGCGAGCGTGGAAAGGCGTCCTTGGAACACCTGTGGCGGTTAGTTAAAAGTGAATAGATTGTGAAAAGATGAAAAAAAATGCGTTTTTTGACTCATTTTGAACAATTTTTTACAAAATCGCAGATATTTAGTCCTGACATTAATTTATTTTCCCATACAGCATCTTTATTTTGGAGTTTGCTTATGAGCTTAGTGAATGATCTTGAACTGGAAGTCGAGAACTTCAAGCGCGAGTACGAAAAGTTCGAGCGCGGCAACAAGTCTGCCGGCACCCGTGCCCGCAAGATTTTGCAGGACATCAAGAAGACCTGCCAAGAGATTCGTGTGTCTATCCAAGGCGCCAAAAAAGAAGAGGAAAAGGCCGAACCGGCATCTGCCGATTGACCTCAAGAGGACTAGATATACCACGATGAATCGTCTTTTTCGACATTTTATTGGAAAAAACGGCTTTTTTTCTGAAAATCGTTTGACTAAAGCCGTTTTTGAAGGTATATTCCCACTTGAATTTTTACGCTTGTCTTTTTGGCAGGCCAAAGGTTTTAAACTAAAGTGTTCTATGATTGGAGAAACGTAGCAGTATGACCCTAAAGAAACTGGTCTTAATCACGGCCGGGGCGATGCTTCTTTCTGGAACCGCCATGGCAAAGAATATCAATGTTCCTGGCGATTACTCAAAGATTGCTGACGCTCTCGGTAATGCGGATGCTGGCGATACCATCTTGGTAAAGCGTGGCACCTATAACGAAAACATCACCCTGATCATGGGTGTCGTACTTAAGGGCGAGGATCCCCTTACGACCATCATCGATGGTGGCCGTAGAGGTCCGACCGTCATGGGTACTTCGGGCGCCGAAATGTCGCACTTCACCGTGAAGAACGGTATTGAAGGTATCCTTTGCGAAAACGCTGCCCCCTACATCCACCACTGCTATGTGCTTGATAACCACGCTACCGGTATCGGTGCATTTATCTCGCTCCCGCACCTCCGCAACAACGTGGTGTACGGCAACCGCTGGTCCGGCATCCTCGCTTGGGGTGCCAAGTCCCTCGACGCCTTTATCGAACATAACGTCGTGCTCCGCAACGGCTATTCCGGCCTTGCTCTGAAGGGTCCGACCAACGTGATCGCCCGTAACAACATCTTCATGGAAAACCACTACTACGGTGTGTTTGCCGACCCGGCCGCTGGCCAGACGAAGGTGGAATACAACAACATCTACAAGAACTACTACCCGTTCAACGAATTCATCAAGGTGAACCGCACGAACGTTTCCCTCGACCCGAAGTTCGTGAACCACTCCCTTTCGAAGCCGAACTTCTACTGCCAGTCCACCTCGCCGATGCTCAAGCGCGGCAAGGGCAAGGCTGACATCGGCCTCACCGCTACCGAGCTGGTGAAGGAAGAAGAAGTCGTTGAAGAAACCCGCAACCCGGATTCCGATGGCGATGGCCTTTGCGATCCGTGGGTTTCCGAAGAAGGTCTTTCCGACAAGTATGCTTCCGTCTGCACGGGCCTCGACAACTGCCCCGAAGAAGCCGAAGACTTCGACGGTTACCAGGATGACGATGGCTGCCCGGATGCCGACAACGACCGCGACGGTCTCTGCGATCCGTGGGTCGAAGCCAAGGGTATGCTTTCTCAGTTCGCCCACATTTGTAAGGGTGTGGACCTCTGCCCCGAACAGCCTGAAACTTTGAACAGCTACAAGGACGACGATGGTTGCCCGGACGAAGTGCCGCAGCCGCCGAAGAAGGTCTTTGTGCTTGAAGGTGTGAACTTCGAATCCGGTAAGGCTACGATTACTCAGGATTCCTACATCTCCCTGATGAAGGTGGTGGACATTATGGAAACCTTCACCGAAGCTACGTTTGAAGTTGTGGGCCATACCGATAACGTTGGTAAGAAAGAAAAGAACATGCAGCTTTCCGCTGACCGTGCCGCAGCCGTGAAGAACTTCCTCGTGGAAAAGGGCATCAACGAAAGCCGCATTACCACTTCGGGTAAGGGTGACACGCAGCCGGTCGCCACGAACAAGACCCCGGAAGGCCGCGCCCAGAACCGTCGTATTGAGTTCATCCGCACGGATATCAATTAAAGGAGTAAGTGATGCGTACTAGTGTTATTAAAACAGCAGTCCTTGGACTCACGGTAGCCAGCACTTCCTTGTTTGCAGAAGCAACTTATTCTCCGCACAAGTACCAGCAGAATGACTGGTTCGCGGAATTCGGTGGCAACACTGCCATGTATGTGAACCCCGCTGGAATCTCTGAAACTGACCAGCTGGAATTCAGTGCTGCGTTCTTCAGCTCCATCAGTGGCGAAGCTAGCCAGGAGTATGTGAGCTTGACTTTCCCGATGGATTACAAGCACACTCTCGGTTTCTCGTTCTTCGAAAACGGTGCTTCCATTGACGGTGGCAAGTCCTACGGCGAATACGCCTTCTTGCTCGGTTACGCCTACAGGCTGATGCACTGCATCGCCCTCGGTCTCGACGTGTCCGTCCTCTACATCAACCAGTTCGATGAAGTGACGCAGGTGACGCTCGGTGCCGACGTGGGCCTCAGCTGGAACCCGCTGAACTCTTCTAAGTTTGGTTACCTCTTGGTGGGCGTTGCCCTCCAGAACATCGCCCAGCCGGGTATCAGCATGGAAGAAGACGGCGGCTTTGTCGCTCCGGGTTTCTTCGGCGGTGACCGCGACGATGCTTACAACATTCCTTCTAACCTGAACTTCTCCCTCTTCTGGCGTGGCTTCAACCGCCTGATCGAGGCGAAGGCTGAACTTTCTCTCATCGACGTGTTCCATTCCGACAAGGAAGGTGGCGAAGGCCTGAACCCGGAAATGAGCTTCACCTTGACCTACTACCTCTCTCCGCACCTTGGTGTCCGCCTCCGCTTCACGAAGGAAGGTTACCCGGTTGCTGGTGCTACGGTTAACGTCAAGGACGTGAGCATCTTCCGTTACCTCGCACTCGACCTCGAAATGTCTCACGATGACCTCTACGCCAAGAAGAACCGTGGCTTCATCTGGGCTGTCAAGCTCACCAGCCGCTTCGGTGACACCCGCGAAGAGAAGATCGGCGAAGAACGTTACCGTCGTTTGAAGATCGAACCTGAAAACGACTACCGCGCCGCTATGCGTCTCTACTTGAACCGTCAGTTCTTGGAAGCTGCATACGCCTTCGGTAAGGTTCAGACCAAGTATCCGGCATTCCACCTTGTGGACCAGGCCGCCTTCTATAAGGCAAAGTCCTTCGAAAACCTCCGTATGCACAAGGCTGCAAAGTCCGTGTACGAAGACGCTATCAAGCGCTATCCGCAGAGTGACCAGCGCGCCAAGTACCACTTCCAGTTGATGAACATCGACTATAAGGAAGGCAAGTACATCGACGCTATGGCCAAGTACCAGAATATTGCTCAGAAGTTCGGTGAAAGCGACGTGAAGGCTGACGCTGACTACGTTGCCGGCCAGATCAAGTTCGAACAGGGCCTCTATCAGGAATCTGTCGACCTGCTCGCCGCCATCCTTCCGGGTAACGCCAACTACTTCTACGCCCGCTACACCATGGGTATTGCTTACAGCCGTCTCGGCAAGTTCGACGAAGCTGAAAACTGCTTCCGCGACATTACCGAACAGCCGGTTTCCAACCAGTCCGAACGTGACTTGCAGGATGCCGCCAAGGTGAAGCTCGGTCACTTGTTCTTCTCTGGCGAAAAGGCCGACATCCCGGCCGCCGCCCAGATGTATGGCCAGGTGCAGCCCGGTTCTCCGGTCTACGACGAAGCCATGCTCGGTATCGCTTGGTCGTTCCTCAAGGTGAACAAGCCTGATGAAGCTATCAAGCCGGCACAGTGGATTATCAAGAATATGCCTGAATCCTTCCTGGTTTCTGAAGCATACCTCGTTCAGGGTTACTGCTACTTCATCAAGAAGGACTACAACAACGCTGTGAAGTCTCTGGAACAGGCTGAAAAGCGCACCGAACAGCCGGTGGTGACCGTTGCCGCTCGCGACAGTGCACGCCAGGCTTATGACGCTATGCAGGACGAATTCGACTCTGTGCAGGTGAAGGCTCTTGACCTCGCTCGCCAGCTCCCGACGCCCCGTGTGCAGAGCAAACGCGAAGCCCTGCAGCCGAGCTTTGACAAGGCTAACGCCGCTATTGAAGACTACGCCGCATTCACCCAGAAGGCTATCCAGAGTGACCGCTTCGAATCCAACCGTAAGCGTATCTTGGATGACGCAGGCTTTACCTTGGCTACTGTGAAGACCAAGATGGGTCAGGGCGCTGCCAACTCCGAAGCCGCTCAGGAACTTGAAAGCCTGGAAGACGACTTGGGTGATTTGGAATAAACTTTGAATAAAGGTAGACCTGGCTTCTTCAAACCAGGTCTTCCCCTTTTTTCTTAATAGGTGGAAAGAAAAAAATGAAAAAATTTTTACTTGTTGGTGCAATCGTCTGCTCGCTTGTAGGTTCGTCCTTTGCAGCGTCGGATCCTTGTAAAGACAAAGTTAATGAGGCAAAGAAGCTGGCCGCGAAGTGCAAGGCCATGCCGAAGGGCTCCGAAAAGACCCAGTGTGCCAACTCCTATAAGGTCCTGAAGAATCAGGCCGAACAGGCTTGCCGTTCTGGCGGCCTCGACGAAAAGGGCATGGAAGATGCCATTAGGCAGTGGGAAAAGCAGGTCAACAACTGTAAGGGTAAGCAGAACAAGCGTTGCGCCTCTGCTCTCCAGCAGTTGGGCCACTACCAGTTCCAGCTCGAAGAAAAGCACTTCCTCGACAAGAACGCCCAGTATGAAGAAGACGTGGCGTGGTGCGCCGACCGTGACAACAAGCCGGCCAAGTGCGCAAACATCGACCAGCTTCCGAAGGCTGATCACCAGAAGTCCCTGGGCTACTTCCTCGAATACATCGACAAGTATCCGAAGGAAGACAAGACCCCGACGGTGATTTACCAGGCTGCCGCCGTGCAGGAAGCCAGTGGTGAAGACGAAAAGGCCTACAAGCTCCGTATGCGCCTCGTCGAAAACTTCCCGGACAACGGTCTCGTTCCGAAGGCTTGGCTCCGTATTGCGGAATACCACTTCATGAACCGCAAGTTCCGCGACGCTATCAAGGCGTACAAGAAGGTGACCGGCTTCGAAACCCTTACGGGTAAGGAAGCTGCCCTTGCCATGTACCACTTGGCAGAATCTTACTACAACATTGCTGAATACGAAACCGCAGCAATCAAGTACTACGAATATATCATTGGTGCCGACAAGGGTAAATACCCTGCAGACTTGCGCGCAGAAGCTATGGACTTCATGGCGGCCTCCTTCTCTGACCTTGAAGGTGGTGGCGTGCAGGAAGCTGAAGCATTCTTGAAGGACAAGAAGGTTCCGTTCAAGGATTCTGTGTACTACCGTATCGGTATGAAGAACAAGGACCATGACCGTAACGAAGAAGCCGTGCAGTCCTTCAAGCGCTTGATGTCCATCAACCCGGACTACATCGACGCTCCGCTCGCCGACATCGCGATGATTGAAATCCTCATCATCCAGCAGAAGTTTGAAGAGGCCCAGCAGCACCGCTACACTGTGGTGAAGCGCTATGACCGCAACTCCTCTTGGTACAAGAAGAACCAGAAGTATCCGGAATCGGTGAAGAACGCCGAAACTGCAATCCGTGGCGCTATGCTCGACATTCCGCAGTATCACCATGCTCGCGCTGCCAAGCTCACCAAGGAAGGTGACCTCGAAGCCGGTAAGAAGCAGTATGCCGAAGCCATCAAGGCTTACGAAGCTTTCCTGAAGCGTTACGCCAAGGAACCGACCTGGGACGAATACAAGGTGCATATCAACTTGGCCCTCGTCTACCAGGAAATGGCTCAGTTTGCTAACGCTGCCAAGATGTTCAACTGGATCGTCGATACCGACACCACCCGTTACGGCCGTCGCCCGATGGGCTCCGAAGCTCTCCTGAAGAAGGAAGAAGCTGCGTATAACGCCGTGCTCATGATGGACCAGGCTCGCGAAGCCGCCAAGAAGAAGAACTACAACGACGACGCTGTCAAGGCTTACAGCTCCGCCGAAACCAAGGCATACTTCGCCCAGGTGGACAAGTACATGGCCAAGTTCGGACAGAACAAGGAAGCCGCAGAACTTGCTTACAACGCAGCTATCGTCCACTATGACGCCAAGCAGTTCAAGGTGGCCGTGGGCGTGCTCCGCAAGCTGAAGCAGGACTTCCCGAAGCATCAGTACATCTTGCTCATCAGCCGTATGCTTGCCCAGTCCCTCTTGGAATCTGGCTCCTACGACGAATCCCTCACGGAATTCGAATGGCTCTACAAGCAGTACACCCAGGTCAAGGAAACTCGTAACGATTCCATGGCCAAGGAAATTGAAAAGGCTATCGCCTACGTGCTCTTCCAGATGGCTGAACAGTCCGTTAAGGGCGGCCAGTACGAAAAGGGTGCTGAAGCTTACCTCGCTCTCGTGAAGCGCTACCCGCTTATCGACATTGCCGACAAGGCCGTGTTCGAAGCTGGTGCCGCTTACGAAAAGAACCAGAACTACACCAAGGCTGCCGAAACCTTCATGATTCTTCCCAAGCAGTACGCCAAGTCTCCTTTGACCATCAAGGGTATCGTACGTGCGGGTGACGCTCATAAGAAGGCCGCCAACCTGAAGAAGAGCGACCAGAAGTACTTCGAACAGGAATACCGCGAAGCCGCCCAGACCTACTTGTTCATCACGAACAACTTCCCGCAGGATTCCATGGCGTTCATGGCTATCGGTTCTGCCGCCCAGACTTACGACTCCATTGCCGACAAGAAGTCTGCCGCTATGACTTACGAAATCGCCTACAAGCGCTATCCGAAGGATGAACGTACTCCGGGTTACTTGTACAGCGCCTGCTTGAGCTATGACGAAGCCAAGATGACTGACGAAGCCATTCGTTGTAACAAGGACCTCGTCCGTGATTACCCGAAGAGCTCCTATGCTCTTGACGCTGCGTTCTCTATCCCGATGGCTTACGGCAACGCCAAGAAGTGGGATCTTGCTGCTCAGGAATACCACTTCTTCATCAAGAACTATGGCAACGACGACAAGGAAAAGCTGATTGCCGCCTACATCGGTGCCGCCCGTGCCTACATGGAACTTAAGGAAGAAGAAAAGGCTGTCGAAGACTACCGCAAGACTCTCGAAGCCTACGACAAGTACGGTCTGCAAATCAAGAATGCCGACCCGGGTGTCCCGGCTGAAGCTGCCTTCTACCTCGGTGAACACGAGTTCCACAAGATGGAGCCCATTGTCCTGAAGGGCAAGGAAAAGGAAAAGGCCAAGATTATCAAGCAGTTGGTCGATATTCTCCAGAAGGCCATGAGCCAGTACTCCAAGTCTGCAACCTACGCTTCTGAACGCTGGACCTTCAAGGCCACCAACAAAATGGGTATGCTCTTCGTGACGATGGCTGCCAAGATCCGCGAACAGGAACTGAACGGCAAGAAGGAAGAAGAACTCTTCGCTGAACGTATCGGTATCGTGCAGCAGCTGCCGAGCTACTACGAACAGGCACGTCCGATCTTCCAGAAGAATATCGACCTCGCTCGCGACCAGGGATTCTACAACCAGGACGTGATCGAAGCTGAAGAAGGCTACATCGAAATGTACTACCAGGGCTGCGCCGTGTTCGTCGAAGTGGCAGACGCGTTCGCCAACTCTCCGTTGCCGGACTCCGCTTCCATTGTGAAGGAATACGTGGAATACGAAGGCATGGTCAAGGAAGACGCTATGGAAGCCGTTCACGAAGACTTGGAAGCCTACCGTGAAGAATTGACTAACCGTTCTAACGGTGCTAAGGAACTCGCTGTCCCGCAGTGCGCAACCGGTATCAAGGCCGCGGCCCACTACGGCATCGAAAACCAGTGGACTGAAAAGCTCTTCGAACTCTTGAAGAGCCTTGACGAGAACAATGAGACCTTGAATACCAAGATTGAAAAGTTCGACCCGTCCACCCTGTTCTCCGATCCGGCCTACTTCAAGACGAAGGCTCGTCTCGAACAGATTGCCAAGTCCGAAGTCATGACTCCGGAAGAACAGATCAATACCTACCGCGACATTATCAAGGATGCGAAGGCCGAAAACGAAAAGTTGAAGGCTGAACTCGCTGACTTGAAGAAACAGCTGGCTGGTGCTGCTGCCCCTGCTACATCCTCTATGGACGATGCATCTTCTTCTATGAACGAACCGGCCGAAGCCGCTGAAGAACCGGAAGCTGCTCCGGCTCCTGCTCCGAAGGCCAAGAAAAAGGCCAAGAAGAAGAAAAAGTAGCGGTAAAAACAATTTTACGGGGAACCTAGTTCATAGGGTTCCCCTATTCTATTAGGGCAAAAATGGCTTTTTTCGTGCAGTAAACAAGATTTTACGCATTTGAATCTCCAATTTTGCTCTAAAAAAGATTAAATATGAACAAAGAATTTTCAAAATAAACCAAAACACTCAATAAAGGAGTACTCTAATGTCTAAAATGCTTCAATCCTTCAGCCCCGAATCCGATGGTTGGCAGTTCATGTGGATCATCCTCGTGGTGTTCCTGATCGGCCTCGGTTTCTCTATCGAACGCATTATTTACATCATGGTAAAGAGCGCTAAGGGCCGTAAGGATTTCTTGGCTAAGTTTGGCACCCACATTTCCGCCCAGCGCTATGACGAAGCCCTGAGCTATGCCAACGCAACCAAGCTCCCGATCGCCCGCGTGATGGCTGCAATCGTTGCTGCCCGTAACGGTGGTCGCGAAAACATGCAGGCCGCATGCGACGCAGTGTTCCTGACCGAAGCTCCCCGTCTTACTCGTTATATCAGCATTATCCAGGTGATGGCTTCCATCTCTACGTTGCTCGGACTTATGGGTACGATTTACGGTCTGATCTTCACCTTCGACGCCGTGGCTAACAAACCGGCTGCAGAACGTGCCAAGGCTCTTTCTGACGGTATCGCTATCGCTATGGGTACGACGCTCCTCGGCCTTCTCTCCGCTGTGCCTCTTCTGGTCATCGTGGGTCTCCTCAACATGAACTCCGAACGCCTCATCCAGGAAATGGAAGAAAAGGGCCTCAAGATTATCAACTCTCTCGCTTAATCGAAGATAGAGAGATAATTTTAACGGAGTTATAAAACAATGGCAAGAGAACTTAAGAAACCAGCCAAACCCGAAGAACCGGACCTGTTGCCGGCGATGGGTTTGTTTACAATCCTGATTCCTATGCTGTTGTCTATGACCGCCTTCTCCAAGCTTGCTATCGTTGAAATCAACATGCCGGAACGCAGCATGATGAATATGGACAACGATACGCCTCCGGAACCGGACCAGCAGGCTCTTAACCTCTCGCTCGCTATCACTGGTGATTACCTCGTGATTGGCGCCCGCGGTGGTTTCCAGCCGAACGTCTACTTTAAGGAAATGTGGACGTTCCGTTGCAAGTCCGATGCGCAGCTGATTACGCATGCGCCGGAAGATGTGAAGTCGGCCGTGGAAAGCGGTCATGGTCCCAAGTGCAAGGATGGCTCTGAGATGGATAAAGAAAAGTATCTTTATGAAATCGAGACCATCGAACTCTGGGCAATCAACAAGGAATCCGAAGAAGATCCGGGCCGCGTGATTTGGGCCGTGTATTCTTCTCAGTCCGAAAATGTGCCGGATAGTGCCTACGTAGATGGCAACAACGCCTTCCTCGCCGCTCCTGGTGAAGGTCCCATGGGCCTGACCCCGCCGCCGATGCTGAAGAAGCCGAGCGCTGGTGCCGTTCTTGCAACGATCGATCCGAACTCGGCTCGTACGCTGAAGCCGGATGTCGCCGCGAAGAACATCATCTACCCGCTTTCCGCCTATGACCTGATCGCTAAGGACCTGATTCAGATCCATACGCAGTTCATTGACCTCGAAGACGTCGATAACATCATCATCGTTGCTAACGACGACACCCAGTTCGATAAGATCATTCAACTTATGGACCGCGCTAAGGAAGCCGGTTTCAGCAAGATCAACCTTGCTAAGCTGGGAGGTTAATCATGGCTAGAAAGACTCGTAAATTTAGCGAAGACGTACCTTTCTCCTTGACGTCCATGATGGACATGATGACCATCATTCTGGTGTTCATGATCAAGAACTTGGACGCTGAAGGTCAGCTTTTGACCCAGGCCGAAAACCTCATCCTTCCGGTGTCTACCTCCAAGGTGCAGCCGAAGGAAGTGGCTCTGACGGTCGTGGTTGATAACAACTATGTCGTGGTCGATAATGCCAAGATCGTTCCGACCGAAGACGTCTTGAAGCAAGAAGATCTTCTTGTGACCAAGGTGGACTCCGTTCTTAAGGAACGCCGCGCAACGGAACAGGAACACGCCCTCAAGATGGGTCTCCCTGCTGACGAAGCCGGTAACATCATCGTGCAGATCGACAAGAACATCCCTTACGATGCAATGTATAAGGTCATGGCCACCTGTGGCTTCTCTGGCTACACGCACATTGCATTCGCCGTGATGCAGAAGAACGGCGGGGAGGAATAACTATGGCTAAAAAGAATACTCCCGCAGTAGATCCGTTAGTAGCGTCCCTGATGCCGGAATCCGACAAGAAGATGGGTGCTATCGCCGGTATCTCTTTAGTCGTTGCTTTGGCTATCTGCCTTTGGGCTTCCATGTACGAACAGGTTGTGGACGAAGTCGTGTTCGACGACTCTGCCGCTGCCGACTTGACCGCTTCTATGACCATCGATGAAAAGAAGGAAGAGAAGAAGGAAGAGAAGAAGAAGGAAGAGCCCAAGAAGCCTCGTAAGAAGGCTGGTGGTGGTGGCAAGCCGCGTGGTAAGGGTCAGCCCAACGCTCCCCAGACTCGTGGCGTGCTTAAGCTCCTGACCGCTCAGACCAAGAATGCCTCTGCCGGTGCCTACGACCTCATGAAGAACCAGAAGTTCTCCAAGGATATCGACAAGGTGCTGAAGGACGTGGCTGGCCTCCAGACGACGGGTAAGACCGTTCTCGGTGGCCGTCGCGGTAAGGCTGACGGTGGCTTTAACGAAGGTTACGCCGAAGGTGGTTCCGGTGGTATCGGTGACGGTCTCGCAGGCCTTCTCGGCGGTGGTGGCGGTGGTATCGCTACCAAGGCCAAGGGCTCTATCAAGACCCCGTCTGAACGCGATATCGACATGGGTGCCGGTGGTGGATCTCGTTCCGCTGCGGACATCATGAAGGTTGTGCGTCAGCGTACTCCTGGTCTGCGCCACATCTACAACAAGTTCCTGAAGAAGAAACCGGGATTCCAGGGTAAGGTTACCCTGAAGTTCACGATCGCTCCGGGTGGCGAAATCATCAGCATTTCCATTGCTTCTTCTACGACCGGTTACGGCGAATTTGATGGCGAAATCAAGACCGCTGTGAGCCGCTGGAAGTTCAGCAAGGTGAAGTCTGGTAACACCACTGTTACGATCCCGTTCACCTTCTCCGAATAATCTTTCGGAAAAAACTTGAAAAAGGACCGGACTTGATAGTCCGGTTCTTTTTTTATTCTATGAACGGCGGTAGGCTCCTGTTAGGTACTTTTGTACAAAAAAAGACGAATTTATTTATATTTTTGTTGCGATTTTGATTTTATATAACTAACTTTAGGACAGAATTTCCAAGAGGAGTTTAACTAATGAATTTAAGAACTGCAGCTGCTTTCGGTGCCGCTTTCGGTATCTTGGGCGTTGGTTCCGCATTCGCGACTTTTGCTCGTGTGGAATCCATGGGCAAGAACACGACCTACATCATGGATGACGTGAGCATCTTTGACAACCCGGCTAATGCAAACCTTTACTCCAACTACTTGATCGGTGGTTTCGGAGCCTATACCGACAACGACATGACTGCTGGCGGCAACAAGGATCCGCAGCACCCGACATTCGGTGGCATTTTCTCGATCTCTTTTGGCGATGACAATAACCCCGACCCGAAGTTCACGATCGGTGGCCTGTTCGGCCGCGTGAATCCGGAACTCGCCATGTACCTGCCTGACTATGTGCAGACCAGCACCAAGGGCTACGTTGTTGTTCCCGAAACCGTGACCAACTTCGACGGTTTCTTGGGCGGTACGTTCTCCAGCGGCGACGCCTGGGGCTTGCATATCTATATCGCTCACCAGGACGGTGGCGACCTGGACGCTGAAAGCGGTACGTACCAGCCGAACAGCAAGGCTTACGCCTCTATCGTGGAAGCGGACGGTGGCTTGAATGTCCAGACGAGCTCTGGAACCTCTTACGAAGCATCCTTCGGCCTCGCCCGTATCCAGTACGGTCCGGATCACCACAACTTCTTTGATGATGGTGACTTCACCTTCCTCGCCAAGGCTCGCGCCTTCTTCACTCTTGAAGCCATTGACGGCGAACTGGTACCTGCGGTCTCTATGAAGCTCGCTCAGGCTCCTGGTATCGACGATAAGCACGCCCAGGGCGGTGCCGGCATCAACGTTGCCATGGACCGCGGCTTCTTCTGGTTGGGCGTTGACTTCATCTGGAATCAGCTGAAGGCTCATGACTGGGTCTACGACAAGGCTGTGGGCGACGGTGCGTGGGTATACGACTCCCGCAACGAAGACGATCCGCACTGGGACAAGCGCTCCGATATCGGCGGCAAGATCAGCTTCGGTATCGAACGTAACATCTGGTGGGATTGGTTCGTGATCCGCGTGGGTGGCCAGAAGAAGATTCTCTACACCGACTGCGACGTGAACTCCAAGAACTCCTACACCGATTCCCGTTACGGCATTTGCAAGGACGACGGTACGTTCTTCACGACCAACCCGCTGGCTGATGGTTCCAACGAAGACCATGTCGGTTTCGGTTTCGGTATCAACATCGAAGAACGCCTGAAGATCGACGTGACCGTTGCTGAAGACCTGCTGTTCCGTAACCCGTTCCAGGGTGAAGGCCGCATCTTCTCTCGCCTCGATGCAACCTACTCCTTCTAATTCATTAGAAAAAGCTCGGACTTGAATACGAAGACGCTTCTCGAAAGAGGGGCGTTTTTTGTTTTAGTTGACAGTAGGATGTAGGCTGTAGACAGTTTTTTTTCTTAAGCACTTCCTACTTCCCACTTCCTACTTCCTACATTTTAAATATGAAATTTCTGCTGATTGCGCTTTCTTTTGCGGCCTTGCTGCTGGGCTGTTCCGAACCGACGGAACGGATTGAGAATAAATTAACGAACTACCTGCAGGATGACCTGAAGTTCATGGTGGCGGAGACGATAAGGTCTTCTAAGGATAAGGGCGTGCTGTTGGATACGCCGTACTACCGCGTCAAGGACTTTAGGTTGTTTGATGGCGCCGAGGCCCGTATCTATGCCGCGTATGCCGAGGTAGATTTCTTTATCTACAAGGACATCGCCATGCATGAGAAGCGTAAGTACCGTTACGACGTGAACACGCGCGGATGGGACCGCTACAAGAAGGAATGGAAGTTCGGCGCGGACACGCTGAAATGAAATAATCTATATTTTTCTCGGAAGTTGAATCTTAAAAAAGGATAGGATTTTGTTCGGCCTCTTTTCTTGCGATATCGGTATTGACCTTGGCACGGCGAATACGTTGGTTCATGTGGCGGGTCAGGGAATTGTCATCAACGAACCTACGGTGATTGCTGTCGACAGCAAGAACAATCGTGTCTCCGCTATCGGTTTCGAGGCGAAGAAGATGCTTGGTCGTACGCCCGGCGAAAGCCGCGCGGTGCGCCCGATGCGTGACGGCGTGATTGCCGATTTCGAACTGGTCGAGACTCTTTTGCAGACCTTTATCAAGCGCGTGCAGAAGTACCCGCTGTGGATGGTGAAGCCCCGCGTAGTGGTGGGTGTGCCGTCCGGAATTACCGAAGTGGAAAAGCGTGCCGTGATCGATGCTGCGAAGCAGGCCGGTGCCAAGGAAGTCCACCTGGTACACGAACCGATGGCTGCTGCGATCGGCATGGGCATTCCTGTCGAAGACCCTGTGGGCAACATGGTCGTGGATATTGGTGGTGGTACGTCTGACATCGCCGTGATCGCCTTGAACGGAACTGTCTGCAACGCCTCTGTGCGCGTGGGCGGTGACGAAATGGACGAAGCGATTGTCCGTTACCTGCGCACGATGTACAACCTCTGCGTGGGTGAAAGCACTGCCGAACAGATCAAGATCCAGATCGGTTCTGCAAGCCCGCTCGAAGAAGAGCTGAGCATGGAAGTGAAGGGCCACGACTTTATTGCCGGTATGCCCCGCACTATGACCATCAACAGCGCCGAAATCCGTGAAGCCCTGAACGAACCGGTGACCGCCATTATCGAAGCGGTGAAGCAGGCCTTGAGCATTACGCCTCCTGAACTTTCTGCCGATATCTACGACAAGGGCATCATCATGACGGGTGGCGGTTCCCAGCTGCGCGGTTTCGATGAACGCATCCGCAAGGAAACTGGTCTCTCGGTGAACGTGATCGACGAAGCGCTGACTTGCGTCTGCAAGGGTGCCGCCCGCGTCCTGGAAGATCTCGACAAGTACCGTCCTGTTCTGATTGCATCTTCGAACTAATTTGACAGCGCTCGATGTTTAGGGCTTTTCGCTTTATAGTCGACTTGTTTTCACAAAGGCACGGTATCGTTGCCTTTGTCTTTTTCTTGGTGCTTGGGCTTTTGATGCGTCAGGCTCCGGTCCCGATTCGCGAAAGCATCGTGACGACGGCTATTTCGACGTTGTATTTCCCGGCGCAGAGGATTGTATCTGCGGTAGGGCATTACAAGTCGATTGCGCTTGAGAACGAGCAGCTGAAAGAGGAAAACGCACGCCTGCGGCAAGAGACGTATCATGCGCGCGAGGGCCTGCAGGAGCTCGCCCGACTGCATACGCTGGTCCGATTTGACGACAAGTGGGACTATCCGATTGTGACGTCTCGCGTGGTGGGACATAACCCAGGAAGGTTCCTTACGACGATGGTCATTAACCGTGGCACGGAACACGGGGTTCACGAGAATATGCCTGTGTTTTCGATGAACGGCCTTGTCGGTAAGGTGTCGAAGGCGACGCTGAATCATTCCCGCGTACAGCTTCTGGTTGACCCGAATCTTAAGTTGTCTGTAATGGACCGCAAGACCCGCGTGGTGGGTTTCCTGGAATCAATGGATGGTGTCCGCTTGACAGCGATGGTGCCGACCCATGCAGGAATTCGTGCGGGCGACACGCTGATTACATCTGGCCTGGGTGGAATTTTCCCGAAGGGAATTCCCGTGGGAACGGTGAAGGATATTCGCAAGTCCGACCTGGATGTGATGCGTCAGATGGATGTTGAACCCTTCCAGGATTTCACGACTTTGGAAGAAGTCTTTGTCATGGAAAAGGAACCGGACTGGATTGTGAAGGAGCTGCTCGATGAGTAACTTGAAGTGGCTCAAGGTTCTTATTTTATTTATAATCGTCTTCGCGTTGCAGATGACGGTTGCCGACTGGCTGAGTTTTTTTGATGTCGGCCCTGATTTCGTAATCATCTTTATTGTGGCGATTGCCATTAAGATGGGGCCTGCCGCGGGCTGCTTCTGGGGCTTTGTCGCTGGCTTTACGCAGGACGTGTATGCGCCTGTGGAATGGCTCGGAGCTCATTCCATTTCGATGACGGTGTTAGGCTTTGCCGTGGGGCAGCTTGAAGAAAGGTTCCTTACGCTGAACTTGCCTGCAAAGGTGGGCGTCCTTGGTCTCGGCTTTTTCGTCTGCGATATGATCTATTTCTTGGTGACAGGGCTTGGCAAGGATGTCGTGACCAACCTGTTCTTGACCAAGACATTGCCCGAATGCCTTTATACCATGCTGATTGGCGGAATATTCTTCTACCTGGATTTAGGGAAGAAAAAGAAGAAGCATGCTTAAGGGAATGTCTGAAAACGAGGTCCTGCAGAACAGGAACTGGAACGTGCTCATCTATATGGCGGGAGTTGTAATCCTGTTTGCAATTCTCCTGATGCGCCTGTTCTCGTTACAGTACACCCATTACGATGAAAACTTGCAGCGTTCGGAAAACAACCGAATTCGCAAGGTGGTGCTTACGGCCGAACGTGGCTACATCTACGACCGTAACGGCGAGGTGCTGGTCCGTAACCGTCCCTCTTACCAAATTGCGCTGATGTCAATGAACATGCCGCGCAAGAAGGCGGGGCGCGATTCTCTGTTCAATCGATTGCTGCAAATCAGGGATCAGTCCGGAGAAAGGCTTTTTGATTCTCTGTCGCTGGATACGGCCTTTCAGCGTTCCCGCTGGATAAAGAACCGTCCGATTCGCATGCTGGAAGATGCTTCGGCGGAACAGGTGGCGGTGATCGAGGAACATTCCGAGGAATTGCCCGGTGTGGTGACGGTCATTGAATCTCGTCGCGACTACCCTTACGGAACGCTTGCTTCGCATGCGCTCGGCTACACTAGCGAAATTTCGGAAGAACAGCTCAAGCTGCCTGAATATGAAGGTTATACGCAAGGTGACCGTATCGGCCAGAAGGGACTGGAACAGTTCTACGACAAGGAATTCCGCGGAAAGAACGGGATGAAACTCGTGGAAGTGAACGCCTCTGGACGCGAGGTGGGAACGGTGGATGGCGTGGATGGAACTGCCCCGGTTCCTGGACTTCGTCTGGTTTCGACGATTGACCTTCGCTTGCAGAAAGTGGCCGAGGAGGCCATTCCCGATTCGGCGAAGGGAGCGCTCGTGGCGATCGACCCGAGAAACGGGGAAATCCTCGCGATGGTGTCTTCGCCGCGTCTGGACCCGAATATTTTCTCTCTCAAGAAGCGCGAACGCAACAAGGGCTGGGCGCATGTGGCGCTGGATTCGATGCGTCCGCTTACGAACCGAGCCATTTCGGGAACTTATCCGCCGGCATCTGTTTTTAAACTGGTGACGGCGGGCGCTGGCCTCGAGAACGGAATCCTGACGGAAAACAAGTATTACCCGAAGCCCTGTACGGGTGGCTACCAGTACGGGGCGCGCTATCAGAAGTGCTGGGGAACGCACGGCAACCTGAATGTGGTGAATGCGATTCGCCTGAGCTGCGACGTGTTCTTCTATCAGGCGGGACTCGATATCGACATGGCCCGCATCAATGAATTCGGCCGTCGCTTCGGTCTGGGCGAAAAGCCGCTCGGAATCGATATCCCCGGCGAAAAGGCGGGGTGGCTTCCCGATTCGGCTTCGTTTAACCAGAGGAACAAGCGCCTGGGATGGCGCTGGGCCCGCGGCCTTATCCTGAACCTGTCGATTGGTCAGGGGCAGATTGTGACTCCGTTGCAGCAGGCGACCCTCATCGGCTCCCTGGCAACGGGTAAGGGCGTTTACAGACCGCACTTTATGAAGGAGCTGCGTGATAGCCAGGGCAATGTCGTGCGCCGTTACGAACCTGAAATTGTGCGTCCGGGAAATATGAAGGAATACACTCACCGAGTATTGCTCGCGGCGATGGACTCGGTGGTGAACCATCCGGGCGGAACGGGTAAGCGCGGCGGACTCCCGAATGTGCGCGTGGGTGCGAAGACGGGATCTGGTGAATGGAAGAAGGGCGAAAAGACGCACGCGTGGTATGCGGCGGTAGCGCCTCTCTATGATCCTGAAATTGCCGTGGCCGTAATTATGGAAGCGGCGGGCGGCGGTGGTGCCGTATCGGGGCCTATCGCGAAGAAAGTGATGCAGGCCTACTTCGAGAACAAGGAAAAGGATGAGGAGGGCGAAAAGTGAAGTCCGGACGATTCCTGGACCAGTCGCTGAAATTTGACTGGCTGTTCATCGTGCTTACGGTGGCTCTCATGAGCTGCGGCGTGACGCTCGTGTATTCGGCGACGCTTGCTGAAGATATTTCTGTCTTTGACATGTTCTGGTTCAAGCAGATTGTCTACTTTGTGTTCGGAAGTGTCTTTGCGGGGGCGCTTGTCTTTGTGAAGATTAGCTGGCTGAAACGGGTCGCGTTGCCGCTGTATTTTATCGCCCTGATTTTGCTTTGCGTGGTGCTGTTCATTGCGGGTGACGTGGTGAAGGGTGCGGGCCGCTGGATTGACCTCGGCATTTTCAAGTTGCAACCGTCCGAGTTTGCAAAGATTGCCTACCTGCTGACGATTTCCAGCTGGCTTTCGAAACACCCTGTTAGCTTGTTCAAGATGAAGACTTTCGTGGTTCCCTTATTGCTGTTTGTCGTGCCATTTGCATTGGTCCTGAAACAGCCTGACTTGAGTACGGCGCTGGTCTTTATTGCGGTCACGATGGTGGGATTCTTTTTTGCGGGACTTACGCTTACGGACATGTTCCTGATTGTAAGCCCGTTGCTGTCGGTGTTGTTCTCGCATTCGCAGGCGATCGGCTTTGAGGTGCTGTGGGGTGTCCTGATTTGCGTCGTGGTGTTCGCCCTGGTCCGCAGAAGGCTTCCGAAGGTGCTGACGGGAATTATCCTGCTCGCGAATATCTTGGCGGGGTATGCGAGCAGCATGGCGTGGAATATGCTGGAACCGCACCAGCAGAAGCGTGTGAATACCTTCCTGGATCCGATGAGTGACCCGTTGGGGGATGGCTATCAGGTGTTGCAGTCGCTGACGGCTATTGGTTCGGGAGGCCTGACCGGTAAGGGCTTTGGAAACGGGACGCAGACGAATCTCGCCTTCTTGCCCGAAGAACATACGGACTTTATCTTTAGTGTGCTGGGCGAACAGTTTGGCTTTGCAGGATGCGCCTTTGTCCTGTGCCTGTATGCGTTGTTCCTCTGGCGTGCGACATCCATTTGCAAGCAGACCTCGGATCCGTTCGTGACGCTTATGGTCATGGGAGCATCTACAATCTTCCTGTTCCATATCCTGGTGAATATCGCGATGACGATCGGACTTATGCCTGTGACGGGGCTTCCGCTCCCGTTCCTGTCGTATGGCGGCTCGTTTGCATTGACTTGCATGGTGCTGGTCGGCTTTTTGCTCTGCCTGCGTTACCAGGCACGACGTCGATAATTTTTACCGGTATAAATTTTCTCATTTTTCCCGTTTCGTGCGTGTATAGAAGAGAAGGGCATGTATTGCCCCGAGGAGGTCTCTTCTGTGAATTTCTTTCGGAATGTGGAAAATTTTGTGTTCGGTGCGGAGTGTCTCGGCTGCGGCCGCGCTTCGGGACATCTGGATCCGTGGCTGTGTCCCGATTGTGTTGAATTGCTGGATCGTGAATCCAAGGCGGTCGTATCTCCGGGGCCCGATGCGTATAGCCTGTTCCCGATGCGCCCCCTGACGCGGCGCCTGGTGCATGCTCTCAAGTACAAGGGAATTTCGGGGATGGCGACCTATCTAGTTCGTCATTCGTCGGTCGTAGGGGGAACAATGGGTGAAGAACTGGCGCTTTTGCCGAAACCGCTCCATTTTGTTCCCGTGCCGCTGCATAGGGCGAGGTTCAGGGAGCGTGGCTATAACCAGGCGGAAATGATTGCGTCGGCGCTTGCCGTGGTGACGGGCGGCAAGGTGTGCAAGTGGCTTCGCCGTAGGAGCTTCGTCGTTTCGCAGACCAAGTTGTCGAAAGAGGAGCGCGAGCGTAACGTGGCGTTTGCGTTCGAGGCGGTGCTTCCGAAAAAAATGCCTGAACGGGGTACTGTGGTGGTGGTCGATGATGTGTTTACGACGGGGGCGACGACGTCGGCCTGCCTTGATGCCTTCGGGCGAGATTTCCCCTTGCCGCTAAAGGTCTGTACGTTGCTGTACGATGAACCCGCTTCGGTCGTGGCAGACTATGCGGCGGACTGCCAGATGGAATGGGGTGTTGATTAAATGTGTAGTGTGTGATGTGTAGTGTGGGGTGGGGAATGTGCAATGAAAAAAAAGCTCCCGGAATGGGAGCTTGTTCGCGGAGGAAGAGGGACTCGAACCCCCAAGCCTTACGGCGGCGGTTTTCAAGACCGCTGACTTACCAATTAGCCTATTCCTCCAGGGTTTCCCAAGGATAGAAAATTTAGGGCTTTTCTGTCAACTGATGTTGGAAAAACCTATAAGTTTATCTAAATTTTACACTGTTATGACGGAGTTTGATCAAAGACAGGCTATAGAATCGCAAAAGATTCTGGACCTTTTGTTCTCTTATATGCCCAAGATTGCGGCCGAACGCAAGATGGACAACTTGCTGGTGCTGATGGCCGATTTGGGACGATCCATTGTGTCGGCTGATCGCTGCTCCCTGTGGTTGATCGATGAAGACAGTGGCGAACTGTGGACCAAGGTGGCCCATGGCGTAAGCGAACTCCGTATTCCGCGCGATGCTGGTTTTGTCGGTTACTCCGTAAAGACGGCGGAACCTCTGCTGATCGAGGACGCCTACAAGGATCCCAGGTTTGATCGCCGTAGCGACGAAAAGACTCATTACCGCACGACATCTGTGATGACGGTGCCCCTGCTGAATTCTATGGGGCGCGTGATGGGTGTGTTCCAGGCAATCAACAAGCAGGGTGATTCGGCAATATTCTCGACGCAGGACCTTGAACGCCTGGCGCTTACGGCTGTGTATTCTGCCAAGACGGTGGAATCTGCCATGCTGAACGCCGAACTTGAGGCGACCCAGCGCGAAATTATCCATATCTTGGGTGAAGTTTCCGAATACCGTAGCCAGGAAACGGGCGACCATATCCAGCGCGTGGCAGAAATTTCCTACATGCTGGCGAAGTTCCTGAAGATGCCGGACGAGGAAGTGGACCGTATCCGTCTGGCAGCCCCGATGCACGACCTTGGCAAGGTGGGCATTCCTGATGCAATTCTCAACAAGCCGGGCCGCTTTACCGATGACGAATACGCCATCATGAAGACGCATTCCGAAATCGGCTACAACATGCTCTGCAATTCCAAGCGCAAGCTACTTCGCTTTGCGGCATCCATCGCTCGTTCGCACCATGAACGCTGGGATGGCAAAGGCTATCCGTTTGGACTTGCTGGCGAGGCTATTCCCCTGGCGGGCCGCATTTGCGCCGTGGCGGACGTCCTGGACGCCTTGTCGAGCCCCCGTTGCTACAAGCAGCCGTGGCCCGAAGAAAAGGTCAAGGAAGAGTTCCAGAAACAGCGCGGTGCTCAGTTCCAACCGGAACTGGTGGATGTGCTGATAGACCACTGGGACGAAATTTACGGACTCTACCGTCATTAATCCCTGAAAGTCCCCGATAGAATCGGGGATTTTGCTTTTCTGGAATGTAATAAAAAAGAAAAAGACCTCGATGAATCGAGGTCCTTTTTCGTGGCACCGGTCAGAATTGAACTGACGACACGCGGATTTTCAGTCCGCTGCTCTACCAACTGAGCTACAGCGCCGACTTGGTAGGCCAAATATAGCACATCGTGTGATGCTTGTCAAGGGTAAATAGAATATTACTGATTTTTTTTCCTTTTTTTCTAATAATCTTCTAAATTTACTACTTGGGTGTCCAGGAATAAGACTTCGGAAATCGGGATTTTCCGAGAAACTTTTTATAGGTGGCAGTGTGTACTTATTCAAAAAAGTGAATGGCTTTGCTGTAATGGCTGGCCTCGGTTTGGCTTTCGCAGGACTGATTGCATGTTCTGAAGATACGACGTCCTCTAATAGGGATAAGGATCCGTTGCCCGTAAAGATTGAAACGACGACGGTCGTGGATTCGAACGGGAATACCATTACGATTATCGATACCATTACCCCGCATCGTGACTCGTCGAGGACGATTGACCCGGTTACGGGCGATACGGTATATAAGTACGATACGCTTTATGTTCCTGCGGACACGACTGTCCAATGGAAAGGCAATTCCGCCCTGGTGATTACCGAAATTTCGCCGGTGAACCTGGACTGGCTCGATGAAAACGGTGACGATCCGGGTTGGATTGAAATTTATAACGCAGGCGATGTTGCCGCAAACCTCAAGGGTTACTCCCTTGTCGAGAATTTGGATAAGCCGCGCAAGTGGGTGTTCGGTGACGAACTGATCGCTCCGAAGTCTTTCCGCACGGTATTCTGCGACAAGAACGACGTGAAGGCCGCGGCGGCCGATAATGGGACTGAATTGCATCAGCGTACCCATACTAACTGGAAACTGGAAAAGAAGGGAGGCTCAATCTACCTGATTGACCCGTATTACGCTATTCGCGACTCGGTGAACTATCCGGAGCTTTCTTCGGGGATGAGCTGGGGCATTGTGGATGGCGGTGCGTGGAAGTACTTTGAAAAGCCGACTCCGGAGCAGCCGAATACGGCAAGTACGGCATACGAAGGCGTTGCCCCCAAGTTTAACTTTAGCGGAAACCAGGGCGGTTTCTACAATGACAAGGTTGTCTTGAATGCCCCGACTGGCCTTCCGGAAGGAATGAAGGTGCGCTGCACCCAGGATGGATCCGCTCCGACCGAAAGCTCTCCCGAGTTCAATAGCGAGCTGGTCATTGACCATACGATGGTTTTGCGTTGTGCCGCGTTCAAGCAGGGCCTCTTGACCAAGGATGTGGTGACGAATACGTACTTTATCGGTGAGACGGTGAATATGCCCGTGGTGGCGGTGACCGTGGACCCGAGCTTCTTTGTGAAGTATTACAAGAAGACGAACGGTGGCGAACCTGACATGAAGCATGACCAGATGTACGCTCCGAATGAATCTTATCCGAATGACTCTGGCGAAATGGCTGCCCATGTGGAATACTTTGAAAACGGCTCGAAGAGCACGGACAAGGCTTGGGAATCCGATGCCGGTATTTCCCTGATGGGTGGCTGGAGCCGTATGGAACGCAAGAAGTCCCTCGCTGTCGTGATGCGCGAAGAATATGGCGGATCCTGGATCAAGTATCCTTTGTTCGAAACTCGCAAGGGCGTGAACGACAGGTACAAGGGCTTTAACCTTCGTAACAACGGTAACCGCTTTGTGAGCGACTACTTTGCCGATGCCGTGGGTGGCGCCATTCTTGAAGGAAGCGGCGTGGATTACCAGCGTAGCCGTCAGGTGGTGGTGTTCTACAACGGAACCTACTACGGTATTCACGACATGCGTGAACGCTACAACAAGAACTTTGTAGAAACGAATTACGGAATTGACGCCTCGTCGGTTACGTTCATTAAGCACCTGGGTAAAGAAATTGAGGCGAGCAATGGTTCTCCTAACGAATACATTGCCTTGCTGGAATTTGCCGCGGCGAACGACCTTAGTGCAAATGACGAGGCCTACGCCTATATGGCATCGCAGATGGATATGGGTAACTTTGCACGCTATATGCTTGCTGAAATGTATGCCCATAACGGTGACTGGCCGAACAACAACGTTCGTATCTGGAGGGCTCCGGAATCTCCGCTTTGGAAGTTCATGGTCTATGACCTTGACCATGGCTTTGACTGGGAATGGGGCGTGACTGGTTTTGGCTCGTCCACGAATATGTTTAAGTGGGCCAAGCAGGGTGGTCGCACGGATGGCAGCTGCTACACGAGTAGTGACAATGAGTTTGTTGGTGGCAAGGAACATTGCTTCCATGTCCTTTATGCTCGTCTGATCAAGAATCCCAAGTTCAAGAGTCTGTTCCTCAACAATGCCGCTGTAATGATTGATTCCTACTTGAACGCAAAGAACATTAGGGCGAAGGTGCAGTTCCTTGCCGGCATGCTCAATGCGGATGATGTCGCCAGGGATATGGCTGTGGAAGCTTACGAGAATAGAAGAAGCCAGTATAACCACAGCTTCGATCCGTATGGCGAAAGGCTGGGCAAATGGGCCGATGACCGCGATCCTGAATTCCTGACTCAAATCAAGAGCGAATTCGGCGTGAGCGACCCAGTCTCTGTGAACATTTCTGCAAACGGAAACGGCACGATTCTTATGGATGGCGCTAACCTCCCGAACGGAAGCTATAAGGGCAAGCTCTTTGCCGGAAATACGGTGGAACTGACGGCTGTTCCCAATGCTGGTGCCGTGTTCGCAGGTTGGTCCGATGGTGCTACTACGGATGTGACCCGCATTGTACCGGTTACGGAAGGATTGACTCTCCAGGCTAATTTCAAGTAATAGCGCTTTGTAAGCATTTGAAAAGGAGTGCGTGGCATTGAACCGCACTCCTTTTTTCTAAATTTGGCGCCATGAAAAGCCCCGTGCGCAAGATGTTCGATGAAATCGCCAACCGCTATGATTTTCTGAATCATACGCTGAGCTGCTTTCAGGATATCCTGTGGCGCCGCAGTTGTTGTCGCGAACTGAAACGGGTGCGGCCGGGAAAACGTCTGCTGGACCTTTGCGGTGGAACGGGTGATTTTGCGGCTACTTACGAGAAGTTCAATGGAACGCCTGACGTGGCTGTACTCGGGGATTTTTCGTTCGGGATGCTGAAGGGGGCCGAGGGCAAGAAAACCGTCGCTGTTCCCGTGCAGCTCGATGCGATGAAGATGCCCTTTGGGGACGCATCTTTCGATGTTATCCTGAACGGATTTGGAATGCGAAACTTGCCCGATGCGGAATTGGGACTCAAGGAATCGGCGAGAGTGCTTTGCGGTGGAGGTTACCTGCAGGTGCTCGAATTTTTCTCGCCGCGCAATGCATTCAACAAGTTTTTCTACAGGAGGCTTGCACCGCTCTTTATTCCGGTGCTGGGGGCATTTTTTAGCAAGCGGGAGGCTTACGAATATCTGGTGAATTCGGTGCTCCGTTTCTTGCCGGTTGCGGATTTCGTCGCGTTGGCGGAATCGAACGGCTTTGAACTGGTGCATGTGAAGCCATGCTTTTTCGGGGTTGCTTACCGCGTATTGTTGAGGAGACGGTCATGAGCCGATATATTTTGGGGGTGACGGGTGCAAGTGGCGCTATCTACGCTGTTCGCACTGCGATGCATTTAAAACGACTGGGGCACCATGTGACGGCCTTGGTGACTCCGCCGGGGAAAGGGGTCTTGCGCTACGAGGAACAGAATTGCCTGTTCGACTACGTGGATGCCCAGCCGGATGTGAACGATTTCTTTGCGGAATGCGCTAGCGGTAGCGCCGATTACGCGGGAATGGTCGTGGTGCCCTGCTCCATGGGAACGCTGGGACGCATTGCGGCGGGAACGTCGGACAACCTGCTGATCCGTGCGGCGGATGTGTGCCTCAAGGAACGTCGCCCGCTGATCGTGGTGCCGCGCGAGACTCCCTACAACATGATCCACCTAGATAACATGATGCGCCTGACGCGTATGGGCGGCGTCGTGATTCCTGCCTCTCCGCATTTTTACGATCGTCCGAAGACGATTGAAGAGGCTGTGGATACGGTGGTGGCGAAGATCCTGATGCACCTGAAGGCGTTCCCCGAAGAGAATGATGTCGTCAAGCCGTGGAAAGGAACCTCTATGCTGAAGGTTCTTTCAAAGTCTACGGGCAAGGCGAAAGGGAAGAAAAAATAGGCTTCTATGCTGAAAAAGATTCTTGAATTCGGGCACATGGTGCGCTTTAGTCATTCGCTTTTCGCGATGCCTTTTGCGATAGGTTCCATGTGGGTGGCGGCAAACGGTTTTCGCGGAATGAGTGTCGCGGAGACTATGCGGATTGTCCTGCTGATTGTCGGCTGTATGGTGACTGCACGCAACAGCGCGATGAGCTTCAATCGCATTGCCGATGCCGATATCGATGCCAAGAATCCTCGTACGGCGAAACGTCACTTGCCGGCAGGGCGCCTGAGCAAGAAATCCGTAGTGGCATTCCTTGCTGTAAACGGAGTTCTGTTCGTTCTGTTCGCTGCGCTTTTGCAACCGCTTGCGGGCTTGCTTGCGTTGCCGGTGTGGCTCTTGCTGCTTTCTTATTCGTATTGGAAACGTTTCAGCTGGCTTTGCCACTGGTTCCTGGGGTTTGCCATCGGCATGAGCCCGCTCGGAGCCTGGATTGCAATCCGTGGAGAATTTGCCGTGTTCCCGATTTTCCTGCTTGTGATTCTGATGCTCTGGATGGGTGGCTTTGACATCATTTACGCGACCCAGGACGAGGAAATCGACCGCGCCATGGGACTTCATTCGGTGCCCGCCCGTTTTGGCCGTAAGCGCGCCCTGCAGATAGCTTTCTGGAGCCATGTCGCGATGCTTGCATTGTGCGTGGCATTTGGCGTGTTCTGGGGAATGGGCGCTGCCTGGTGGGTGGTAACCGGCTTGATGACTGCCGCCATTCTCTATATTCACCTGTTCCGTAAATCCGACGACCTTGACGCCATGAACCGCGATTTCTTCTTGGCGAATGTCGCTATCAGCGTTCTTGTGATGGTTGGGCTCATCGTATGGATTTGTATGGGAGGCGATGTCAATGCCCTTTACTAACAAGCCCTTTGGTACTGAAGACAAAATCAAGATGTTCGAACGCATGGGAGCGACTGCTGCCATAATCGCGCTGATCATCATCATGCTGATTGAGTCGGGTTATGTTGGCGAATACAAGAACCTCGCCGATATGGGCCTTACCGCGATGATCGTGGTGCTGGCAGTTTCGCTCGTCGGCAGTCTTTTTTATAAGACGCGAAAAAAATAGCAGAATACCTATAAAGGTTGGTTTCCCACCGTGTTTTATAGGTGCGTCATGCGAGATTTTTGTGGAGTGTACCTATAATTAGGCCTGAGGCAGTATTGTTATAGGTACAATGTTTAGTTTTGCAGATAAATTAATCGTATTTTTGCTAAAATCTTTCCGAAAAATACCTATAAGTTGACGCAAAATGGTGTCTTTTATAGGTCGAGCCGTCTTATATGGCTTCTTTTAACGAGTGCTTTGTACCTATAAGAAAACTTTTTCCCTTTTTTTATAGGTACGTTTCAAAAAATGGGGGTTGAATTTCCGTGATTCGCGGTTGTTAGATTTCCAGGTCGGCGCTATATACGGTTTCGACCGTTCCGTCGTCGCATTTGAATAGCAAGCTTCCGTCGTCTTGCATGTCGAGGATGGAGCCTGTTTTTTTGATGGCGCCTTCGCCGCTGTCGCGGTTCTGGTCGGTGCAATGGTTGTTGACGACAATCGTCCCGCGGGCGCCGATAAACTGGTCCATGCGCTTCCACGCGGCAACCCACGGGCGGATGCCGAAGGCGCGGAACTGCCCGACGGCACGTTCAAGGTTCGCGATAAGCATTTGCAGTAGCTTTTCGCGGTTGATGCGTTGGCCGCAGATATCCTTGAGGGTCGTGACGCTGCGGCCCAGGTGCGCGTAGTCGCCGGGGGAACTGTTCACGTTGATTCCCACGCCCATGCTGATGGCGGGTGCGTTTTTTGCCGCGGTTGAATGTTGCGCTCCGTCCGATTCCCTCTTTTTGATATAAACTAATTCGGCGAGTATCCCGCAGAACTTGTGCTTTCCGCAGAGGATGTCGTTGGGCCATTTGACGGTGACTTTTCCGATGTCCTGGTTGCCTAGGCCCTGGGCGTTGGCGTCGTCCTGAAGCCCCTTGAAAATTTCTGCGAAGGTAAGTGCTGCCACTTGCGTAATCTGTGGCGCCGAGGCGAGCGGGATTCCGTCCAGCGGAATCAGGATGTTGAAGTAGAGGTTGAGGCCGGCGGGGGAGTCCCAGGTGCGTTCGTGACGGCCCCGTCCTGCCGTCTGCGTGTCGGCGACCATCAATGTGCCGGGTACAATTTCTCCGGCGGCGGCGCGGGCCTTCATTAAGCTGTGTGTACTTTCGAGACTTTTGAAGATATGCGCGGGGGCGTTATCGAAACCGCAGAGATGCCAATCGCAGAATGGTCGCTCGGGACTGAACACGGCTACTCGTCTTTTTTCTGGTCTTCGATCATCTTCAGGGCCTCTTCGGGGAAGATGGCGAAGTATTCCTTCTTCTTGTCTTCGAAGAGCTGCAACAGGCGTTCCTGCTCGAACTGCTCACGGTCAATGTTCTGCATGAAGAATTCGTCGCGGGCGAAGTCGCGGGTGGTCATCATTTTCTTGATGTCCTCGGAGAGGTCCACCTCGTCCCAGAGGATGTAGTAGGAGCCGATGATGCCGTCGGCGAAGATGTCCACGTTCAGGGTGACGGAATTGTTCTTGGTCGAATCGACCAGTTCCACCTTGGTGTCGCGTTTTTCGGGTCGGAACACCTCTGCGTCGTTGATGGGTTTGTCCAGATCCTGAGCCCAGCAGAAAGCCGCTGCGCCAAGCAAGAACATCACCTTATGTTTGAACGGGAATGACATACCCATAATATACAATGAAAAAGCCCCAAATAAAAGGGGCGAACAAAAAAGCGTGATGAAAAGCGACTAAAAAATTGAATTTGAGGTGCTTATGCTTACACGACCCCGTATTCCTTCCACTTGCCGCCACGCCAGCGGATGTAGTTGACGATGGATCGGTAGAATTCGTCGGCGGCCATGCCGAGCCAGATGCCGACCAGTCCAAGGTGCAGGCCGAAGGCGAGCAGGAGGGCGGTGCCGAGGCCGCAGGTCCACATCATGGCGGAACCTACGATGGCGGGAAACTTGGAGTCGCCCGAGGCGCGGAGCGCCGAGGTGATGACCATGTTCGCTGCCTTGAACGGTTGCAGGATGACGTCGCACCAGAGGCAGTACCTGCCGAGGCGAATGATTTCGGGATCGCTCGTGTAGAATGAAAGGAGTTGTTCTCCGAGGAGCGCCACGATGATGGCGACGATAAGTCCGCTTGCGCTGCCCGCAATGAGGCTCTGGTGAAGCCTGCGGTTTGCCTTGTCGAAGTCGTGGGCGCCTACAAGGTGAGCGACCAGGATCTGGTTCCCGCAGCTGAGGCCGACACTCAGGATAACGGCGAGCATGGCGAAGTTTGCACTGAAAATGCGAGCCGTCATGGCGACGATACCCAGATGCACCACGATGGCGGTGAGGACCACTTGAAATATCTGGAAGCTCACCGGCTCGACCGCGGCAGGAAAACCAATGCGGATCCAGTCGGGCAAAATGACGCGGGAACGCTTGAAATCGGTGCTGCGGATTTTATGGTGAACCTTGAATCGTAGGATAAAGTACAAGATGGTCGAAGAGATGAGCCACGAAAGCATGGTGGCGAGCGCCACTCCCTTGACGCCCATCTGCGGAAAACCGAGGTAGCCATTCAAGAAGACCACGTTCATCGCGGCGTTCGAAATGATGGTGACGATGTTTCCGAGCAGGTTCCAGGTGGTAAGCCCGTGGGTGGCGATTAATGCGGTGAGTGTCGATTGCAGGGCGCGGAAGGCGAAACCGATGGCGACGATGTGCAGAAAGTCGCGGGCGTGGTGGGCGGCTTCGCCGGTAAGTCCCATCCAGGCGACGATTTGATTGGCAAGCGGGATGACGATCAGTGTAATGGCTATGCCGAGTAGAAGGCTTCCGAGCAGCACCATGGTCTGGGTGGTGCCCGCTTGCCTGGGGCGTTCGGCGCCGATAAACTGCGAGGCGATGCTCGCCCCTGCCTGGGCGAAAGCCTGGATGGCCATGAAGAGGGCGCCCAGGACGGGCATGAGTGCCCCCACGCCCGCCGCCGCTGTTTCTGACGTCCGCGACAGGAACCAGCTGTCCATCATCGGCTGGCACGTGGCGATACCGAAGGTAATAAAGAGCGGCCATGAAAGGCTCAATAAGGAACGGTCCTTGACTTGCACCTGCATACGCTGCCAATTTTAGAAATGCCCCCAGCAAAAAGCTAGAGGCAAAAAGAATACTTTTTGTATACGGATGTGTGCAGAACTTATTCCCCGCGGTTCTTCGCGGCGACGTCCTTGTACCTGTTGTGGTCGGAGAGATTCTTGCTGAAAAAGTGCGTCATGCTTCCGTCGTCTTTTGCAACAAAGTAAAGGGCTTCGGTCTTGGCGGGGAACAGGGCCGCTTCGATAGCCTTGCGTCCTGGATTCGAAATCGGGCCCGGCATGAGTCCCTTGAATTTGCGGGTGTTGTAGGGACTGTCGCTGTTGAGCTGGCTCTTGTAGATGGGGCCGGTCAGGTTCTTGAAGATGAACCGCACCGTGGGGTCGGCCCCGAGCGGCATGCCGATGCGGAGGCGGTTATGGAATACGCCTGCAATCAGCGGACGTTCTTCGGGAATGCCCGTCTCCTCTTCCACGACGCTTGCGAGGGTCAGCACCTTGTGCCAGCTGCCGAGCGTATTCCACATGGAGCCGGGCTTTTTCTGCATTTCGTCGCGGACCTTCAGGTTGGCGGCAACCATCTGCTTCAGGATGGTTTCCTCGTCGGCATCGATCGGGAAGGGGTAGGTGTCGGGGAGCAGGTAACCTTCGAGTGAATTCGCCTCGATTCCAAGGGAACGGGCGAACTTCGGGTCCTGGACGAGCTTGTTCCAGCGGTCCGCACTCAGGTCAGGGTAGGCCTTCTGTAGGTAGGCGGGGATTTCCCAGGAGGCGCGGCCTTCGGGAATGGTGACGCGTCGTACGGCGACCTTGCCCGACTCGATAATCGAGAGTACCTGCGGGAGTGAAAGTCCTGCGGGAATTTCGAACCAGCCGGCCTTGAGATTCGGGTTCAGTCTCTTTACGGTCAACCGGAAGGCGAGGTCGTCGGTCCATACCCCGTTCTGCTTCAGGACCTGGAAAACTTTAGCGGGGGAACTGCCTTTGGGGATTTCCAGGAGCACGGTTTGGGTGTTTTTTGCCTGTTCGCCCATCCTGGACTTGAGGTTTAGGGCCAAAAAAGTGCCCAAAAGTGCCAAAATGAGGGCCAAAATAAGTAAAATCTTCTTCATATCGCAAAAATTTAAAAGAAAATCTAACGGAAGTCAAAAATAAAAGGTATATTCCTACTTGCATTGTCAAGTTTTTTAACCTGTTTCTGAGGAAAGATATGAAAAAGGTGCTTTTAATTGCTCTTGCCCTGATGGTTAGCTTCTCTTTCGCAGCCGGCAAGAAAGTCAAATCCAAGCTGGGCGACGTGGACCTGACCAAGGAAAAGGACGGCGGCGCAGTCGTCTGTACGGCAGGCTTCAACGACGAACTGACAATCCTTAAGGACGGCGATACCGACGTGCTCGTGAAGGGTCCTTGCGGACAGGGTTGGGTTCAGAAGTCCAAGATTGAATACGTTGCACAGGCCGCGGGCGACAAGTCCATGAAACTCGACCAGGTGGACGTGGTGGGCTGGCTCGATAACCCGAGCGCCGTGTTCGTGTTGGAAAACGACGACATCGACCTCGACGGTGTGAACATCGACCGTGACTTCAAGGAATACCTGCAGCACACGATGGACCGCGAACAGATGGAAATGCACAACAACGAAAACTAGTTCGTTTCGTCCATTCGTGTCTTTTGTTGCCCGGCTTTAGTCCGGGCTTCTTTTTTTGTGTGGATCCCGTTCTCACGACGTTTGTTTCAGGATGGCAACGTTCGTGTACACACGTATACACTTATGATTTTTGTGTGCTTTTTATCACGTGGAAAAAGCCCCTCTTTTAGCTAAATTTACCCTCGGAGATTGGTGAAAAAAGAGGATGTATGAAATTTTCAAACAGCATTAAAGTTCTTGGCCTGGGCGTTCTCGCTGCGGGTCTTCTTTCCACTTCCTTTGCCGCGAACCGCGTAGGTCCGGTGAGCCAGTACGGTCAGTTGCAGGCTGGGAAAAATTCCGCTGACAAGGGACAAATTTACGGCTCTTGTAAGGGCGTTGCCGATGGAGCTGAAGTCCAGGTGAAGGGCATGAGCCTCTATTGGAGTTCGGGAGATGCTGCCGCGACGGATTATTATTCCGAAGCGGCCATCGACAACCTGGTCAGTTCCATGAATGTCCAGATTGTTCGTTTTGTCATGGGCATTAGCGAATCCTGGGACAATAACCGTGGATACCTGTCTGGCGGCGCTGAACGACAGAAAACCTACCTGAATACCGTGGTGAATGCGGCCGTGAAAAATGATATTTATGTCATTATCGACTGGCATTCTCACCAGGCCGAGAACCAGACTTCTAGTGCCGTTGAATTCTTTGAATGGGCTGCAAAGACCTACGGCGGTTACGACAACGTGATTTTTGAAGTGTATAACGAGCCTATCGGTTCTTGGGGTGAAAGTGCCGCATCTAGTTATTGGCCGACCATCAAGAACTATGCGGAATCCGTAATCGCAGCAATCCGTAAGCATTCCGATAACCTGGTTGTTGTGGGAACTCCTTACTATGACCAGTATCCTTCGGTTGCTATAACGAATGCGATTAACGACAAGAATGTGGCGTACACGTTCCACTATTATGCGGCTTCTCATTCCACGGGTAACGAAGGTGCATACGCTGTAAGGGCCATGAATGGCGGCTTGTCCGTGTTCGTGACGGAATGGGGTACCGGTACTGCAGATGGTAAGGGTTCAGTTGACTCTGGTGTTAATGATTCTTGGCAGACCTGGATGAACACCCACAAGCTTTCTTGGGCAAACTGGTCCGCTTCGCATATTGGTGAAGGTTCGGCCGCGTTTGAGGGTGGAAGCTCTGCAACGAATTTCGTCTATACCTCGTCGGGTAATCTGGTCAAGGGGTACCTGGCAGGCAATCCGACCACGTATACGGCTTGCTCCGGCACACCGGTTTCTAGCAGCTCTATCGCCAGTTCCTCCAGTGCGCTTCCTTCCGGTTATACCGATTACATCGATGACCTGGAAGATGGCGACAACTATACCTTTACCGGTGGCGAATGGTACGCCTATACTGATGACGGCGACCTGGGTGCTTCCACGATTACAAACGGCGAAGGAGCTCGCGGCGGCTACAATGTCGTTATCGCAGGCTCCAAGGCAGGAAACTCCACCAAGTATGTCGCGGGTATTACCGGTATCAACCTTTCCCAGGGCGGCAACAAGTATGATCCCTATGTTGCGTTGGGCCTTGCGCTGAATGAAAAGCAGACTGCGTACGACCTTTCCGGCTGCACGCAGATTTCCTATAGGTATAAGGGAGCGGCTCACAACTTCAAGGCGGAAGATACTGACGTTTTGGATTACGCATTCCATCAGATTGAAAAGGCTGCCGCATCCGACTGGACCACGGCGACTATCTCGTGGGGCGCGCTTATGCAACCTTCTTGGACGAAAGACAATGTGACGATTTCCAAGAATCGTATCAACAAGTTCACGTGGGAAGTCAAGGGTGTTGCAGAAACTACTACCCAGCCGAAGTACAACTACCTCTATGTGGATGACGTGCGTTGCTCTGGCTGGGCCATTCAGCCGGTTCCCTCTCCGGTTTCCAGCAGCTCGTCTGCAAAGTCCTCTTCGAGCGTAGCCTCTAGCAGTTCCGCGAAATCTTCGTCTAGTGTCGCAAGCAGTTCTTCTGCGAAGTCCAGCTCCAGTATCGCCTCTAGCAGCTCCGCAAAGAGCAGCAGCTCTGTGGCGTCCTCTAGCTCTGCGAAGTCTTCGTCAAGCGTCGCCTCTTCCAGCTCCGTACGTTCTAGCTCCAGCGCAAAGTCCTCGAGCAGCGCGGCAACGCAGGTGGTTGTCGTCGGAGACCTCGAACAGACGGTTGCTCAGGGCGGCCAGTTTGAAACGGTGACCTTCAAGAACGTGCAGACATTCAATCGTAACACCTGGAATCTCCACTTCTTCAACATTGAACAGTCCGGTAGCGAAGTGACTGTTGCGGGCTCGGTCCCGAATTATGTCCAAGTTGGCGACCATACCGAAACGCTGACAATTAACAATACGCAGTTCGAAATCAAGCTGACGGTGACCGCTGCGGCAAGCAGTTCTTCTGCCTCGGTCGAAAACACGTCTAGCAGCTCGGTTGAAGGATCTTCTTCGAGCGAATCGACGACCGTTGTAAATGTCTTTGAGGTGAATCCGCTCAAGGTGTCCATGACGGGCCGTATGCTGCAGGTTTCCGGTGCCGAAAGGGCCTCCGTTGATGTGTTCGATATGCAGGGTAGCCCGGTGGCAAGCTTCAAGCAGGTGACCGGTTCCGTGAGCCTCGAAAATCTCCGTCAAGGCAACTACATCGTGCGCGTTCGCTCCGGTTCTATGAACCTGACTCGCCGAATCGCGATCAAGTAGACTTTTCAGGGCTCCTTTGGGGCCTAAAAAGAATAATTTATAGAAAATGCTAGGCTAATTCGCCTGGCATTTTTTATTTTTGTGGAAAATTTTTTAGGGGTCTTGCCCAGGAGAGAATATGAGAATAATAACTGGTCTCGCATTTGCGTTGCTATTTGCTGTAACGGCAAGTGCGAATTTTGCGTCAAAGATCTTTGAATTGGAGAGCGGTAGTGCTGTCCAGACGGTAAAGGCCGGCGATACCATCCAGACGATGGTTTTCAAGACGCAGAATGTCGGCACGGTTACCCCGTATCTTTTGAAGGGGTTGCATTGTGATTGTGTGAAAAAGGACAAGGCAGGCTCTTGCACGGTTTCGGGACGAATTCCTGCACATACTGCGGGTGGGGATTACGACATGAAACTGGATGTGGAAGGCAGCATCAATCATTCAATAGATGAAATGTGGCTGAAGATTACCGTTATCCCCATGAGTTCCCCTATTGAGGTTATCAGCGGAAGCAAGGACCAGACGGTTACGGCGGGCGAACCGATTGATACGATTGTGTTCGGTTTTAAGTCGGGCTTAGGTATAGATGCAAATTTCCCTAAGGGAGTAGATTATAGTTACGATGTTGAAACTCATACGGTTGCTCTTTTTGGTACAACACAGGAATCTCTTTTCGATAACGAATACGATTATGAAATTTTTGAGACTGATGAGGCTGGAAATAAGCTTTTTACTGTCGCAGGCAAGATAACGGTGAAACATACACCTACTGAAACTTCTATAGAAACCATTGACAATGCTACGCAGGAAGTTGTTGCCGGTGAATCGATCAAGCCGATTGTGTTCAAGTATGCAAATGCGAAGAATATGAGTATCGAGGGAAAGCCGATATGTATTGAACGGCAGGTGAATTCAAACGAAAAGACTTTGACGCTTACGGGGGCTTTCCCTGAAGATCACGGTGATGGAGAGTATACGATTGCGGCGATTGCCTTGGGACCGGATAAAAACGATACCGCCTATGCGACGATTGTTGTGAAGCACAAGCCTGCCTTGGTTGATTTGGAACTGATAAGCGATAATGCTACGCAGACAGTGGTGGCCGGCGAGCCGATTGATCCGATTGTGCTCAAGTTCGAGGGATCGCCGAAGATTAGGGCGGAAGGTGTTCCGGTAGGTGAATTCCTTTTCGTGACAAATCCCGATAATAAGACCTCGAAGTTTACGGGGAAGGTTTCGCCTACGACTGTGGCTTCTGAATATAAGGTGAGCTTCATCGCCCAGGGGGACTTGAACAGCGATACGGTCTATGCGACGATTGTTGTGCAGGCTCCGTCTTCGAGCTCTATCGCCGAAAGCTCCAGCAGCTCCAGCGAAGAAAGCAGCTCTTCTATCGAATCCTGCTCTTCTACAGAAGGGTCTTCTTCAAGCGAAGAAAGCAGTTCCTCTGCTGAATCTTCCTCTAGTGTGTCGTCCAGCTCCTCCTCTGTCGAGTCCTCTTCGAGTGCGGAGTCTAGCAGCTCGGCAGAGTCCTCGTCTAGTAGCTCCTCTTCTGTTGAGTCCTCTTCCAGCGAGTCGTCCAGCAGCAGTGCTGAAGAATCCTCTTCTAGCGAAGAGCACACGACCGTGGTGCAGGCCGTTGCGGTTAATCCGCTTCATGTTTCGATGGAAGGTCGTTTGCTGCAAATTGCCGGCGTCGATTACGCGGATGTCGATGTGTTCGACATGCAGGGCCGTCCGATGGTAAGCTTCAAGCAGGTAATCGGTTCCGTGAGCCTTGAAGGCATCCGTCAGGGAAACTACATCGTTCGCGTGCGCTCCGGTTCTATGAACCTGACTCGCCGCATTGTAATGAAGTAAGCTTTAGCGCTTTTTCGATAATCCTCGGTCGCTTGGCCGGGGATTTTTCTGCATACAAAATTAGTTATGCACAAATTTATATATCTGCATAAATTAGCGGCGCGGAATTGCTATATTTGGGGCATGAAGTTTTCAAATGGTGTAAAAGATGGTCTGCCGATAGGCCTTGGCTACTTCGCCGTCTCGTTCTCGTTCGGGATTGCAGGGTCAAAGCTCCTTTCATGGCCGTTGGTGACCTTGATTTCGATGACGAACCTGACTTCGGCGGGGCAGTTTGCAGGCCTTCAGATTATGGCCGATGCCGCGGGTACCTTTATCGAAATGGCGATAGCTTCGTTTTTCATCAACCTCCGCTATAGCCTGATGGCGATTTCCCTGTCGCAGAAGGTGGCTCCCTCGTTCGGTGTTGGCAAGCGTCTTTTGCTTGCTACCGGTATTACTGACGAAATCTATGCGCTTGCCATGAGTCAGAACGGACCTGTAACGGCGCGGTATTTTGTGGGGTTGATGGTGCTGCCCTATATCGGCTGGTCTTCGGGAACGTTGTGCGGTGCCATTTGTGGTGAAATCTTGCCGTCGATCGTGACGAACGCCCTGGGGGTTGCCCTTTACGGTATGTTCGTGGCGATTGTCGTCCCACAGATGAAGGCTCATTTGCCGACATTGGTTGCTGTCCTGATAGCGATAGCCTGTAGTCTTGCGTTCAAGTACGTTCCTGCGTTGAGCGGAGTGACGGTTGGATTTGCGATTATCATTTGCGCCCTGGTGGCCTCCTTTATCGGGGCAGCCCTGTTCCCGGTCAAGGATGAATCTGACAATGTCGATCAAACGAAGGGGGAGGCGTGAACTTTAGGGACTATTGCCTTTTCCTGCTTGTGATGGCGGGTGTGACGTATCTGCTGCGTGCGGTTCCGTTTGTTCTTTTGAAGGGTAAAATCAAGAGCCGCTTCTGGCGCTCGTTCCTGGCGTATGTGCCGTATACGGTGCTTGCGGCGATGACGGTTCCTGCGATTTTCTATTCGACAGACAACAAGTTTTCGGGGGCGTGTGCCCTGCTGACTGCCGTTGTCGCGTCGCTGTTTGGCCTTGGCCTAGTTGGTGTTGCTGTGGTTGCTTGCCTGACGGTTCTCGGCATCGACGGCTTGATGATGGTAGTGTAGTATGCAACCCGACCTGTGGCAAAAAATTCAGGATATTTGTGACAAATTATCTAAAGTCACTTACGAGAACTTGACGAAGATTATCCGTCTTGAATCGACGGGGAGTTCTACGGCAGCGCAAAAGCTGGATGACAGTTTCCAGAACGATGTCGATGCGTGGATGGGTGGCGGCACCTGCTTCAGCATGACCTGGCATTTGTACCAGGTGTTCAGGGATATGGGGCTTTCGCCTCGTTTGGTGATGGGGCACAAGCGCAAGGAACGGAATATCCACTGTGCCTTGATTCTGCCGGATAACACGGATTCGTCTTTGCTTGCCGAAGGCGTGACATCCCCAAAAGTGGAATATCTTTTTGATCCGGGTTATTTGATTTTCGATCCTCTTCCAATTCCCCAGCCTTTTCCGCAGGGTTCTGGCGAGGCTTTTTTCCCGCTGGTACCCAATAGTGTTCGCCTAGTGCGACCCGATGCTTCGAGCATGGAACTTTGGACTGGCGGTACTCTTCGCGATAATGGTCGCATGACTTTCCCCATGAAGCTTCGCTTTGAATATCCCGTCGAAGGTGTCTCTGTGGAGGAGTTCAAGCAGCATTGGAACGAGAGCTTTTACCGCGAGATGATGACCTACCCGGTGCTGAACCGTCTTGACCGCGAGCATGGGGTGCAGTATTATTACCAGAAGGGAAACCTCGTCACTCGCGACGCAAATGGCTCCCGTATCGAAAAAATTGAAAATTCTGCCCAAATCGAGACCTTGAGCCGAGTTTTTGACCTTAAGCCGGAATTAATTGAACGCGCTCTGCACATTTTGAACAAATAAATTATATATTAGTTCAAAAAACGAGGTGAAAATATGAAGAAACTTGCCCTTGCCGTTCTGTCCGTCGTGTCTCTCGCCCTTATGGCTTGTGGACCTTCCAAGCTCGAAATCCAGGAGGCGTCTACGCAGAGCGACGTGCTCCTTGAAGTGCGTCAGGTGCTCAACGATTCCATTAGCCTGTTCGTGGGCAATACGCTTTATTTGAATTCCAAGCAGATGGTTGCGGATGATATGTATCCGCTTCTGGTGAGTACGCGTGATCCGGCTGAACTCGAAAAGCCGACGGCAACCGACATCCTCAACAACGATGAGGATTTCCTGAACTATCTTCGCCGCAAGGCCCCGGACTTCGTGAATGTGGGTGTCGTGATTGGTGAGACTGCCTACAACGAAATCGGTTTCGAAGAAAAGGATGCCGTCGAGAAACTCACTAAGATTTTCAAGAAGGTTCAGGGTGGTTCGATGGTGCTTTTCCATGAAAAGGCCGGTGAACTTACCGACATGAAGAAGCTTTATTAATTGGGGCGCTAGGGCGTTCCCTATTGGGAGGAAAAATGAAAAATTGGGTAAAGATGGGTTCCGCCGTGCTGTTTGCGCTGGCGGTCGTTCAGAGTGCAGTTGCAGCACCGACGTGTCACGGAACATTGCATTTCAAGGCGCCTGACAACTGGGCTAAAATGTACGTGTCCGTGCTTGGCGGCTCGATGGAGATTCCGCGTTCTGCGCTTAATAAGAAGACGGGGTATTATGACTTTGACTTGGACCAAGTCGCGGAAGAATTTGTGGGGGACACCTTTGCGCTTGCCGATGCGTATGATTCAGGTCCAGTGCATTATGTGCTTCAGTCGGAATGGAACGGCCTCACCCGCTTCGATTATAGTTATCCGAAGATGCATGCCGATATCGCCTGCCCTGGAAAAGGAATGGATGTCTGGGTCCTTGAAGATCCGAAACATCCGGGAGAGACGTTTGTTTCTTCTACAAAGCCGGATATCAAGGTGCTCTTCGTTTTGCCTCCTGATGATGAAAAATGGTTCGCCTCGACGCCGATGTGGTCTCCGGACGGAACCTACGGGAATGGCCGTCCGTTAAGGGTCTATCCCTATATGTGCGGGTGGTACTACGCGGTCTGGATGAACGAGGATGTTTCCGAGAATGTCCTTATCTTTAGAGAGGACGATGAATCCTTGACAGATGCCATCGGTGTTAATGGTTGGGGAAAAGAGCCTGATTTAATTCCGATGAATTCGCTTTTTACACTTTTTGGTGCGGACACGGTTTCCTTTGTGACGGAACCCGACGTGGCGGAAGCCTATGATGTCAAAGAGATGTATTTTAAGGGTAGTCCGGATGAACCGGGGATAGACGGCGTCTGTTCTTACGCCATGTACGTGACCTATTACGATACTGATGCTAGCTTGCATGGTGCTTTTACTTGCGATGATTATCCGGACGTGGCATCGAACGCTTGCTATGATGCTTCCGCTTATTATAACTTCCCGGGTGCTGGAAAAATAAATTCAGTTCCCTGTATTGGCGTGACTCCGGGAATTGTCAGTGAAACGCTTGATCCGACGAAGAAGAAGCCGACTTACAATTCTACGAGCGGGTGCTTCGTGAGTTCGGATGCCTTTGACGTAATGTTCCAGGAAACGAAGGGCGTAAATGTGAAGCATGACTTCCGTTATCTGCCGTTTTTTAGGAATGAGTACGGCTTCTGGGAATTTGATAGCTATTACTACTCCTTTGACTATTTCGCACCTACAGAAGCCTTTACTCCGCTGAATGACCTTAAGGATTCTGTTACTGCGAAAACCTGCAAGGGTGATTGCGCTACTGCGGCGACACTTAGGGATGAATTTGGTGCGGTTAAGTATGGTCGTGGAAGAGGCCTAGGGTCGGAATACAATTATATTTCCCAAAGGGCGGATGAGGCTCTTGGTCCTGTTGAAAACTGGTCTGCGATTGATCCGAAAACGAATCTTCCGTATATCGACCTGTATCCGGTTTCTGCGGGTGAATTTGCCAATGGCGATGAACCCAATGTTTATGATCAGGATAGCTGGGAAGAACGACTCGTGACGGAAGGAAACCAGCATTTCTGTATGGAAGTCCATGGTGTGTTTACCTACCACCGAGGCGCGTTCCTGTCGGTACGCGGGGACGATGACATCTGGATTTTTGTCGACAACAAGTTGGCGATTGACCTGGGCGGTCTCCATATGCCTGCTCCGAGTTATGTATCCTTGGATGATTTTGTTGGCAATACGGGCAAGCTTAAGGCGGGAATGGAGTATGACTTTGACATGTTCTACTGCGACCGTCGTACGAGCATGAGCAACCTGCGCCTGGTAACGAATCTGTATATCCACAACGATGATCCGTGGCATACGACTTCTGTCAAGAAGCCGTTGGTTGCTGCCGTAAAGAAAGGCCAGTCCGGCTTTGCTGTAAGGAATAGTGCCCGTTCGACCTTGACGATTGCGGGGGGCTTGGCTGGCGCAAAGTTCGCTGTGATGGATTTGCAGGGCCGCGTCGTGCGCCATGGAAATCTCGCCGGTGCAGAAACGGTGGTGCCCGACCTTATGAACGGTTCCTATATCGTGAAGGTTGGCCGCGAAACCCGCCGCGTGAACATCCGCTAACTAGTTACACGGACGCCTAATTTGTCATCCCGGGCTTGCCCCGGGCGGACAGCACTTAGCACTTTAGTGCTTAGTGCGCATGGCCACCAAGGTGGGATCTCTTTTTTGTCAGGGCCTATTTGAGTTTCTTCAGTTCGTGCCACAGCATGGCAAGACCGATAATAGCTGCACCCGTGTCTGCAATCGGCTGCGCCATGAACACTCCCTTGAGTTCAAAGAAGTGTGGCAGGATCAGCAGGAACGGGATCAGCAAAATTACTTGACGGCAGGCGTTCAGGAACATGGCTCTGAACGCCTTTCCTGTACCCTGGAAAAAGTTTCCCGACACCATGCCGAAGGGAATCATGAAGAAGGCGGCTGCAAAAATGCGCATGGCCCAGGCGGAAAGCTTGATGAGTTCGGGGTCGTTCGGAGCGAACGGTGCCACGAAGGTTTCCGCTTGCCACATGAGGACAGCCCAGGTGACGAACATGAATCCGCCTGCGTAAATGAAGGCAAACTTGAGGGTTTCCTTGACGCGCTTGTTGAGGCGGGCGCCGTAGTTGTAGCCGATAATCGGCTGCGTTCCGTGGACAAATCCGAGGAGCGGCAAGATGATGATCGAGATAATGCTATTGGTGATACCGAAAGCGGAAATCGCCATGTCGCCGCCGGAGAGTGCGCCAGTCGTCTTGACGCTGATGTTTCCGTAAGTGGTCAGGCTCCAGGCCAAGATTGCGTTCATCAGGCTGTTGCAAATCTGCATCACAGAAGGCGGCAGGCCGAGAATGTAAATCTTGCGCACATAGGCGGCGCGCAACTTCATGTGGCGCCAGCGAATGTGGATAGGCGCGGTCTTCTTAATGAAAAATTGCGTGATGAGTGCCGAGGCGACAAGCTGCGAGGCGATGGTCGCCCAGGCGGCGCCCTCGATGCCCCAGTGGAACTTCATGATAAAGAGATAGTCCAGGACGATGTTTGTGACTGCGCCCGCAATTTCGCGGAACATGGCGGTTTTCGGGTGACCCATCGAACGGATGAAGTGGTTCATGCCCGGGGCGATTGTCTGGAATATGGCACCGCATAGCAAAATGCGCATGTAGCTACTTGCCACGGGGAGGGTCTGCTCGCTTGCCCCGAACAACTTCAGGAGCGGCTCCATGAAAATTTCGCCGAGCGTGAACGTGCCGATGGCCATCAGGATCAGCAGCGAAAAAGAGTTGTTCAGGATGATGCTTGCCTGGATATACTTCTTTTGACCGAGGCGGATGGCAAAGAGTGTGTTGCCGCCCACGCCGACCATCATGGACATGGCCATAATGAACAGGCAAATCGGGAAGCAAAGTGTGATACCTGCGATACCGAGGCTTCCGACCCCCTGTCCCACAAAGAAACGGTCCACTACGTTGTAGAGGGCATTCACCAGCATACTGATGATGGCGGGGACCGAGAACTGCAGCACCAGTTTCGGGATGCTTGCAGAACCAAAGGAGTTGAGGCGATCGGAGTTCAGTTTTGACATTTCGGAGCCAAATGTAGCTTTTTGAATGTCGGGTGACAATAGTATATTTTTATCTTTGATCGCAATGTATTTTTGGAGAAAATTTTGGGTGGTTCTGATTGCCTGTGCAGCCTTGGCTGTTGCGGGTGAAAACGGCTCTGTAGAGGGAATTGCTCCTGAAGACGATTTTCAGCGTTATTCCGTAGTGCCTATCCTGGGTTATACCGAAGAGACCGAGTTCCAGATCGGCGTGATGGCCCTGCTGTTCCTGAAGTCGGACGAAGAGGCGGGCAAGGTTCCCGAAATCGGGCTTACGGCATACGGGTCGACGCGTGGCCAGCTGCAGTTGCAACTGGAACCCTACTATTACATGTTCCATGATCAGGTCAGTATCTGGGGGCTGCTCAAGTACCAGGACTGGGTGGCCGGTTACTACGGTCGCGGCAATGATCCCGACATTGATGTGTTTACCAATTTCAACCGCAAAAAGTTCCAGTACGGCACCAAGGTTGAATCGCGGGTTGGGCTGCCGTCGACGCTGAAGTACGGAATTGAGGTCCACGCCGAATACACTGAAATCGATTTTGAGAAGGGCGAGATAACGGATCTGCCCGACGAGCATTCCGGGTGGCGTAACGGTGTAGGCTACCTGTTCGGTTTCGATTCTCGAGATAACATCAACTGGACCCGTCACGGATTCCTGGTGCAGTGGCAGCAGATGTTCTATAGCGACCTTCTGGGCGACTACACATTCGACGTAGAGACTCTTGACTTGCGCGGCTATACAAGCCTTTCGAAAACGACCACGACGGCGGTGGGTTTCCTGTGGCAGCGTGCCGATGGCGATGTCCCGTTCGATATGCTGGCGGGGCCCGATGGAATATGCCGTTTCCGTGGGGTAGAGAGTCTGTACTTTGGCGACAATCAGGCTGTCATTATGCAGGCGGAGTTGCGTCAGTACATTTGGTGGCGTCTAGGCGCTCATGCCTTTTTCGAAGGAGGCAAGTCGGGGCGGTACTTTAGTGAACTTGTTCGCAACGACTGGCACCGGTCGCTTGGTGCGGGAGCGCTTCTCGGATTGAATTTGAAACAGACGCTTTTTGCTCGCGCTGACTTTTCCTGGGTCGATTTTGACCATTTGGGATTGTCTTTCTACGTCCGTCAGGCATTCTAGTGCCATTTTATCCCTGAATTCCGTCAATATGTCGGTTTTGTAATCTTTTTGAAAGATGGTTTCTTATTTTTTTCTATCTTTTGGCGAAAATAAAAACAATGAGGTAAATTATGTCTTCTGAAGAAATGAAAAGCAAACTCAAGTCCTTCTTTATGTCCGATCTCGGTGTCGATGGCGACGTGCTCCAGTTCGATACTCCGCTTTTTGGTGAAGAAATCGGTCTCGATTCCGTGGATTCTCTCGAAATTATCTCCTTTGTCGACTCCAACTTCGGCGTGTCCATGACTGGTGTTGCCAAGGAAAACTTCCAGAGCATCGATACGATCGCCGCTTATATTGAAGCCCACAAGGCTTAATTTTGTTGTTTAGCCTCTGCGGAACAACTGAACTTGTCATCCCCGCGAAGGCGGGCGGACGGCACTTAGCAACTTGTTGCTTAGTGCGCGTGGCCACCAAGGTGGGGATTTCCTTGTAGATTTTTGGAGTAGTATGACCCCTGACGAACGCCGCTGTGTAGTTACTGGCTTGGGTGTTATTTGCGCCGTCGGTAACAATGTCGAAGAGACTTGGAAAAGTGCCCTGGAATCTGTTTCGGGCATCCATAAGACCACTTCGGTCGATACTGTAAATTGCTATGCGGACTTGGCTGCCGAAGTCAAGTGCGATACCCTCGACAATCTGGACGCTCCCGAAGAAAAGGACCGCGTCTCCAAGCTCTGCATCAAGGCCGCGAACGAGGCCTTAGCCGATGCGGGGCTTTCGAATTTTGGTGACGACCAGCGCGTGAGCGTGGTGATCGGTAGCTGCGTGGGCGGTGTCCTTTCGATTGAACAGTATCATCAGCATGGCCGCGACGCTTCTGAAATTGCAAAGATGCCTATTGCGGCGATTGCTTCGCAGGTGGCAGAATCCTGTGGTGCGGGCGGTATCGTGACGAACGTGGCGAACGCCTGTGCGGCAGGTACGATTTCGATTGCGGTTGCCTGCGACTTGATTCGTGCGGGTAAGGCCGACGTGGTGATTGCGGGCGGTGCCGACTCCTTTGCGGCTGTTCCGTATTCCGGCTTCCTTTCTCTCCATGCCCTCGACGAAAACGGATGCTCTCCGTTCAACCGTTGCAACGGCATCACGCTTGGCGAAGGTGCGGGTATCGTTATTGTTGAATCTTACGAACATGCCCAGAAACGCTCTGCAAAACAGTACTGCGAAGTGCTCGGTTCGGGCGTTACGAGCGACGCAAACCACATTACCGCTCCGCGTGAAGATGGCGTTTGCCTGATGGAAGCGATTAATCGCGCCGTCAAGAATTCCGGCATCGACAAGTCCGATATCGGCTACGTGAACGCTCACGGTACGGGTACGGGCAAGAATGACAATGCCGAAATTACGGCGTTCAAGAATTTCTTTGGCGAAGACAACGCAAGTGTCAGCGTGAGCTCGACCAAGGTGATGACCGGCCACTGCCTCGGTGCCGCCGGTGCTATCGAGGCTGTGTTCAGCATCAAGGCGCTTACGACCGATACGGTGCTCCCGACATTCCCCTACAGCGAAGAACAGTCTGCCGCCCTCAAGGAGAAGGTGGGTAGTCTCGACTTCGTTCAGAACAAGGCGCGCCACAAGGAACTCAAGTGCGTGCTGAGCAACAACGTGGCGTTCGGCGGCACGAACGCGGCGATTGTCTTCTCGAAGGTCCCCGGCGAAGTTTCTGCCCAGTCCGCGAAGGCGAAGAAGATTGCCGTGACGGGGCTTGGAATCGTCTCTCCGCTTGGTAACAGCAAGGCTGCCTACCTCGAAGCGGTAAAGGCCGACAAGAAGCCTGAATCGGCTTCGGTACATTCGACGATTGCACTCGACGACTATAAGGAACTCGGCATCAAGATGGCGTTCTACCGCAAGCTCGACAACCTGGGACAGCTCCAGACGGTGTCGGGTATGCGCGCTTTGCAGGATGCAAACCTCCAGGTAACCGACGATAACGCGAAGGATATCGGCATTATCGTGGGTACTAGCGAAGGCGGCCTCGGTGCCACTTACGATTTTGAAGAACTGATTGCCCGTGAGGGTAACTCCCAGGGCTCCGCTTTCAAGTTCCCGCATACGGTTTATAATGCGGCGGGCGGCTACCTTTCCATTTGCTCCGGCATCAAGGGTTACGGCGTCACGATTACGACGGGTCCGCTTTCCGGTCTCGACAGCATCGGATACTCGATGAACGTGATTCACGACGGCCAGGAACAGGCGATGATGGCTACCGGTACCGACGAAAACTTGCCGATTATTACCGAATTTGCCCAGAAGCTCGGCGTGGCCGCAACGGATGTGGTGGCGCCTTTCGCAGACAATGAAGGCTGCGTGGTGGGTGACGGTTCTGTGTCCATTATGCTCGAAGAAGAAGGCTATGCCAAGGCTCGTGGCGCAAAGGTCTACTGCTACGCACTCGGCTTCGGTCACGGCCGCAAGAACGTGAAGTTCGGCAAGCTGGTCGGTTCTGACGAGGCCCTGGACAAGGCGATTGCCGATGCTCTCGCTGATGCCGGAATTTCCGCTAGCGAAATTGATGCGGTTTGCGGCTTTGCAAACGGTTGCAAGCGAATCGATGATATCGAGAAGGGCGCCCTCAAGCGCGTGTTTGGCGAAAAGCTCGCCTCGATGCCGCTCTTTGAAGTCAAGGAACGCACGGGCGAAGGCCGTGCGGGGTCTGCCGCGTTGGCCGCTGCCGAAGCGGCCCTCCTGTTGAGCGGTGAACTTGCTGGTGACAATGCTTACTTTGTCGCTGCTGATGGTTCCGTGGCATCCAAGAAGGCTGACGCTGCAAACCTCAAGAAAATTTTGGTGATTTCGTTTGCGGCGGGCGGCTCCTACAGCGCCGTCGTTTTCGGAAAATAGTTTAGAAGAAGGAGACTTGATGATGAAAGTTGCTTTGGTGACAGGTGCATCTAAAGGCATTGGCAAGGCTTGCGCCCTGCGACTTGCCCGTGACGGTTACACAGTTGTGGTGAACTACTCCAGTTCCGACGAGGCGGCAAACGCGACGCTCGACCAGATCAAGGCTGAAGGTGGCGACGGCATGATTTACAAGGCCGACGTTTCCAAGCTTGACGAAGTCAAGGTTATGGTGCGCGAAGTGTTCAAGGCTTACGGCCGCATTGACGTGCTCGTGAACAATGCGGGCATTGTCCGCGACGAATACCTGATGATGATGAATCCGGCAACTCTCGACAAGTGCTTCGACCTGAACGTGAAGGGTTACTTCTACTGTGCCCAGCAGGTGGCCGTCAAGATGTACAAGCAGAAGTCCGGCGTGATCATCAACATGAGCTCCGTGTCTTCGAAGTTCGCTCTTGCGGGCCAGGCCGTTTACAGCGCCACGAAGGGTGCTGTGAATTCCCTGACGCAGACGCTCGCGAAGGAACTCGGCGGTTTCGGTATCCGCGTGAATGCGGTGGCTCCGGGCTTTATCGCGACCGAGATGATCGAGGCGATTCCCGAAGAGACCCGCAAGGGCTATCTCGAAAAGATTCCTCTCAAGCGTTTCGGCTCCGCCGACGAAGTCGCAAACATTGTGTCTGCACTAGCCTCTGACCAGTTCGCCTACGTGACCGGCCAGGTGTTCGTACTCGACGGAGGGCTTTCTCTATGATGAACATTTACGAAATCAGCGAAAAGATTGCGCAGCGTCCGCCGTTCCAGATGATCGAGAAAGTGACGGAACTGGTGCCGAACGAATCTGCCGTGGGCATCAAGAACGTGAGCGTGAACGAACCGTACTTTACCGGTCACTTCCCGGGCACACCGATTATGCCGGGCGTACTCATTGTGGAAAGCTGCGCTCAGCTCTGCTCGCTCGTCATCGAAAAGCCTGCCGAAGATTTGGAAAAGAATCTCTATGTGCTTTTGAAGATTGACGGTTTCAAGTTCGTGAAGCCTGTGATTCCGGGCGACCAGCTTGAAATTTCCGTGAAGAAGACGAAGGAAGGCGGCGTGCTGGTCGGCTTTGACTGCGTCGTGAAAGTGAACGGCAACGTTCACGCGAAGGGTGCGCTCACCTTTACGAGCATCCCGAAGGAAAGTCTCGGAAAGTAATCGTTTTTTGATTGCGCTCGGTTATTTGACCGGGCGTTTTTCGTCGCTCAGGTTGAGTCCTGGAATTTCTGTTTCCAGTTGAGCAGCCTGGGCGTTTATCTTTTTAAGGAAATCCTGCGTGGCGGGGGAGGACTCGTCCTGAATCCGGTGCCTCGCTCCCTTGAGGAACTTTTCGACCTTGGCGATGTGGCCGCATGTTATTTCACTGCAGTAAGTATCTGCCATACGTTCGAAAATGTATTCTTCGGCGGTTCTTGAAAGGTGGACCATGTCGCTTTCGTAGAAGCGGTAGTCGCGCAGCTCGTCCATCACGATTTCGTAGCTCGGGAAATATTCTATGAAATCTCCCGCGCTCGCGGCAATCCCCGATCCGTGTTTAACAATTTCGTTTATGGCCAACTGCAGTGTTGCCTTCGAAAGTGTATTATTGTGGGCGCCGTCGCTCATGTGTCGCAGCGGCGATACGGTAAGGACGATGCTAGTGTTTGGATTTAGCAGGCGGATGCTTGCGACGATTTCGCGGATGGCGTCTGTCGCTTCCTCTACCGAAATCATTCTGCGCGTAAACAGGTTCGGGTCTTGTCGGTGACAATTCGAAACGGGTTCGCCGTTGCCTTTTAAAAAGTAGACGAATGAGGTGCCGAGTGTGACGAAAACGATGTCGGCCTTCTGCAAAAAATCCCGTGTCTGCATTGTCGCTGCGTTCAGCTTGTCGATGCATTCTTCGCGGGTGTGCGCCGATAGTGAACTGTGCGCACTCCAGCAATGCCAAAGTCCGTCGCAGCGTTCATCTTTAAAGACGTCTTTATCTTTGAAAACTTTTCCCTCGGCAATTGCCTTGACTTGGCTCGCCAAGGAAATTGGATTGTAGACCGTCCCGAACGGGTTTGCCATCACCTTGAATTTTCTCTCTGCGAACTGTGCCGAAATGTTGTCTGCAAAACAGGATCCGAAAAACGCCAAACGGCTGCTGTAATCGATTTTGAAATTTGTGGCAGGGATGTCTACTTTCGTGTAAAGGTTCATGCGGTAAATTTAAATAGAATTCGGTTCGCTTGTGGCTAAATCTGAAATTTATTGTAGAAATTGTGTGATTTTTATACAGAATTGTTAAAAATGATGAAATTTCTTTAAAATAATGAAAAATTTATTGTAAAAACTATTGACTTTTGAAAATTTATTGCTTATATTTAGAATGTGCTTAACCGGGGGGTTAAGAGGAGGACAAATGAAAGATATACTTGAATATACGAGCTACCGTCAGTATATCGCGGACTACTACGCCGACAGAAAGGCGAAATCTGCGTTTACCTGGCCGGAGTTCGCCCGTGCGGCAGGATTTTCTTCGCCGGTCTACCTAAAATATGTGAGCGAGGGACGCTTCAACTTGAGTGAAGCGGCTGTTGACCGCGTTGCTGCGGCGATGCACTTGATTGGTGGCGATCTTGAGTTTTTCCGCGAGATGGTCCACTTTGACCACGCCAAGACGGACAATGCCAAGAAGGAATCTTTCCAGAAATTGGTAACGATGGCGGAAAGTCGCAAGGCGAAAGTCGTCGAGGCCGATGCGTACCGCTACTTTGACAGCTGGAAAAATCCGGTGCTTCGCGAACTTGCGCCGGCCATGCCGGGTGCAAAACCGTTGGCTCTTGCAAAGGCGTGTCGCCCTAAAATTACCGCTGCCGAGGTAAGTGATTCGCTGAACTTTCTGGTGAAAGCGAACATACTCCAGAAGGATGAAAACGGCAATTATGTGCAGACGGACAGATCGATTACGGCCGGGCCCATGGAAGTGACGCCTGCGGTGATTCGCGGCCTGCACCGCCAAATGGGCGAACTCGCGCTCGACACAATCGAGGGCGTGCCGCAAAACGAAAGGCATTTTTCGGGTGTGACGCTTGGCATTACGCAAGGCGCCTACGACGAAATTGTCGCTGAAATCGATGCGTTCCGCAAGCGCATTATTGAAATTGCCACTAGGGAAACCGAAACGGATGAGGTGTACCGCCTGAACATCCAGTTTTTCCCCATGACAAACAAGAGTTCTAAAAAGGGTTAGGAGGATATCATGAACTACAAAACAATGAGTAGAAACTTTATCTGCAAAATGGCGATGCCGCTCGCCTTGATGCTCGCGGCCTGCTCCACTGACGAAGGGAATGCCATTTCAAAAGTGGAAACGACTCCGGGGACGCAGATGGGAGGCTCTTCAGAAGAGCCGAGTGTTATCGCATACGAAAATATCTCTTTGAGAGGGCGTGCTTATTATGCGCTTGAACGTGCAGAAGGGGGGGCGTCGGAGGGAATTTCCGTTTCCGTTCCGCAGAATGCTTTCTTGAACGCAGGACGAGTAACCTTGATGGAATTGGATTCTGTATCATTGGCGCCGTTTGGGGACACCTCGTTTACGGTTGCGATCAATGATGGTGGAACAGTCCGTTTTGATAGTGTTTCGTTGAGAAGTCCCATAGTTTCGTTCGAGGCAGTGTCGGGATCGATTTCGCTGAAAGCGATTGTGGATGTCCGAGATACGGGAATGATCATTGTTGATGGGGTGAGCCATTTGGCTGCTTACCGTATCGAAAAACTGGCCGAAGCGGGTATGTCGTTTGCAGCAGCAAGGACTCAAGCTGGAACCGAAATTGCGACTGCTCTTGGCTTTGGTGCTGAACCGCAGATAAATTCGTCAACGGAGGCCTTGTGGCGCAAGGCGTTTAGTGAAGTGCTTCCGTTTACTTGGTTGGAACGCCTCAAAGGGGAATTTGGCGAGACAGGAACTCTAACGGGGCTTTTGGATAATGAAAAGGAAACCTTGGTAAAGCGAGTTGAGTCGTCATATATATTCACTGTTTTGCAGGTATCTTCGCGCGCTTTCGAAAGGCTTGGAGATAGTGCTGTACAGTATTATCAGGATTGCTTGCAGCGTCGGGCCTATTTTGCCAACTTGCTTGCGTCCGTGTTTGGTTATGGAGCCTGCTCGTCTGAAAAAGAGGAACAATTTGCTGACATCCATAGCGGCATGTATGAATTGAAATGCGAATCAGATGCTTGGAAAATGACAATCCGCCAGGCGAACAAGGTGAGTGTCGCTCACACCTTTGGTACGATGACGGACTCCCGAGATGCCAAAACCTACAAGACGGTGCAACTGGATTTGGGAGATGTATCGCAAACTTGGATGGCGGAAAATTTGAACTATGAAACGGAAAACTCTAGCTGTTTCAAGGAAGAATTTTTCACGGGTGAAATGTCTTATTGCTCTAGCTATGGCCGCATCTATTCGTTTGTGGCCCGCCTGGATTCGTCTTACCGAAAGTACACGACTAAAGAAGGGTGTGTTGATGTTAAAACTCTTGAGTACTTGAACGAGAGTTCGTCTGATGATACGTTGTATTGGCGGGGTAGGGCCGAAGAAGATTGTGATGTGATTTATGAATATGGGGGTTATCGTGACGATAGTGACAATATACTTTGGGAGAAGGTGGCTGATTCTCTGGAATCCATAAGTTTTGATGTATGTCCAGAAGGCTGGCGTATGCCCCAGTACGAAGATTGGGCGAAATTGTTCCTGTACTTGAGAAGTCACTTTGGTGTGGAACCGGGCGAGGAATTGAATTACTTGTTGTCGTGGTATGGTAATCCGGTTGGGTTCAGTATGGATTATGTTGCCGAAATTCGCGGAGGCTCCGATTGGTATAGAATAGGTATCAGAAGCGTTCCATATCTGTTCGCGCCGAAGGTGCTGTCTGAAGGTGATCGTGATTCTACGTATGATTTTTCAAACCGTGTTGTTTATGGATCGATTGTGTATGCGGTAAATGCGACAATGTACAATGTTAATCGCTATCATGAGCTTAAACAGGCTTATGGTCGGCCTGAGATGGGCTTTGTCCGCTGCATCAAAGACGAATAGCGAATTTGGGGGTTAGGCCTGTTCGAAGGACCGGTTAGGAGGATTCGGTTGGGGGAGAACAGGCCGAGAACGAGAAGGAGGGCCTCTAGCCCTCCTTCTTCATTTTTTTTATGGCATGGAAAGAAAAATATTGTATCTTTATGATATCTTGCGGAATAGAAGCAAGAAAAGGAATTGTATGAAACCTGGTAAGACCGAACTTCGTCTGAATGCTGAAATCGAAAAACGCGGTGCGCTTTTTGCCGTGCTGCTGGACCCCGATACGTCTGACGAAGCCGCTTTTGTGAAGGCGGGCGCGATGGCCGCCGAAAACGGTGCCGACCTCTTGCTGGTAGGCGGTTCTTACCTAGGTAATTTTACACTGCCCAAGCAGGTGGCTGCCCTCAAGGCCAATGTGGACTTGCCCGTGGTGCTGTTCCCGGGTGGCGCCTCCCAGGTGGTGCCAGGCTTTGACGCGATGCTTTTCATGACCCTCGTGAGCGGTCGCAATCCGAACTACCTGATTGATGAACAGGTGCGTGGCGGTGCGCTCGTGCGTGCGCTCAACATGGAAGCGATTCCGACGGCGTACCAGCTGATCAACAGCGGCAAGCGTACCACGGTCGAATACATCAGCGGCACGATGCCGGTACCTGCCAACAAGCCTAAGCTCAGCATGGTGAACTCCATTGCTGCTGAACTTATGGGCATGCGCTACGTGTACCTGGAAGCGGGCAGCGGTGCCGAAGAACCGGTGCCGGTGGAACACATCGCCTATACCCGCAAGGCGACCGAAATGACCATTATGACCGGTGGCGGAATCAAGGACCCGCAGACGGCCGCCATCCGTGTGGCCGCAGGCGCGAACATCATCGTGACCGGCACGCTGTGGGAAAAGGTCGAAGACCCGAAGCTGCTGGCCGAATTTGCTTCAGCCATCCACATTAAGGGATAAAAAACTTCGCATAAGTGCGTTGTAAAACTCCTCGCGTACTCTTTGTACGCCATGTCTTTTACGCCTTCTTCTGCTTGTTTTTACAAAGCCCCGGCTGTGAAGTCGGGAAGCAAAAAGATTACTTAAGCGAAAGCATTGTGGAAATCACACTGTCTGGGACATTTTGCGAGCGGAGATAATCCGCACGTTTGGAATCACGAGCTGCACATTCGGCGTCATTCTTTTCGCGTTCCTGCTGGACGCCATTCGCTTGCCCCTTGAGGAAGGCTTCGGCTTCGATAGCTTCGTATTCATGATGGTCGAACATGTTTGCCTCCAATGCTTTCAAAAGTTCAGGGCTCATGCGACTTACACGCAAGCGGTCAAGTGCATTCGCAAAAATCGGATCTTCTGTTTCGGGAACCTGGAGCGGTCCCCTAGAGATAAGCCTAAGCCAGAAATCCTCGCGGGTTTTCACACCCTTGCGCAACTTCACGAAATTAGGCAAGTCAATAACAATATACCTATTTTTCCGCGAAATGGGAAGAGCGTTCCCCGATTCAACATCATGTTCGCTATAGGTCGACCATACATCCTTGTAGATATCCTTCGGCTTGAGAATCGGGTCGTTGCAAAGCCAGATGGATACCGTTTCCGGGAGTTCGTAGTAGCGATACCTGCGTTCCTCTTCCGGCAGGCCCAAGAAATAGGGAGAACGGTTAAACTCGTACTTGCCGCGCAGCGTGAGGTACGAGTTGTAGAGCTGCATGCGATCGTAAAGGAACGAATGCACCTTGTTCTGCATCTCAATATTCATATGACGCTTGTCCCGGGTATGCACCCAGACGTCAAGGCGGGCCGGGTCATTCTCCGGCATAAAGATGTCGATGGGCTTCTCGAATTCGTATTCAAGTTCCGTGATTTCGTGGTCGCGGTCCAGCTGGAGCAGGCTGTTGAGCACGTCGCGGATTGTCTCCTTGTCGTCCATAAGGATGCGGAAGGTCGCCGCGTATTTTGGCAGCAGGAATTCCTCGCCGCGCTCGTTCGTGACAATGTACTTCTTGGTCGGCCGACTTGCATTTTCTTCAGGCATATATATTTCCTTTCGTGTTAAATTAGGGCTAATCCCTATTACTTAACACGTTTGATTCAATCCGCCAATGCCCGAATTTTTGTAAAATTTTTGTAAAATTTGCAAAAAGCCCGGCGGAGAGCCGGGCTGCAAGGGTTTGTTTCCTAGGAAATAAAACTTCTTTTGGATTTACGCAACCTCGATGTCGAGCTTGCTTTCGGTATAGCGTTTGACCACGGAATTGAGCAGCGTCTGATAAGGAATGCCGACGCGTTCTGCCTTTGCCTTGAACGCTTCTAAAACACCCGGATCAAAACTTGTTCCTACCTTGGTCTTGCGCTTTTTAACGGTCGCTATGGCCGCAGCAATTGAAGGTGCGGGGGGCATAGCGGTGCCTGCGTTTTCACCCGTTTCCTCATATTCCCTTTCAAGGGCCAATGCAAGTTCTTTGCCTGTCATGATTTACCTCCTTGGGTAAAGTGTAATCAGAGTATCTGTGAGCGCGTTATAAACTAGCCTAAACTCTTGTTCATCAAACACTGTATCAACCAAAATCACTGAGTTGTCGGAGTCCGAAATTTTCCAAGAGGTAATCGGCTCGTTTGAATCAAAGAAAGACCTCACTTGTTCTTCGGATATACCTCTTTCTTCCATTCTCTGTTTTGCGTGTTTGCTAATCTTTATGTCCATAATATATATCTTTATCTAGATAATGTCAAGATTGTTGTTCGGGGGACACCCTATTACTTAACACGTTTGTTTTGGCAACTCAGAGCCAAGTTTTTTGTAAAATTTTTTGTAGAAATATGAGTATATTTATTATATTAGTAACGGAGTTTATTCAACTAGAGGTTTTATCGAGTAGTAACATTTTGACATAAGTTTGAGCTTTGCTCTTGGCTTCCTACAGAAATCGGCAAAATTTTTGAAATACGGAAAACTAAGATGCATAGGTTCACGCCGCGTGGCGTGGGTTTTTGCATTTATTCCGTATAGGTTTTGCCGAACCACTGTAGGGTAAGTAGCATTAATTCCACGCTTTTTTTTTTGTGGAGTTGTGAAATCCGAGAGCAAACGACAACAATTGTCGTCTGCTCGTTTTATATTAGGGCAATCGGTAAAACTAATGGAATGAATGTAGGAATCTATAAGAAAGGAAGATTATTTACAAGGAGATAAATATGTCTGAAGAATTCGCTTATTCTCAGGAAAAACTTGACGAGGAACTGAGAAAATACCAAGAGACTTTCAAGAAACCAAATATCTTGATTTGTGGTCAAACGGGTGCTGGTAAGTCATCCATTGTAAATTTCATCTTTAAGGATGAAGTTGCTAAGGTCAGTGATGGTGAACCGTGTACTAGGGATATTACTTTATATAAGAATGATCTGATTAATATTTATGATAGCGAAGGATATGAGCTTGGAAGAGAAGACTATTATAAAAAAATGCTTTTTGATGAATTCCTTTGTAAGGAAGAGCATAAGGGGATAGATGGCGATGAAAGCGTCCATCTCGTTTGGTATGTTGTTAATGGTGCTAGCAAACGCTTTACGCCTTATGATGCGGAACTTTGCCACAAAATTAGATCGGAAAAGTATAAGCTGTGCATCATCATTTCACAAATTGATCAACTTGATGAAACTCAATTGGATGAAATGGTTCAATCCGTAAAACGGCAAACTATGGACGTCGTTGGAATCAAATGCTTTAGAACGTCAAATAAAGAAGAGGCTATTAATGCTCGCGATGAAAAGGGCGATAAATATACAGATTGGGACGAACTGATTGAATGGTCTATGGATCAAATGCCCGAAATGTGTAAGGATCGTTTCGCAAGTTCAATGAAGAATGGGTTGAAAGAGAAGGAGCGTCAAGCGAGGAAAAGGATTGTTGTTGCAACAGCGACTGCCGCTGCAGTTGGGGCTACACCTATACCATTTGGTAGTGCTGCAGTGCTGATTCCTCTTCAGACGGGACTTGTTATTGCGGTATTGAATGTTTACGGAATTAAATTTGCTGGAGGTGCTGCTGCAGTAGCGAGTTTGCTGACAACCGTTGGCGTTCAGAATATAGGAAAAGCTGTTGCGGGAAATCTCATAAAAATGATTCCTGGGGTTGGCTCTGTTATTGGAGGTGTAATCAACGCGGCTGTCGCCGCAGCCTTTACTGCGGCAATAGGTGAAGCTACTTCAATATTTGCTTATAAGCAGTGTGAAAAAGCAATAAATGGTGAATCTGGTTACTATGTTGATATCAATGATTTCTTTAATTCTGATTTTATGAATTTGGTAAACCAAATTCTATCGTCTAAATTGAATAAATAAATGCTTTAAAGGGGGAATTGCTAAAAATTCCCCTGTTTTTGAATGGAGAGTGCTCTCTACTTGAGTTTAAAAAAAAAGGATGTATATATGATATATGTAGAAAATAAGGCGAAAACGACCTTGAATGCGATGATTCTTGGTCAAACCGGTGTTGGTAAAAGTTCTCTTATAAACTATTTGTTTGATTTGGATGAGAAAAACGAATTTGCTGCAGGTGCTGGAAGTCCTGTAACCCCGGAAGGAAAATTTGCCAAAAAGACAATAAGTAGAGAGTCTCTGGATATTACAATATATGATAGCTGGGGGTTGGAAAATAAACGAATTGAAAAATGGGAAGAAATCATTTTTGGCAAGATTGAGTCCTTAAAGAACTCCTTTGAAACACGGATCCACGCTATAATTTACTGCATTAGTTATTCAAGGTCGCGTATTCAAGATTTTGAAATACAGTTTATTTCTGATTTGTTGAAGAAAAATGAACATGTGATAATTGCTTTAACTCAAGCTGATTGTGGTTCTCCGGAAACGAAGCAGGAATACAATAGAATCTTATCAGAGCGTCTGTCTAAGTTTAAGGATTTATATGATGTAGTTGAGGTCCGTAGTGTGGCAAAACCCAAAATTGGGCAGGCTGCAGGTTCTTGTTGTCGATTTGGAAAAGAAGATATATTTAAAACCATTTCTGCAAACTACCTGATCTATCTAGTGTTGCAAAAAATGGAAGCTTGGGAATCTCATATCGATGCTGTTATAAAGAATGTCGCAAAGATAGATAATCCTAACTTTGATAAAGTCAATGATTCTGTGGCTGAATCTGTATTGAAAACGTTTGCTCCTCCTAAAGTCGCTGTTTTTGGAGCACTCGCGTTGAAGCTTCTTTCTAATTGGGCAAATCTTCCTTTTGGAGAATTGACGCAGAGTGTTGTTGGTGAAGCAAATGAAAGTTTAACAAGTGTTATCAAGGAAATCAATAGGCATATAAAAAATTTCCAAAAAGATTTGCATGTTGATTCGATGCTGTTTGCTTGGGGTGAATACGTCGCTCCCGGAATACGAGATATTGGTGCATGGGATAAAATTAAGGAAATAGTACTAAATGAACCTGTTAAGGGTGATGTTCAATTAGAGTCATTTTGGTGTTGGGTAAAAAAGGTGTCTGCCGATATTAAAATAAAGTATCTAAACACCTTAAACGGTAACCTTAGAGCGAAAATTATTCGAAATTCCATATATAATAATGATTGGAAAAAAATGGTTGTTTTGTGCTATTCTTTCCAATTTTTGGGAAAAAGAATAAGTAGAGATTTGTTTATAATGTGTGTCAGTAATACTGATGTCTTTAAATCAAGATTGATTGAATTTTCAAAAGCAAATCATGTGTTGCCAAGTAAAATTCTAGTGCATTATGATGATACCGTTCTTATGGGCAAGGAGTGTTTTGCTTTGACTTCAGATAGGTTCTACTATCATAATGGGAATGTGCTGAAATCAATAGATTTAGAGACTAATGGTACCGCAATCTATCCAATAATGGAAGAAATTACGAAAGAAAATCAATTCTCTGATGTTAGAAGTGATTTGAAAAATTTACTGATTGCGATTACGAAAGAATATTCAAAAAAATAATAAAGAAATCCAAGGAGAATAAATGTCTGATCAAAATGTTGATGACAAATTAGCTTTCCCTATTTTGGGAGATGTTGCAAATGACAATGCAATAGATAAATTTTCTCAATTTGCAGATTCATTAAAGGATGTGTCTCCTGATGTTGCAAAGAATGCTATTGAGCGAATACCTGAGTTTGTTCCTACGATGTTGAGCATGACTAACGGACTTCATGATATGCTCACTTATCTATTAAAACAAAATGCAGAAAGTACAAAGAATGTGTATGATGCATGTAATGATACGTTAGACTCATTGAGAAAAATGCTTTCAAATGAAAATTTGAAATTTGAAGAAAAGAAATGGGTCATTGAGAAAGAATCTGAAATTATTAGCAGAATGAAAGAAATAAATTCGGAAAACAAAAATTTCTGGTTGAATATAGCTCAGTATGCGGGAGCCGTTGCTGTCGCTGTAACAGGAATTCTTGTCAAGAATATGAAGAAAGAAACCTTGTTGGATAAGATAATGAAAATTTTTCATCGGTAGGCATCAATGTCCCCCAAGTTCTACTGTAAATATTGCGGAATCGGTTTTCCTTCTGTTTTTGCACTGGTTAATGCTCGCTGTGCAAAGCAGGGTGGCGGTGCAAACCATGTGCTGTATGAGGGCTCCGAAAAGTCCAAGTACACTTGCAAGTATTGTGGGCTGCAATTCCCGACGATATTTGCTATGGTAAATGCCCGTTGTTTAAAGAGTCCGTCGAAAGGTGGCCACGAACCGGCTCTGTAATTGGAGTTTACATGTCTAATTCCGCTTACGATTCCCGCTTTCTTTCCATCCCGTTCTACAGATCGCACCCTTACATGATGCCGTTTGTGGGGGATGCTTACGAATCTCCGAAACATAAAAAGCTTTTGCTTGTGGGCGAGAGCTTTTACTTGCCCGAAGGCGCTACGGTGCATCACGATGCGGATTCGTGGTATGGTACTCCGTCGCTTACGGAAGATGAACGTAATTGGTGTAATACTCGCGGGACTCGCGAGGGTAAGAGCGGTCGTTTCGGAAAAGAGATTGACCGTTGCTTGAATTTGGTCCTACCGAGTGATGGTAATGGCTGGCATCAGGTGGCGTTCCTCAATTACTTCTTTCGTCCTGCCGATTGCACGACAGGAATCGAGGATTTGTGGAATGCTTATGGCGGCAAAGAAATTGACTGCAAACAAGCTATTCTCAATTTTATTAAAGTGCTGGAAATTCTGAAACCGGACATGTTTGTGTTCTTGAGTTCTCGTGTCTGCAAGCAGGCTGAGGGCTTTGATTACCCGAAGTATTTTGGTGGTGAACTTTGGGACTGGACTGGTGCGCATAACATCGAGTATGTTTATACAAAACATCCGTCAAGTGTCCATTGGAATCAGCCGATGACGGGCTATACAAAAGCTCGCGGCATGACGTCGCGGGATTTCTTCTGCGCTTGGCTTAAAGAAAAATGGCTTAGGTAAATTAAAAAGGGTGGTCTTCCGACTACCCCTTTTAACGTAATTATTGTCAATGCACTAATTAGTGCTCAAGGCTTTCCTTGATGGCGAGAACATCGGCTTCGGAAAGTTTGGAAATGCGTACGACTTTTTCAATGGAATCGCCTTCTGTGAGCATGGCTGCCGCCATTGCGCGACGTTCTTCGACACGTCCTTTTACTATGATTGAGGCCAAAAAGTCCTGTTCTTCTTCCGTCATTACCATATTTGCCGCCTGTTTTTCGAGATCCTTGTTCGACGCACGGTTCACAAGCAGCCTGTTAATCGCTTTTGCGATAACGTCATCATTGAAGTCGGGAAGGCTTTCGGCGGTTCCTGCGTGCTTGAGCAGATAGAGCCAGCGGTCTTGACTTCATCAATGGTCTTGGTGAACTTCGTCAGGTCATACAAAATATACATCATCTTGTCATTGAATGTCAAGCCTTTCTCGTTACGGACTGCCCACGTACCGTAATAGTCTTCCTGCTTTCCTACGGGAAAGTCACAAATCCAGATGGCGTAGGTGGGCGGAATTTCGTAGCGGTGATTCTCACGTTTGGACTTTTCTTCTTCGGAGAGCTCCGCGTTGAGGTCTCCGAAATGTTCCTCGTTCCATTCATATTGCGGAAAAAACTCGCAATACACGGCGAGTAAAGTGCTGTTGGATTAGTTCAATAATGGAAGCCGACCGCTAGGTGAGCCGGTATTATGTATCGCAGTGCATTCCGCATGGGTTTTCCAAGGCCAGGGCTAACGCCTCCGTCTGAATCGGACCTACAGCTGCGAGTAGGAATGTTCCCGCCCGTGGATGCGTACGCCTCGGTCAGCGGGATTAGCAGACTCAAAAAAGAATATACAAAATTTTTGCAGGGAGTGCAATAGGGGAATGTGGGGGATGTTTTTCACGAATTTTGCGTATATTTTTCGCTTGCTTGGTGTCTATCTTCCATATAATTGTGTATTTTTCATTCAAAAAGGATGCACCGTCTTGGTGCTGTTTTGAGGTATCTATGAAAAAACTCGTGATTGTGACTTATGTGCTCCGTGCGCTGGGTTTTGTACTGGTGCTTTTGATGCTTTTTGGACACGGCATTGTTTTGAATTTGTTCCCCTCTCTCGAAGGGCATTCGATTAATCCGATTTTTTATACGGGTATCGTTTGCTATGCGACAGGTGCGGTCATTCATTTCTTCATCAAAAAGAAAGAGATGGCGGAACGCCGCCGCAAGGAAATCGAGGAGGCCGAGGAACGCGCCTTTGGAAAAAAGTCCGGTGATTCGGACAAGTGATTGGGTTGTTTATGATTAAGATTGAACATTTGCATAAGACGTACCGCAGCGGTTTCTTGATGAAGCCGAAGCTTGCGCTTAAGGATGTGAGTTTTAGCGTAGAACCGGGACAGGTGTATGGCTTTATCGGGCCGAACGGCGCGGGCAAGTCTACGACTATCAAGGTGCTGACGGGCCTTTTGAATTTTGATTCGGGCAAGGTGCTGGTGAACGGGATTTCTCCGCGCAACGTGAAGAGCCGCCAGTTTATCGGTTATTCGCCGGAACAGCCGTACTTCTACGATTATTTGACAGGCCGCGAACTGTTGCAGTTTTACGGCAAGCTTGTGGGGCTTTCTGGTGCCGAACTGGACAAGCGTATCGACTGGTCGCTCGACTTGCTGCATGCGAACAAGGATTGGATCGACCGCCGCCTGCGTTCGTACTCCAAGGGTATGATGCAGCGTGTGGGTATTGCCCAGGCGATTCTCGGCAAGCCGAAACTCTTGATTCTCGACGAACCCATGAGCGGTCTTGATCCGATGGGCCGCCGCGACGTGCGCGAGGCCATTATGGAACTCAATCGCACGGGTGTCACGATTTTCTACTCGAGCCATTTGCTTTCCGATGTGGAATCCATCAGCCACAAGGTCGCGATGATTGTCGATGGCAAGATCGTGCGCGAAGGAACCGTTGACGAGATTACGGAATCTTGCGGCGTGGAATACCACGTGCGTACCCGCGAGGCGATTCCGCAGGCGGAACTGCCCGAGGGTGTAACCCCCGCTGGCCATCCGCAGGAATGTGTGTGCGCCGACGATGCTGCACGTGACCGCCTGTTGCGTTACTGTTTGGACAAGGGTGTTGCCGTGGAACGTATGGACCACAAGCGCCCGAGTCTCGAAGATATTTTGACGGAGGAAATTGCCCGTGCAGACGCTTAAGCATATCGGCATTATTGCCCTCAATACATTCCGCGAATCCATTCGCGACAAGATTCTCTATAACATCGGCTTTTTGGCGATTGCGCTCACCTTGTTCAGCATTGTGCTTGGCGAATGGTCGGTGTTCGACCGCGCCTACGTGATCAAGTCCACGACGCTTTCGGTGATGAGCCTCTCGGGCCTGTTGATTTCGATTTTCGTGGGCATTAGCCTGGTGCAAAAAGAAATCCAGCGCCGTACGGTGCTTACGCTACTCTCGAAGCCCATTAGTCGCGCCTCGTTTATTGTGGGCAAGTACTTTGGCTTGCTTGCGGTGGTGGCGGTTCACCTGATGCTTTTGACGGTCATCTACTACGTGATGCTGTTCCTCACGGGTTCTGCTCCGACGCTCAGCCTGCTTACGGCTATCTACCTGATTTTCTGCGAGATGGCGGTGGTGATTGCAGTGGCGCTCTTGTTCAGCAGTTTCAGCAGCACGGTGCTCAGTGCGCTGTTTACGCTGGGTGTTTACTTTGCGGGCCACTTGAGCGACCAACTTTTGGAACAGGTTCGCTTTGCGACCCGTATGGGCGAACTGAACGGAACTTCGAGCATGCTGTTCCAGAAGGCTGCCGAAGTGATTCACGCGATTTTCCCGGGACTTTATCGTTACAACGTGACGACTTACGTGGTGCATGGCGTGGCGCTCCCTGACATGTACGTGTTCTGGAACAGCGTCTACGCGCTCGGATATATCGGGGTGTTTTTGGCGATTGCGAGCTGGTGGTTTAGCCGGAGGGACTTCCTATGAGAAACCAGTACATGGCAAAAGTCCTTGTGCACAACAAGGTGGTGACCGAGGCGCAGGTCAAGGCGCATTGGAACGAGATTACAGACAAGAAAGATATTGGCCAGGTACTTGTGGATGCGGGTATCCTTCCGCCGCCGATGTACATCAAGGTGCTAGCCTTTGTCAAGAATTTAGAGGCCAAGGCTGCAGCCGAAGGTGGTGCTGCTCCGGCGAATCCGTCGGGCTCGGCGTCTACATCGGCTACTGCCGCTAATGCTGCCGCAACGACACCGAAACCCTCTGCCGCGCGCTTTGAGGCTCCGCCGGCATCGGCTCCGTCGGTAGCCCCTGCGGCTCCGCAGCCTGCTCAGTCCGAAGGCTTGCAGATTGAAGGTAACAGCAGCTTGTACGGTGAAGTCTCGACGTCGAATGTAGAAGTCGAAGCGGTGGCCGGCCTGGAATCGACGAGCATCAGCACGGTGCAGGTGCAGGCCGAAACGGAAGAGGAATCTTCCGAAGAAGAATCCGAAAAATTGCCGAGCCGCTTTGCCATCTTGACAGGCGAAGGAACTCCGGTCGAGGCGCCCGAAAAGATTCGCCCGATGACGAGCATTTCGCAGATGATTGCGTTTGCCCGTAAGTTCGGAGCGACGGATATTTACCTTTATGCGGATCGCCCCGTGGTGATGCGTCAGTCGGGAGCGCTCTTTGTGGCTTCAGACGACGCTCTCGACTTGTCGCGAATCAATGAACGGCTGGATGAAGCGTCCAAGGGATTTTCGGACGGCTACAAGATTGTGGTCGGCAAGAATTTCAGCAAGACGATTGGCCTTGCGGGCGTGGGCCGCGCACGTATGACGGTCACCTGGAACGGGACCAATCCGAGTATTGCCATCCGCGTGATTCCGCAGGAATCGACGACGCTTGAAAACCTTTACTTGCCCACGTTCTGCAACCAGTTTGCCGAACTCAATAGCGGCTTGGTGCTGGTGGCGGGCCCTGCGGCGAGCGGACGCTCTACGACCATTTCCACTTTTGCCGAAACGATTGCGGCGAACCGCGATGTGTACATCCAGACGGTCGAGAAACCGATTGAACGCTTGTTGCAGAATCCGCGCGGGGCGATTGCCCAGCGTGAAGTGGGACTTCATGTGCGTTCCGGTATCGAAGGAATCGAACTTGCCATGCAGAGCGGTGCCGATGTAATCCTGTTTGACCATCTTGAAACGATGGATGAACTGTCGATGCTGTTACGTGCTTCCAATGCGGGAGCGCTTGTGTTTGCGACGGCAATCGGAAACGACGTGCATGCGCTTCTTTCTCGCCTGATTTCATCGGTGGCGTCGGAGAACCGTACCGCCTTTGCAAATTCCTTGGCGGAACAGCTCAAGGGAATTATCGTGCAGCATCTGATTCCGATTGTGCAGAACCAGGGCCAGGTGCTTGCGGTTGAGGCGACCAAGATGACTTCTACCATGGCGAACATGTTGCGCCGTGGCGAAATTGCGCAGTTGGCGGCGGCAATCAGCAGCCAGGGCAGTCAGGGAATTTCGCTTGACGACTCGTTGCAGAAATGCGTTGAATCCGGTTATATCGATGGTGCCGAGGCTTGGATGCGTGCAAACGACAGCCGACGCTTTGCCTCTTACCGTCCGGCGAACTGAGGAGCTTGAACTATGGCGACAGAAATTGAATCTTTGTTGGAATACACGCTGAACGTGGGTGCATCCGAGCTCGTGGTGACCGAGGGTGCGTCCTCTGCGGTACGCCTTGCTGGAAAGGTGTGCGCCATTCCCGATGCGCCTGCAGTTGAACCCGGTGCGCTCCGTAATTTTTTAGGCTCTATGGAAGGTGAGTCGGGAACGTTGATGGGTGGCCCCTGGTGCGGTTCCCGTTTCCGTGTGCGTTACAACCGTACGGCCTTGGGCAATTCGGCGACTTTTAGACCCGTGCTGGACGAATGTCCTGATTTTTCGGCGCTCGGTGCGCCTCCTGCGCTTGCCAATGTACTTGGTTTCCGTTCGGGACTGGTCGTGTTTGCGGGCCCTGCCTGTAGCGGCAAGACGACGACGGCGACCGCTTATGTGTCTGCGCTATGCCAGTCGGGAATCCTTCGCGTGAGCTTGCTGGACAAGGAAGCTGAAATGCCTGTCAAGCGTGGCGAAAGCTTGATTCTTGAAAATACGACGGGGACGGTTCCCGAAAAAATGGAGCAGGCGCTCCGCAGCGGAATCGACTTGATCTGGCTCGGTAACTTCGAGGGGCTTTCCTTGATACCGGTGCTGCGCGCTGCGGAGGCGGGAGCACTTGTAGTGCTCACGGTGACCGCGGGTAACGCGGTCGGCGCCCTGGATGCGTTGCTTTCCTCTGAAACGCTTGAAAACCGCGACGTGGCCCGCAACATGCTGGCCTCTGTCCTGAAGGCGGTTGTGGTGCAGCGCTTGCTGCCGGGTGCACAGGGGGCTGTTCCTGCGTGGGAAATCCTTTACGGTTCGCAGAACGTCGCCTCTAAAATCCGTAGCGGCGAACACTATACGCTTCCGTCGATTATCGCGGCTTCGGCATCCGAGGGCATGATGCTCATGGACGATTGCCTTGCCGAACTGGTGAAGTCTGGATTCGTTACACAAGAGGATGTGGCGCGGTATGCGTCTAACCCGGCTCGCATGGGGTAAGCTGAAGGCTTTGGCATTGGGACTTTCCCTTTGCTCGTTCGCCTTTGCCGAAGGGGATTCCCTTTCGGTTTCTTCTGCTACAGATGCTCCTGTTGCAGAAACTTCCGTTGTTGGGAAGCCTGCCTCCGGAAATGACATCCCGTCGCTGGATTCGCTGGTGGCGCAGGTCGATTCGGTAAACCGTATTGCCCCTTCGTCTGCGGATTCGGCAACGCCTGTGGCGCAACCGCTGCCAGAAAAGTCTTCTGCTTCTCTGAAAACCGTCCTTTATTTAGGCGGTGGCGAGCGTTCTCCCTGGTTCCAGCTGGGCGTGCTCTATGCCATCGAGGAATACGGCATTCCCGTAGATTCCATCGTGGCGACATCATGGGGCGCGTGGATTGGCGCGTTGTGGTCTCGTGGTGTTCCGCTGGACGATATCCAGAAAATGATGCTTGATCCGGCGATTGCTCCGTTTGTAGGACATGACCTTTCTGCTGCGGAAAATCTTCGCGGTGTTACGCAGAGGGATCCCCTGGAAATGCCGGTCTCTGTATCGGGCGTGCCTTCTGTCCGTCAAAAATTTACGTTGTCTGTAGATTCGGCGCATTTCCTGGAACGCCAGAAGAAACCGCTTACACCCGATTCGATGCAGGTGGTGCGCGCCTTGGCGAAGCTCCGTCTTCAGGAGAGCCTCTATCGTCAGCGTTCCAAGTACCGTATTCCGTTTTCGGTGCAGTCGTGCGATGCGGGAAACCCAGTCATTGTCGGAGGCTTGACTCATCAGGTTATTGCGACACTCCCGTTGTGGGATAATCCGTCGGGAGAACTCTGCCCTTATTATGCGATGCCCGCCGAGGATAATGCTTCGGAGCTTTCCGTAATCGTGGTTGCTGATCCGTTACGCGCTCCGCTGACGGGTTCGCCGTCGGTGCAGCTGGTCAAGCGCCACGCGGGTGATGTGCTTGCAAGTCAGCCGGGTGTCGTTATTCGCGCCCATACGATTTTGGATACGTCAAGGACGGCCTGGATTCAGGCGGGCTTTACTTCGTTCGAAAAGCAGCTTGCGAATTTCAGTGTCTTGAACGGTCGCCGTAACGATTATTCAAAGGAGCGCGTTGCGGCAAAGCCCTGGTTCCGTTTTGAACCGACTTTCGACAGCCTTTCTTCCGAAGTCCAGAATGCCGTCAAGGATTATTGGGACAGGAACGATACGGGAATGGTCGCTCCGGCGAATTTTGCGTATTCGCTTCTGCAGAACCCTGCTTACGATTCCCTTGATTTCGATATGCAGCCGGGAGGCAACCTTTCGCTAGAAGCGGCGGTTCATCCGACATTTGATGTTGCTGCTGGTGGTTTTGGCTCGAATGCAATCGGGCCCAATGCCTATTTCGAAGGCTCCGTGCATTATGTCGACCATATCGAAATAGAATTGATTTTGGCTGGCTTCTGGGGTGGCAATTCCTATGGGGTGCAGCCGCGTCTGAACATCTCGAAGTTGTGGAACCGTCACTGGAACGTGCTGTTCGGTTATGATTACCTGAAACTGGTTCCGCTCAAGTCCTTCAACAACAAGCAGAATCGTTCACTCCGTGTTGAATCCGAAAAGCGTAGCGATCTGACGATGAGTATCGAATATGTTCTGGACAAGTGGCAGCTCGTGTCGCTGGACTTCCTGTTCGGTTCTCGACAGTTTGAACTGCATCCGTTATATTACGGTGGTAAGTCAATAAAGACGTATCCCGTCTCGCCGATGCTGCATTACCGTTACCTGGATGGTGCCGATGATGACTGGTTTGCTGAAAACGGATATGTGCTGAATGTCTGGGGTGGATTCGAATCCATCGGTTATGACGACGGCATTATCAACGTGGTTCCCATTTACTGGAAACTTTTGGCGGATGCTCGCTATACGGTTTCACCAAAACCGTTTGTGACGTTCAATGTAGCCGCGGCGGGTGCAATCGAACGCTATCATGACGAAGGCCACGGATATGTCTCTCCGAAGTCTTTTGAAAAGGCTCCTTTGGATGTCGCATACCGGCAGCATGCGGCGGCGACGCCCTGGTCTACCGAGTGGTATAATGCGGAACTCTCTTCGCATGAATACGCAATGTTGCGTTTCAACGGTGGCCTGCACGGGAATTACCTGGGTGCGTGGATTTTCGGGGCGTACTACCACGATTTCGAACAGAGCCCGTACGCGAAGCTAGCGGCAGATAAGTTTGTCCTGGAACCGGCTGTGCGTTTTGTCTACAGGTCGCTAGTGGTTTATGTGGGAATGAACCGCGTTGTGGACAAGGAAATCCTTCGCGACTTGACCCATATCAAGCAGTACGATTACTTTGTCCGAATTGGCAATTATAATTTCTAAAGAGCAATTCTAGAGAGCGAGCGGCATCCAGGGCTTTACTTCGTTGACGGAAACGAGCTTGCCCTGCAATTTGCGGCGTATGGCTGCAGCGGCGATCATGGCGCCGTTGTCGGTACTCAGGCTGCGTTCCGGGATGCAGAACATAATGCCGTGTTTGTCGCAATAGTCCTGCAGGCGCGTGCGTAACCAGGCATTCGCACTCACGCCGCCACCGACCACAAGTGTCTTCATCTTGGTCTTCTTGAGGGCGGTAATCGTCTTGGTCACGAGGCTATCGACAATGGCGTCTTCAAGGGAGGCGCAGATGTCGCCGAGGTTTTTCTGAATAAATTCCGGATCGTGAGTTTCCGTATAGCGGAGAACGGCTGTCTTCAAACCGCTGAAAGAAAATTCGCAGTTGTCGTGGACATGGAGTGCCCGCGGGAAATCGACGAACTTGCGGTTGCCGTCTTTTCCGAGGCGGCTGATGGTTGCGCCGGCGGGATACTTGAGGCCGAGCAGCTTGCCGCACTTGTCGAAAGCTTCGCCGGCGGCGTCATCGCGGGTGCGACCGATGCTGGTGTACTTGAAACCGGGTTCTTCGAGCACCAGTTCCGTGTGTCCACCCGAAACGGTGAGCGTCAGGAACGGCGGCTCGATTTCAGGGTGCGTGAGCCACGCGGCGGCAAGGTGACCTTCTAGGTGGTTCATGCCGTAGGCAGGAATCTGCAGGTCGCGTGCGAGCCCCTTTGCAAAGCTTGCTCCCACAAGGAGGGGACCCATAAGGCCGGGGCCCGTGGTGTAGGCGATGGCGTTGATGTCCTTGAGTTCGATTCCTGCTTCCTTGACGGCGGCTTCCGCTATCGGGGAAATCTTTTGCAGGTGCGCTCTGGCGGCAATTTCGGGAACGACGCCTCCGTATAGGGCGTGCTCGTCAATTTGGCTGTAGAGCGGGTTAGAAAGAACTTTTACGGGGTCGTCTTGCAGAACGGCGCAGGCGGTTTCGTCGCAGCTGGATTCAATTCCGAGCCAGATCATGGTGCAACCTCTTCGGTGGAACCTGTAGAATCTACGGGTGAGGCATCCTTCTTGACCAGGGTCACCTTTTCGGGCTTGAGCTGGATTGCCTTGATGGCCATTTCGCGGTTGATGTGCGACGGAAGAGAAAGCTTTACCGTAGGAGAAAGACTGTCGGCATCCTCGATGGCGAAACGGTTGAATTCCATCACGAGTTCAATGTTGCTTGCCGATATGGAATCAAGGGCCAGTTCGCCGCCCGTAATTTCGACAGACAGCTTGTTGGGCTTGAGCGAATAGGTCTCCTTGTCGAAAAATCCGATCAGGTTGACGGGGATGTCCTGGTAGGTCTTGCTCGCCATCTTCTGGACGTCAATTGAAATCTTTACGAGCGAGTCGTTCGGATTGACAAAGGCGGGGAGCATTCCGAAGTCGAGGGGAACGGTGAATTCCTGGCTTGTGCGCAGGGTGTCAAAAAAGGCGGAGTCCGTGGGAATGTCGATGATGCGCGTGAGAGCGTTCCTCGCTCCGGATACTAGTAGTTCTTCGGGTGAAATTCTGGGCTCGTCGGCGATCAGGTAACCCTGGGCGGCGTTGAACGTGGCGACAGACTTGATGGGAACGTTACGCGTAATGCGTGTGTCGATGTCGATGTCCACGAACAGGAGCTGGTTTTCGGGTTCAACAAAACGGATGTCGGGGAACCCTGCGGCGATAAAGTTCTTTCCGTCCAGGTGGATACGGGTTGCACCGAGGTCCGCCTGCTGCAAGTCAATGACCATGGCGATAGAATTCTGCTTGGGGTCGCGGATGATCTGTTGCAAGCGGATCAGGTCCCACGACTTTCCCTCGACGGTGATGTGGAGCGTGTGGGGCGGCTTGGAGGCGATGGCCATCGTTTCGGGGAGCTTCACGAAGTTCAAGGGGACTTCCACCGATAGCTGGAAATCCTTCTGCGATATGACCAAGAACCAAAGCGCGATACCGAAGATCAGTGCTGTTATCTTTAATACGATGTTTCCCATTGTTGCCCTATAAAGAACCCTCTAAAATTTAGTTATAATTCACCTCGTGTTCGGACAACTCGGTTATTTAGTATCGGAAACTTTCCGCGGAATGAGGCAACACCGCACGGTGATCCTTCCCTCTTTTGCGACCATTTTCCTTTGTTCCCTATTGCTGACGGCCTCTTTCGTGGTATTCGGGGGTGTCGTTCGTGTTCTTTCCATGGAAAAGAACCTCTATGCGGTGGAAGCTTTCCTGCCGGAGTCGCTGGATGCCGATTCGATTCGCGTTATCCAGGACCGCCTGGAACATACCAAGCACGTGGACTCGGTGGCCTTTGTCAGTGCCGATTCCGCACTGGCGGATTTCCGCAGGCATTTTTCGGGCGAGATGCTCGACCTTGTAGAAGGAAACCCCATTCCGCCCTTTTTCAGGGTGACCCTGGACGAGGAAAGCAAGGACCCTGCAACCTTGGCCGAGTTGAGAAACGCCCTTGCCCGCGAGGATTTCTTTGAAGAAGTGCAGGCCCCGGTCGAATGGGTCGAAAAGATTGCCGCCTGGAAATTCCGTATGGTTTTCTGGCCGATATGCATCAGCGTACTTTTGCTGTTTATCCTTTCGCTCATCATCTGCAATTCGGTACGCCTTTCCCTGTTCTCCAGGAGACTGCTGGTCGAGAACATGAAGTATGCGGGCGGAAGCCATTTCTTTATCGAGTTTCCTTTTGTGATGCAGGGCGTTGTCCAGGGAGTCGTCGGTTCCGGACTTGCCGTGTTGCTGGTGGCGACCGTGGTTCGTTCGGTGGCGGACGCGTTTCCGATCGTGGCGGCGAATCTGGCGGGGTTCGGCCTTGCGCTTGTCGTCGTTGTTTTGTTGGTGACCGTGTTGTCGGGGTATTTCAGTTTCCGTACCGTACGCGGTTTCCTTTCGGTCAAGCGTGGCGAACAGGAATAACATGCGCCTCCTGTTCTTGATTGTCTGTCTTGTGCTGGGGTTCGGTTTTTCGGATTCCTATGCCAAGGCTCCTGCGAAATCTGGAAAGTCGTTGAAACCTGCGGCGGCATCTTCCAAGGCCGCGCCCAAAACGGCGGCGAAGTCTTCGGCCAAGTCCAAGACTTCTGCGGCGACCAAGAAGACCGATGCACAGATCAGTGAACAGAAGAACGCTCTCAAGAAACTGGAATCGGACCTCGCGAAAAAGCGCCAGGAACTGGCCCTCTTGGAAACGGAAGAAAAGGGCGTCCTGAATACAATCTCGGTATTGGACCAGAACCTGAACCAGACGCGAACCTACATCTCGGAACTTTCCAAGAGCGAGGGAATGCTGGAACTGGCGATTGTCCAACTCTCGGCGGATATCGATTCCCTGGATCGAAAAATCGAGGTGCGCAAGGCCGCCATGAAAAAGCGTATCCGTAATTTGTACGTAGTCGGCCGTAACAGCGAGGCTCGCGTCTTGTACAGCCTGCTCACTCAAGAAGGTAATCCCGACCGTCAGGTTTACTGGGTCCATCATATCTTGAACCAGGACCGTCAGGAAATCGAAATGTTGCAGCAGCTGGTGCAGGAACGCGACGAAAAGAAACAGCTGGAAAGTTCGCATCTTTCGGACTTGAAACAACTGCGCTCCAAGAAGGCGGCGGAAGAAAAGGGACTTGTTTCTCAGATGAATGGTCAGGAAAAGATGCTCCTGAACTTGAAGCATGACCAGAACATGCAGCGCCGAGCCCTCAAGGAATTCGAACAGAACCAGAAAACGATGCTTGCTCTCATCAAGAAATTGGAAGAGCGCCGCAAGAAGGAAATCGAACAGGCGAAGAAGGAAGAGGCCGCGCGCAAGGCCCGCGAAAAGGCGGAAAAATCGAAGAAGGACAAGAAGAAGGATTCCAAGGCTCCGTCGAAGACTGTCGAAAAACCGAAAGTCGTTGTGGCGGAATCGGTCAAGGGGCCGAAGTGCATGCCCATGAAGGGCGAAATCATCAGCAATTACGGCTTGCAGGAACATCCGGTGCTGCACATCATGACGCGTAACCTGGGTGTCGAAATTCGCGGAAAGCGTGGCGACGCCGTGAGGTCTGCCGCGGCAGGAACGGTGGTGATGGTCTCCGAAATTGACGGTCGAGGTCCCTCGGTCATTATTGAGCATGCGGGTGGAACCTATTCGGTATACGGTCACCTGAAGTCTATCCGCGTGCAAGAGGGAAAAGAGGTGCGAAATTGCGAAGAAATTGGCGAAGTGGGTGATGTCGCTTCGCTAAATGGAATTAAATTGTATTTCCAAGTGAGCGAGGGTACACAGACCGTGGATCCCTTGCAGTGGTTGAAGACGAAATGATCGAATATTCTTTACAAGGTCCCGTATCGCAGGAACGTGTCCGCATCCGCGTGATGTCGGCGCTCCGTGAAAACCGATTCCCTCAGGCGGTTCTGATTGATGGTCCTGCCGGAATTGGCAAGAAGGCTCTTGCCATGGAAATTGTAAAGGCTCTCCAGTGTACTGACGAAAATATGCGCCCGTGCGGGCACTGCTTCGGTTGCAAGATGGCAAGCGACAGCGGTGCGACCGGAAACTGGGTTATCCCGCTGGAGGCCGCCGAGGCCCATGCCCGCAGTTCAGACGACGTGTCTGCCGGGAGCAAGGCGAAAACGGTCGAAGATTTCAAGAAGGGTTACATCGAAGAAATCCAGAAGAACCCTTACCGCGTCGATGTATTCTCGGCAGGTGCGTTTATTTCGGTGGACCTGATGCGCCTGATGACGTCGGGCTTTGCCTTGAAGGGCGACCGCGTGCGTACGGTGATTGTTGCCGAGGCGGACCGGATGAACGAGGCCGCTGCCAATGCGTTCCTGAAGACTTTGGAAGAAGTTCCCCCTGACACCTACTTTATTCTCACAACCTCTTCGCGTGAGAAGATGCTGCAGACGATCCGTTCGCGCTGCCTAGCCTTGCACTTGTTGCCGCTGACGGACAACGAGGTCCGTAGCGAAGTGCTCCGTGTCGCAGGTGAGGATTTCGATGAAGAATCCCTGACCGACGATGTCGTCGGCCTTGCGGTAGGTTCGCCGGGCAAAGCGCTGTACTACGCCGAACACGGAAAAAAGTGGTGTAGCCTCGCAGTTGATTTCTTGGTGAAGTCGCTTCTGACGGATTACGCGGATCTGTTCCTGCAGCTGAAAGAAGTTGCGATAGAAGATCCTTACGAAGCCAACCGTTTCTTGGAAGTTCTCTCGTTCCTGCTGGCGGACTTGTTGCGATTGACGGCAGGAGCGCCCTTGCGTCTTCCGCAGACAACGGTTAGCGTCGGTATCGAGAAATTCCCGCGTATCGATGCAACTGCGCTTGAACTTGCGCTTGTGACCGTGCAGGAAACGATGTCCCGCGTCGAGTCCCGCCGCATTTCTACGATGATGGGCCTGCAGGACCTGTCGCTTAAGATTTTTGAGGGCTACAAGTAATGATGCCTGCCGCAGAGGATTCGACGATGTGCAACGAAGAGCTTCTGGCTTCTTCGATGGCGCAGAGTTTGCGCATTCCTCATGCCGTTGCCCGTTTCTTGGTGGCGCGCGGTGTTCGTACCTTGACCGAAGCGCACCGGATGCTTTGCGGAAATGCCGATGGTGTTCATGATCCGTTCCTGATGAAGGGCATGGAGGAGGCGGTCGCGTGGCTGCTGGATGTTCGCGAACGGGGCGAAAAAGTATTCGTCTTCGGGGACTACGATCTGGACGGGATGACCGCCGTGACGTTAATGACGCGTGCGCTAGCCGAATTGGGAATCGAGTCGGATTGGCGTCTCCCGAATCGCTTTGGTGACGGTTATGGTCTTTCTGTGTCGGCTGTCGAGGAAATGCATGGCGCTGGTGCGCGGAATGTCATCACGGTCGATACGGGTATTACGGCGAACGCAGAAATTGCCCTGGCGAAAAAGCTTGGTATGTCGGTGCTGGTCATTGACCACCATCAGCCCTCGGGCGAAGGACTTCCCGAATGCGATGTCCTGCTGGACCCGCATCAGGAAGGTGATACTTATCCGAATCCGGAACTTTGCGGAGTCGGAGTTTCGTATAAATTCATTTGTGCCCTGTATTCTAGGCTCGGCATGCCTGAACCTAAAAAGTTCCTGGACCTGGTGGCATTAGGAACGCTTGCCGATTTGGTCCAGATGACGCCAGAGAACCGTTCTTTTACCAAGGCGGGGCTTAAGTCAATTGAGGGAAGCTGCTGGCCCGGTTTGCAGGAAATGTACGGCGACCTCATGAAACGCCACGGAAGTGTGGGCGGTATCGATGTCATGTACAAGTTCGCGCCGCTCCTGAATGCGCCTGGCCGAATGGAACGCCCCGACCCTGCGCTGAAGTTGCTGCTGAGCCCGAACATGGCTGCCGCCAATGCGCTTATGGCGGAACTCAAGGAATGGAACAGCAAGCGCAAGCAGAAGGAAGCCGAAATCACCGATATGGCGCTGGAACAGGTGAAGGCGAAGTATGGCGATAAGCTTCCGACGGTTCTTGTGGTTGCAGGAAACAACTGGCATGTCGGCGTTATCGGGATTGTTGCGGCAAAGCTTGCGCAGGAATACCACCGTCCGACGGCGGTGCTTTCGATTACCGACGGCATGGCCCATGCGAGTGCGCGTGCGGTACCCGGTTTCAACTGGCACAAGGCCCTTTTTGAATCCAGGGATCTTTTTGACCGCTGGGGCGGCCATGCGAATGCGGCGGGTTTCTCTCTTCCGTCCGACAAGATTGACGAACTTCGTGAACGCCTGGAACAGTCCGCCAAGGTTCAGAACTATACGGGCGCTGTCGAGGAATTGCCTGCGGGCGCCTATCCGTATGACATCAGGATTTCGTTGAACGAACTGGTGGTCGAGGCTGAGCAGTATATGTCTCCCGATGGTTCGACGTGTCCGGGCGGCAAGAAACTGATTTCTATTCTGGATTTCTTTGACCTGCTGGAACCGTTCAGCGGAAATTTCCCGTACCCCATTTTCCGTGCCGATAACATCAAGGTGCATCGTCTGCGAGAACTTCGTGGCGGGCATCTGCAGATGGATATCTCGCAGGCGGGAAGTCGCGTGTTTCCGGCGATTGCTTTTGGTCTTCGCAAGAGCAAGGCGCTTCTCCATGGCGACAAGCCGGTATCTGTCATCTTTGAACCGACCTGGAACTATTTCAACGATCGGAAGTCCATGCAGCTTTGCATCAAGGCGATCGAACCGTGTGATTGACGGTAATTTATGCAGGTGCGCGATTTACCCATCTTTTTTCTGGTGTTGGTCTTTGCGGGCCTCTTGCTCGGCGTATACTACATAAAGCCCTATAAGCCGGTCGTTTCGATTGTTCCTGTCGCCGAAGAGGAGCCGCAGTGGCATGCGTTCACGGGCCGCGTGGTGATGCCGTCGCTCGACGACATGTACGTGCTGGGCAATTCTGCGGACCGCAATCTATTGCAGTTTGAACAGTTCCTGCAGGGGCGTGCTGCGGGGCTGCACTTTGCGGCTGCGGATTATTTCAAGAAACACAACTGTGCTGCGGCCCATGGAGAGAACATCCCGGACGTGGTGCTTGGCTTGAAGCTGACTCTTGATTCTCTCGGAATGTTTGAACCGGAAATTCTTTTCAGCAATATCGCCGATGAAAATTTTAAAGGTCTGGTGCTTTCGCAAATCCAGACCTATTGGCGTTACCCGCGTAGCGAGCAGGGTAGTTTAGAAGTTTGGGTTCCCGTCGTTTGGAAATCGTGCTACAGGCACAACTCCAACTAGTTGCCCTTTAAGATGGCCAGCAGCTGTTCGGTGCGCTTCTCGATCAGGATGAAGGCTTCGAACATACGGGCTTCGCGCCACTTGACCAGGTACTTGGCCTTCCATTCTTCGGCCACTTCTTCGGGGTCTTCGTGGTGTGACTCGTTACGGTACCATTCTTCCTTTTTGATTTCCTTGATCATGTCGCCCATTTCGGCGGCCGGCTGCAACGAACCCTTGCAGAGCAGAAGGGCGCGCAGGTTGTCAAGCAGAATCTCGTCGGTCGGGTTTTCGGAATCGTCGCGGGCGCAGTCCCAGATTTCGCCACGGTGGCGTTCCGTCCAGCCCATCAGGTGTTTCTCGGTCCTGGCGAGTTCACCCTTGGCGAGCTTTTCTTCGACGGCTTCGCGCGGGTAGTAGATGCTGTTCGGGTAGAATTCAATCATAAGGGGCTCCCTGGTTTGCCGTTAATGCCCGGGGCGGGACTTGAACCCGCACGAGGTTGCCCTCAAGGGATTTTAAGTCCCCAGTGTCTACCATTCCACCACCCGGGCTCGGGCGTGGCCTAAATATAGAAAAAAGTATGCGGTGGGAGAATGCGCAAAAACTTGTTTTTGCATTTTCTTCCCGCAGCCACGGACGCCGTAGGCGTCAAATTTTGATAGGCGGTTGGAAGTAGATAGTGATTAATGGTGGTTGTTTGTTGTTTGGCTTTTTCTAAATTACAGATTATGAAATACATTGCTTTTTTCGTTGCCTTGTTCCTTACCGCGCCCCTTTTCGCCTACGATGGCGATATGGACACTTACCACGAATTCAAGGAAGACCTTTCGCTTGCCCGTGACGGCTACATCGCATGCCTCAACATGGCGATGGAATCGGCCAACGAAAGCACCGAAGGTTCACTGGAAGGCTGGTTCAGTCTCCGCGACAAGGGCGGTGCCCGCTCCTGGATGCAGCTCGATTTCGAGGCTCCGGATCTCAAGTTCCTCAAGATGGAAGAAATTCCCTACGGGTTCAAACTCAAGGGCTCGCATGGCGCCTACAAGATCGATGCCGAAATCCGTGTGGTCACCCGCGATACCGACATCTTTTACGATGTCAAGTACAACAAGGCAAGCAACGCTGCCGGCAAGGAAATCTTCGGCGAAGTCTTCCGCAACGACCGCGTCGTGTTCTACGACGAAGGCTCGCCCTGCAAGCGCAAGTCCGTCACCTGTATCAACGAGTACGCCCGCGGTACCATGGGGAAATAAAAAAAGGAACCCTTGCGGGTTCCCTTTTTAATGGTTTCGCGGCGCTTGTCCGCAAGCTCATTACTTGATGATGAGCATGGAATCGTCCCAGGCTTCGTGTTTCTCGAGGCCGAGGAGGTTCGCGGTCGTTGCAGCGATGTTCGACAGACCCCAGTCGCCTTCCTTGAGGGAAAGCTTGCCGCCCGTTACGTTATCGTAAAGGATGCAAGGAACCTTGTTCAAGGTGTGGCTCGTCTTGGCCTTGAAGGTACCGTCCTTGTTGACCTTCGGCATGCCGGTCTTCTTGTCGATTTCGTACATTTCGTCGGCGTTACCGTGGTCAGCCGTGATGATAGCAACACCACCGAGGGCGTCGATCACCGGGAGCAAGCGGGCGAGGCCGATATCCACCGCTTCGATAGCCATCGTAGCAGCGCGGAAGCTACCCGTGTGGCCCACCATGTCGCCGTTCGGGAAGTTGCAGCGGAGCGTCTGGTACTTGCCGCTCTTCAAAGCTTCGATCATGGCGTCGGTGATTTCGGCAGCCTTCATCCACGGGCGCTGTTCGAACGGAACAACGTCAGATTCGATTTCCAGGTAGGTTTCGCCGTCGAACTTGCTGGAACGGTTACCATTCCAGAAGTAGGTCACGTGGCCGTACTTCTGCGTTTCGGAGCAGGCGAACTGCTTGACGCCCGTTTCGGAAAGCCATTCGCCGCTGGTTTCCTTGATTGCCGGAGGCGGAACGAGGAAGCGGTTCGGGAGCTTGAGGTCGCCATCGTACTGGAGCATGCCTGCGTAGCACACATGCGGGAAGCGCTTGCGGTCAAATTCGCTGAAGGATTCTTCTTCGAAGGCGCGGGTGATTTCGATGGCGCGGTCGCCACGGAAGTTGAAGAACACCACGGAGTCGCCGTCGTTGATGGTACCGACCGGCTGGCCGTCCTTTGCAATCACGAACGGCGGGAGGTCCTGGTCAATAGCCTTGGTTTCGCCGCGGAGGGTTTCGATAGCCTGCGTAGCGTTGTCGAAGTAGCGGCCTTCGCCGAGCACGTGGGTCTTCCAGCCGAGTTCCACCATCTTCCAGTTAGCGTTGTAACGGTCCATGGTAATCTGCATACGGCCACCGCCGCTAGCAATGCAAACGTCGAATTCCGGGCTGCGGAGTTCGTCGAGGAACTTTTCGAACGGGCCCACATAATCGAGAGCGGAAGTTTCCGGCACGTCACGACCGTCGAGGAGGATGTGCACGCGAACCTTCTTGAGGCCTTCCTTCTTGGCCTGGGCAACCATGGCCTTGAGGTGGCTGATGTTGGAGTGAACGTTACCGTCGCTGAAGAGACCGATGAAGTGGAGGACGGTGTTCTTTTCGCGGGCGTTGCCGGCGATTTCCTTCCAGGCGTCGCGGCCGAAGATGTCGCCGGAGACGATTGCGTCCTGCACGAGGGCGGCACCCTGGTTGTACACCTGGCCGGCACCGATAGCGTTGTGGCCCACTTCGGAGTTACCCATGTCTTCGTTGGTCGGCATACCCACGGCGCGGCCGTGAGCCTTCAAAAGAACGTTCGGGTACATCTTGAAGAGGTTGTCGAGAGTCGGGGTGCGGGCAGCCTTGATGGCGTTGCCTTCGACCTTATCGGTGATACCAAAACCATCCATCACGATGGTTACGACCGGGCCCTTGATGCCGGGGAAATTGGAAAGCTTCTTGAGCATGGTTTACTCCATTTAAAATGTTTACGCGGCAAATTTAGAAACTTTTGCGTAAGGCGAGTGAAACGGGACTGTTTACAGGCCCACTTCTGAGCCTAGCAAAAGACACTCGAAGAGTGTCAAAGGCGAGCGCAGCGGCAAAAGTGTGCAAGGTGAGAAAGCGCAAAAAAACTCCCCGTATGTACGGGGAGCCTTGAAAAGCCTAGAAGCTAGTGTTTACTGGGCTCTGTAGATCTTGACCTTGAAGGTGTAGTAGTCGTTCTTGTCGGGGAAACCGCTGTCGTAAACGGCGAACGGATAGAACCCTGCTCCGGTCGCTGGGTTGTAGGCGGCGGTTTTTGCGACATAGGATAAGCCATCACCGTTTCCAATCAAAGACGGGAGGCTCGTCTTTTCGATGGTGCTCGTCCTGAAGTCGCTCAGGTAGGCGGGACGGTTGTTGACAACTTCGGGCCAGGAACCGTCACCATAATCTTCATTGGTGATGTTGACGAACGTGATACCTGCGCCAGCGTTGGCGGTGACGTCGGGTTCGCCATCGGTGCGAGACTTCACGAAGACGATGTTTGCGGTAGCGGCCGGGACAACGGTGCAGGTTGCGAGGTCGATGCCCTGTTCACCATTCGAAGTAAGAGTTAGTTCTTCGCAGGGGGTCATGATGATTTCATTCAGGCCCGGGTCAGCGGAGGCGGAAGAGGCCGGTTCCACGTTCTTGCAGAGAATTTCAGTCTTGGCGTCTGCATCAAAATCAATTACGTCGGTTCTGGAGTAATCCTTGGCGCCGTCGTTTGCGGTTACCGTAACGACCAGGCTGTAGTCATCGCAGGTAAAGATAGGATCTTTCAGGTTGATTTTCACGAAAGCAGACATCATCGAATTGAGGTCAATTTCGTTTGCTGTCGGGACGACTGCTTCGTTGTAAATAACCTGATACTGGACCTCCTGCTGGGCGGAGTTCATGACTTGGAACTTAATCGCGGTAAACAGCAGGTTCGAAGAGTTTTCGTTGGTTTCGTCCGTGCGGTCCAGACCATAGATACCCTTGAAGCGGAGTGTGTCGCCAGACACTCTGGAAACGAGACCGTTGGCAGAAATGTTGGGTGCGTTGTTATCCGGAATAACAATCTTGCCGTTGTCCTTGTTAGAGGCGTTCGTGCTGCTGTCGTCACCGCAGGCAATGAGACCGAAAGCGCCCATGGCGATGGCGGAACCCAGGAAAATTTTCTTAAAGTCCATGATTTTTCCTCATAAAATGTTTTATGCCCTTGAAAATAAACAAAAAAGGGCGAAAATGCAAACAAAAATGTGTAAATTTTGGCAAAAATAAGCAAATTTGGGCGTTTTTCGCAAATTTTTGAGCTATAACACACCTTTTTGCTATTTCATGCCGCGGATAATGTCGCGGAGTCGGGCCGCTTCCTCGAAGTCGAGTCGTGCGGCAGCTTCCTTCATCTGACGTTCCAGGTCTTCTATGTTTTGCTGGCTGGATGCGGACTTGTCATGCCGCACTTGTTGCGGCATCACCATTCCCTTTCTGGAGTTTTTCTTCTTTGTCTTGCTTGAAGGCTGTAGCGGTTCCATCGGGCGGATGCCGTTGCCGTCGTCTTCCCAGTCCTCGTCGACGGAATCGTCTCCGATATCGCCGAGCGGGTCGTTGATTCTCAAGTCGTCTTCCAACTTGCGGGTCACGGACTTCGGCGTGATGCCGTGTTCCTTGTTGAATTCTTCCTGCACGGCCCTGCGGCGGGCGGTTTCGGTAATGGCCTTGTCGAGGCTGTCGGTCATGTTGTCGGCGAACAAAAGTACGGTGCCGTTCACGTTACGGCTCGCACGTCCCATCGTCTGAATCAGGCTGCGGTAATTGCGCAGGAATCCTTCCTTGTCGGCATCGAGAATCGCGACCATGCTCACTTCGGGCAGGTCGAGTCCTTCGCGCAGCAGGTTGATGCCCACGAGTACGTCGAATTCTCCGGTGCGGAGTCCGCGAATCAGTTCGTGGCGCTCCAGCGTCTTGATGTCGCTGTGCAAGTAGCGCGCGCGGATGCCCGCTTCCACAAAGAAGTCGGTGAGGTCCTGCGCCATCTTCTTGGTGAGCGTCGTGACGAGCACGCGGTCGCCGTTCTTGACGACTTCCTCGATACGGTATAGGAGCACGTCCATCTGTCCCTTGATGGGGAACATCTCGATTTTCGGGTCCAGAAGTCCGGTCGGCCTGTTAATTTGTTCGGTAACGACGCCGCCTGTCTTGGTGAGCTCGTAATCACCGGGGGTGGCGCTCACGAAAAGCACCTGCTTCGGGTACATGTACTCGAATTCGGCAAAATTCATCGGGCGGTTGTCGAGCGCGCAGGGGAGACGGAACCCGTACTGTACCAGCGTCGTCTTGCGGCTCTTATCGCCTTCGGCCATGCCGCCCACCTGCGGGATGCTCACGTGGGATTCGTCCACCATCAAGAGCCAGTCGTCGCCGAAGTAGTCAATGAGCGTAAACGGGCGCGTACCCGGGGCGCGGTTCTCGATAATGCGGGAGTAGTTCTCGATGCCGCTGCACATGCCCGTTTCTCGGATCATTTCCATGTCATAGCGGGTGCGGCTGCTGAGTCGGGCCGATTCCAGCACCTTGCCTTCCTTGTCGAGTTCCGCGAGGCGTTCGGTCAGTTCCATCTGCATGCGCTGCAAAATTCCTGCGCGGCCTTCTTCCTTGGTCACAAAGTGCTTCGCCGGAGCGATGGTCATCTCGTCCATTTCCTGAGTGACTTCGCCGGTAATGATGTTGAAGCGAACGAGCCTGTCCACTTCATCGCCGAAAAGTTCGATGCGGAGTCCTTCTTCGTCGTAACTCGGGTGGATTTCGATGACGTCGCCGTGTACGCGGAAAGAACCGCGTTCCAGACTGAAATCGTTTCGCGTATATTGAATTCGCACGAGGTCGTGCAGAATCTTGTCGCGGTCGTAAACGTCGCCTCGTCTGATTCGCACCATCAGGTCAAAATATTCGCTGGGGCTTCCTAAACCGTAAATGCAGCTCACGGAAGCGACGATAATCACGTCGCGGCGCGTCAAAAGATTCGCGGTGGCACGCAGGCGGAGCTTATCAATTTCATCGTTGATGCTTGCATCTTTTTCGATGAACGTGTCCGTGTGCGGAATGTAGGCTTCGGGCTGGAAGTAGTCGTAATAGCTGACGAAGTATTCCACCGCGTTGTGCGGGAAGAAAGCCTTGAATTCCTGGTAGAGCTGCGCCGCGAGCGTCTTGTTGTGCGTCAAGATCAGCGTCGGTTTGCCCACGTTCTTGATGACGTTTGCCATCGTGAAAGTCTTGCCGGAACCGGTGACACCGAGGAGCGTCTGGAACTGTTCGCCGTTCTTGAAGCCGTTTGTCAATTCTTCGATGGCTTTCGGCTGGTCGCCCGCCGCCCCGTAAGGGCTCACGAGTTCGAAGTTCGCACGCGTCGGCGACTGGAACTGCTTCAAGTGCCCCGGCAAACTCTGCTCGGGCGGTAGCGGTTTCGCTATCGGTTTTGCATACGGGTCGGGTGTAATTGTCTTGCGTGCGCGTGCCATTCGCTGCTGTCATACCCGCGAAGGCGGGCTTAGGTTGATGCTACCTGGTTTCTGCCGTTTTCCTTGGCGACATACAGCAGACGGTCGCATTCGGCGATCATTTCTTCGATCTTGCCGATGCTTTCGCCCTGACGGCTAGCGAGTCCCAATGAGATGGTCACGGGGATAACCGTATCCTTCCAAGAAAAACGGTGGCGTTCCACGGCGCTGCGCAGGCGTTCTGCGCTCCTCTTGGCATCTTCGGGGCCGATTCCGCTCAAGAGCAATACGAATTCTTCGCCGCCGTAACGGGCGAGCAGGTCGGATTCGCGCTTTTCTTCCTTGAGAATACGGGCAATTTCCTTAAGGACCATGTCGCCGCACTGGTGGCCCCAGGTGTCGTTGACGCGCTTGAAGTGGTCCGCGTCGACCATAATGGCGTGTATATAATAATTGTTGCGTCGGGCGAGGGCGAGTTCGCCGAGGCTCCTGTCCATAAAGGTGCGGCGGTTGCTGATCTTGGTCAGCGGATCCATGGTGGCCGCTTCGTAGAGCTCTCGGTCAAAGGCTTCTTCGCTTGCGTCCTTGAAGTCCACCTTCAGGACCATCTTGCCGATTTGCAGGCGGTTGTGGTCTTCGAGCTTGCTTTCGGCGACGGGGCTTCCGTCTACGAAGGTGCCGTTGGTGCTGCCCAGGTCCTTCACGGTGACGTCGATACCGTCGAAGGTGATGGCGCAATGCCTGCGGCTGACCAGTTCGTCGTCCATGCGGATGTCGGCATCCTGGCCGCGGCCCAGGATGACCGTGCCCTTTTCAAGGGGAATCTGCTTGAACTGGTTTTGCGGATAGAGTACAATCAGGTGCGGCCTCATCTTTGCGATGGGGAGTTTGATGGTGTTGCCACTGGCAATTGTTCTGTCCATGTCCTGCATAAGTGCTCCGTTGTTCACTCGAAATGTAGTAAAAAGAATGTGTCTAATGCAAGAACTTTGAAAACAGTTGTTTACAAACGGTGCTTTTCCTGTGTGATTTTATTCACTATTAAATGCGAATCCACCGTTTGTTTACAAAAATGAACGGTTTTTTTATCAAAAATTACAAAAAGAGTTGGCATTTTTTCCTAGAAAAGAATAAATTTGAGGGCGGTATGTGGCATTTCAAAAAGGCCGGTCTTTTTGTTATGCCGTTGGTAGGAAAAACATCGATGGAAACTAAAATGATGAAAAAAACGAAAATCTCCATGTGGAAGTGGGTTTTGGGTACCTGTCTGATTTTCGCTGGAGTGCAGAATGCTCTTGCTGCTTGCGAAGGCACACTGCATTTTAAGAAACCTGATGACTGGACTAGTGTCTATGTTACTATGAATAACATTGCTGCCCTGGTCCCTGGAACCGCCTTGAATGCGGCTACCGGTTATTATGATTATGATTTGTCCGCAGCCAAGGGCGAAGCTCAGGAAACGACCTTCGGTCTTGCAAGTGCGGCTACGAACCCGTTGAACTATGTCCTCAAGAGCACATGGAACGGTAAGTCTGCCTATGACCCGAACCTTCCGAAGAACCAGCGTGACATCGCTTGCCCTGGTGCCGGTAAGGACGTTTGGGTGCTTGAAAACCCGAAACAGGCAAACACGACCTTGGTTTCCTATGATGAACCGAATATCAAGTACTTCTATATTCTTGTTCCCGATGACGAAGAATGGAAGTCCACCGTGCCGCAGTGGTCTCCCGATGGAACTTTCGAAAACCGTCAGCCGCTGAAGGTCGACCCCAATATGTGCGGATGGTACTACGTGGTCTGGATGAACGAAGCCATGCCGGAAAACTTCATCATCTTCCGTGAAGACGACGAAACTCTCGAAGACCCGATCGGTGTCGATGGCTGGGGCGCTCCGCTCACTCCGTTCCCGATGAACGTGTTCTTTGACGCTTACCCGAATACCAACAAGATTTACTTTATTGCCGACCCGGAAAAGGCAGAAGATGAAGGCGTTGCCTCTATTTCTGAAACGGACCCCATGGTTGAAGGCAACTGCACCTACCAGTTGGCCGCCTTCCTCTATGATACCGACGCAAGCTTGCACGGCGCGTTTACTTGCGATGCCTACCCGACAAAAGCTTCTAGCCAGTGCTATGCTGCTACCGCTAAGTACAATTACCCAGGTAATGGTGCTGCGAATACGGTTCCTTGTATCGGCGTGACTCCGGGTATCGTGGCTGACATTCTGGATCCCTCTACCAAGAAGCCGACCTACAATGCTTTGAGCGGATGCTTTGTGAGCGACGAGGCTTTCAAAGCCATGTTTGATGATGCATATGGCACAAGCGTGAAGCACTGCCGCGACGTGACCTTCAGCTTGACGAAGGAAGGTATGTGGGAATATGATTCCTATACCGAAAAGACCGGCGCCTTTACCATCTTGAACGACCTGGCTGACTCTATCAAGGCGGGGACTTGCACGGGTCTCTGTGCCCAGGCTGCGTTCCCCCGTGAGGGTCTAGGCAACGTTGCCTATGGTCTTGGGGAAGGCCAAATGACTAACACTCCTGCCCAGAATGCTGCCGCGAACAATATCTCTGCTGTCGCTGCTGCAGCCCTTCCTAATGTAATGGACTGGTCCGCCGTAGATCCTGTTTCCGGTTTGCCCTATATTGACCTTTATCCGGTGTCCGCGGGTGAATTTGGTGACGGTCAGCATCCCAACGTTTACGACAACACCACGTGGGATTTGCGTATCAAGGGGGATAACAACCAGATGTTCTGCTTTGAATCCCATGCGAACTTCACCTACCGTACAGGTATGCAGTTCTCGTTCCGTGGTGACGATGACATTTGGGTGTTCATTGACAACAAGCTCGCCGTGGACCTCGGTGGTACCCACCTTGCCGCTCCGGGTTACGTGAATCTTGATGAATTTACGGGTGCAACGGGTAAGCTCAAGGCTGGCACTTCCTACGATATTGACATCTTCTTCTGCGACCGCCGTACCAATATGAGTAACGTGCGTATCAAGACGAATATGTACATCGTGCAGAAGACCGCTATATCCATGAAGGGCAAGAAGAACGGTACCGAAACGACTTACGACATTTGTTATGCTGAGTCGGGGGATGGTTCCTGCGCCGCTGCCGCTAGCGGAACGTCCGAAACCAAGACCTATTGCGGTACTGAAATTTCTGCTGCAGGTCTTCCGATTTCCTACACCCTCGTTCAGGGTGGCAAGATTACGGATCCGGCCGTGACCATGCCTGAAAAGGCTTCCGCCGGCATTACCATGTTCCAAAATGTTTCTACACCCGATATCTATAAGTGTGGTATCGATTTGAGAGTCCCGACGGCTCCGGTGATCGACAAGTCCAAGGTTTGCCTCGGTGCCGGTCGTTACACCTTGTTCGTGACTATCGATGGCAAGTCCAAGAAGGTCGCAAGCTTCCGTCCGAGTGGCGAAGTCGACGTGGTCTACGCCGATGGCGAAGCGGTCGAAATCAACGACGATACGGGCGACGTCAAGAAGCTCGGCAAGTACAAGGTCACCAAGAGCGCCATGGGTGGCGAATTTGTGCCGGTCTATGTTTCCAATGTGGGCGAAGCCGAAAATCCGGGTGACCCGCTGGTCATTCAGCCGGTTGATGCTAAGGGTATGCAGTATACGCTGAGCGCGTCCAGCAACCTGATGAAACTCTATGAAAGAACGGTGGGCGAAGACGGTTCTGAATCGTTCAAGAAGATTAACTTTGGTGATTCCCGTACGATCGGCGATAACGGTGTCGATACCGTCTACGTGACCGTGGATATGGACGACCTGACCGCCCCGAACAACGAGTTCTCTGTCAATGTGACCGGCCGTACCAATGCTCTGAAGATCAACTTCTACCTGCCGATTATCCAGTTCGTGTCCGCTCCTGATACCACGGGTGAAACCATCGGTGGCGACCAGCCCGAAGCTGACGGTTCCTACGACGAGCGCTGGGTCGGTAGCATCTATGAACTCTACCTTGCCGTGCTCAAGCCGAACGACAACGGTGATTACTTTGTCTGCGAAGACTGTAACTTTGCGATTCATAGGGATCCGAGAAGTTCTGATTACATCACCTTCTCTGATGCCGAATTCGAGAATGGTTATGCAACGATTTCTGTCATGGCAACCAAGGAATACCGCTACGATACGGATCCGACCATCCATAATCCGGGTACGGTTGTGGCTGCCTACAATGACTTCGTGTTCGCTGCGTATACTCCGATCTACTTCCGCGAACCGCCGGTTCCGTCTCCGCGTCTTGCTGACGTGTTTGACGTCCATGGTTCTGTTCCTGAAGTCGAATACAAGATTCCGTCTCCGTACTTCAGCATGAACCAGGAATACCTCGACGGTGTGGGTGACTCCGTGGCCATCTACTACCACCGCGCTATTCATAAGGACTCCGTGCCGACCCAGATTTGCGTGGTGTGGGATTCCTCTTCTGCCCTGAAGCACAACCCGGTTGCAGAAGGCTTCTCCAACATTTCGAAGGATACCTTGATTCTCTGTAACGCCCTTGTCAAGGTGAACAAGGATACCGATATTGACTGCTCCGGTGCCGGCGCCGACGGCTACTGCACCAACGTGGTCAAGCTGAGCTCCGATTACTTCAAGTGTGATACTTGCAAGCTCTCTAAGGGTATCAAGACCGCCGGTAAGGGTAAGGTGATTTCTTACGCAGAGTTCATGGACAAGGGTAAGGACATTAAGCAGGGCTTCCCCGGCGAACTGACCGACCGCATTGCTCCTGTCCCGGTGCGTGCTGAAGTGCGTGCCATTAGAAGGGGCGATGAACTCAGCGAATTCGATAGCCTTGTGGTGACCATGTCTGAACCGGTCAGGATCGTGACGGACCAGAAGAAGAACGCTCTGGACTTCTACCTGAATTCCGCAGTGGACCTCTCCGAAGAAAGCCGCTTTGTCTCTATCCTGAACAGCACCGTTGCCTCGGTGACCGGTGCCCAGGACGCCCTTGTGGGTTCTGCAAATGGCGAAGGCCGTATCAAGTATCAGTACATCCGTGGCGATGTCTCTCCGCACGTGGGTGACTTTGTCCGTCTCTCCGGTGACATGACTAACGTCTTCTGGGTGGACAGTGCCGATATTGCCCTACCGGGTAGCGATACGCTCCGTGCCGCCGCTGATGCTGGCTACAACTGGAACTCTCCGACTTCTTACAACGAAACCAAGCGTCTGCCTTCTCCGTGGATCCTGGTGAGCGGTGAACCTGAAGTCAAGATTGTCGAAAACAACTTTGCAAGTACGGCTAACTCTCCTGTCGGCGACAATGTCCCGGTCGTAACGGTGAACGGCTATTCTACGAACCTGTCGAAGAACGAAGTCATCGCTGCTGAAGGTGGCCGTCTGGGCTTGTTCGCTCAAGCAGACATGTACTCCCTGATCAACGACATGAAGGCCAAGGGCTTCAAGGACGAAGATCTGGATCCCGCAAAGATTTACTTCTCCTACGACTTGCAGATCTACACCAACCTAGGTAACTACGTGGCTGGCAAGAGCGGCAAGATCTTCTGCGATGACAGCAAGAATACTGAAACCGACGAAAACGGCAAGAAGATCGATTACTTCGGTGGCAAGACCTGTATCGATGCCGGCATCGGTTCCAACTTCTTCATCGGCTGGAACACTCGCTCTGACAAGGGCCGCGTGGTCGGAACGGGCGCCTACATTGTCAAGTACACGACCTTTATCAGACTCGATAAGGCCGGCAAGTACGGCAAGAACGAGGACACCTCGGTCTGGGGCGTGAAGCGTTCTCCGATTCCCAACACGGAATACCTGAAAAACGCTGCCAAGTAAATCCAACCGGAACTTAATTTGAAAAGGTCCCTGCATAGGCAGGGCCTTTTTGTTATATTTGCGGCATGCGAAAGATTTTAGCTGCTATGAGTCTGTGTGCCGCCGCGACGGTTGCGTCGTTTGCGGCAGAGCCTACGGATTTGGATTCCCTGTTCCGTGGCAAGGAATATAAGCCCGTGTTGAGCGCCTCGCTGCGTGATTCCGCGACGAATGAAGCTTCGGCTGTGCCTGGCAAGGCTACCGCAAAGGCCTCCAAGTCCGACGGCTATTATATGCTGCAGTTTGAATCGGTCGCCGATTTTGATGCGGCCCAGCGTCGCCGTGCGCAGATTTCTGCAAGCACCGGTTACGCCATCCAGGTGGTGTTCGATGCACCCTTCTACAAGCTTCGTGGCGGTGGATGGGCGAACAAGAAGGCCGCCGAGGACAAGGCCCGCGAGCTTTCTGCCTATAACATTACCGCTTTCGTCGTGAAAGTGAAGTAATCGCAGCGAATCCGTTTATCTTTTTTCGGCGGAGGAAATCTCCAGAGGCCGAATGTTGAAAATTTAAGGGACTGGATCCCCTCCCGCGCTGACGCTTGGTCGAGGATGACTTATACTTATACCGAAGACCTGCCGAGTCTTTGCAAGCGAGGATGACTTACTCTAACAAGCCCATCGCTTCCTTAAGGGCGTGCTCGTCCATGCTTTGCGGCATGAGGGCGCGTTCTTCCGGTGCGACGTAGGCCAGTTTTCTTTCGAAGTCGGGGCGTCCTGTGCGGTTGCGCGGGGCGAGTTCCTTCGGCTTGAGCGAGTAGAAGAACGGGCCGGTCTTAATGAAGCGCTTTTTCTGCAGGCCCTGGTTGATGGCCTCGGTGAGCGCCTTCTGGAGGATGGGGCCCATACGGTCTACGTGGTGGAGTTCCAGGATGCGCAGGATCAGGATGTCCTGATGGATGGGCGCCTCGGAGTCCACATAGAACTTGAGCTGCGTGATGAGCGCTGCTGTCGGGAGTTCCGCGATCGGCTTGTCGTGGGCCGTGCCCTCGATTTTCGGGTGCTGTACCTGGTACGGGACCGTCGTCGGGGCGCTATTGGCAAAGACTTCGGAATCGTCTTCTTCTTCGGTTGCGGTGGACGGCGGCGGGGCGACACTCTGTTCAATAGCGATGGTCGCCACAAGGTGGCCAACTTCGTCCTTCTGCGCCATGAACCAGAAGGGAAGCCAGAGGTTCATGACCTTCCAGCCGAGCTGTTTCAAAATCTGCGGGCGAATGTAGTCGCGGTCTTCGACCGAGTCGCGGAAACGTTCCGCGGTGCAGTCGTCCTCGATGAGCGCGAGGTAGCGGTTCGGATTGTTCGCGTCGATAATGACGGGGCCGACGGGGATGCCTCCGCGGGAGAAGCTTTCCTTCGCTTGGATGTTCTCGCTGGAGAGTGCCTTGAGGACTTGTTCGCGAAGCGGGGAACTGGCGGACGTTGTCGTTTCGTCGGCGTTGTATTCCTTGTTCTGCAGATGGTTGATCCATTCGTGGAAAAGGGTGTGCTTCTGGTCGTTGCCCTTTGAGGAATCCGATTCCGATATGAAAACTTGAAGTTCCTTCTTGGCGAGTGTCGAGCAGGTGGCAACCTTGTTGTTGCTTGCAATTTCCGGTTCGCCGCAAATGAGGACGACATCCCTGAAGCGGTCAACGGCGCGGTCCGGCGTCTTTACGAAGAAGCTGATGTCCTGATTCGGGCGCGAGAAGAATGCCGCCATGGGAGTGCCTGCCAGGAGCTGGGCGCGGATAGCGTCTTCGATTTCGCGGCAGGTGGATTGGTGGAATGCGATGATTCCAAGTGTCTTTTCGGGGTGGCGTTCGGCATGCTGCAGGGCTGCCTGCGCAATGGCGTTCACCTTGTCATCGACGACCTTGAGGCGGATTCCCTTGAACGGTTCGCTGCTTGGGGTCGGGAACTGCTTGATGCCGTGGTTGTAGATGTGGCTGTTCGCAAACGAAACGAGAGCGGCGTCGCCATACAGCGACGAGAACCAGAGCTCGCGGGTCGGAATGCCCTGACGGAGCGCTGCGGTCAGGATGCTTTCCTGGAAGAAAGGCGAATGCGGGTACGGCTGGTCCTGGAAGGCGTCAAGTGGCTGGAATTCCAGCGCCGGATTGTGCGGGTCGCCGACAAGGATGGTCTTGCCAGCGGCAAGGATGGTCGGGATTGCTTCGGCAATCGAGATGCTGTCGGCATCCAGGATGAGTGCGATGTCAAAAGTAGTCTTTTCGGAAATCCGGAAGGTGTCGCTCAGGGTAAGGTGCGTAAGCGCGTCGGGATTCTTCTCGACGGCCTGGTGCAGCTCGCTGAAGTTCGCGTTGCTGAACTTGTCCAAAAGTTCACGGTATGCCTTGCTCTTCTTGGACCGTTCCTTGGGCGGTTGCGTAAACAGGTTCGGACATGTCTTGGTGACATTCTGGATCTGTTCCCTGCTCCAGCAGGAAGACACGACATTGATGAGTTCCTTGTCCGCGTTCTCGGGGTCGGAAATGAATTGCACCAGTCCCTTGCATGGATAGCTTTCCATTTTCTTGAACAGAGCGGTCAGCTGCACGTGGATGTCGAGGTGTTCCCAGTTTTCGCTCCAGGACTTGATCTTGCCGAGCCATTTTTCGATGCTCAAGCTTTCGAGCGGAGTTTCCAGTTCCATCGCCTTGTTGATTTGCTTGATGGATTGCTGGAGTTCAAGGACAGAACGGTACAGCTCGTCGATTTGCGGGAGCATTTCCTTGAACAGGTGCCACTGCTCGAGAATTTGCAGGAGCAGGTCGAGCTTGGGATCGTTCTTGTGGTTGTCGCGGAATTCGTAGATGAACTGGATCTTGGTGTTGAGCTCGACCCAATTGGAACGTTCGTAATGCCAGTCCTTGCCGAGCAGATGGTTGCCGAGGACGGCACTTTCCTTGTACGCCCTCTTGTTGGCCTGCAGTTCGAGCAACGTATCGATTAGGTCAAGCAGATGGGCGTCGGATTCCACGTTCTTCGGGTTACGGAGCACCGAAAGGAGCTTGCGCCTAGAAGAACGGTAACGGTCGGAAAGTCCCTTGAGCGTGGCCTTCTGACTTTCGGCGAAGTCTTCGCGTGCCGACTGGATGTTTTCGTCGACAGCGGTGTCAGTATAAATTTCGGAGGTCTGCCTGCGATAGCGCACCCATTGGTCGCCCGCTTCGGGAAGTGCCGTGAGTGTGTCGCGGTAGGCAGTCCAGTTGTGGCTGCGCAGTTGCCAGTCTTCGAACTCGGGAGTGTCCTTGTTGAAGTGGTCGCGGATGATTTCCAGTGTGTCGGCGAGACTCGAAAGGAAGATGCCCGTGGGGAAAAGCCCTGTGGCTTCCATGATCTTGATGAGTCCGTCGAGGCTCGTGGCGCGGCTTGCGGCGCGGTTCAGTTCCTGCGATAAGGTCTGCTGCAGTTCGGCGTCGAGGCCAGGAAGCTTCACGCCCTGGAATGCCTTGCGTGCTTCGATTCCCTTCTTGTCGAAATAGAGCTCGTTCAGAAGGAGAAGGTCTTTCTTGAGGTCTTGGTATTGCTGGTAGTTCAGTGAAGAAATCCCTTGCAAGACCGAAGCGGGGTACTTGTGCTTGGACGGCTTGATGGCGATGAATTCTTCGAGAAGGTTTGCCAGCGGAACGTTCGCCGGTGCAATCGGATTGTTGACGGTGTCGTAGTATTCCTGGAATTCCGCGCGCATCTTGCGGACATCCTGTTCCAGGACACTGCGGTCGGCTTGCGGGAAACTGCGGAAAGCGGGTTTCCAGGCTTCCTTGAAGGCACGGCCGGAAACGGCTCGGCGGTGAACCACGAGAACCTTTTGTCCCTTGGCGACGGAATCGGCTACGATGTTTGCGGCAACCTTCATCTTGTCAGTGCCGGGGAGCGCTTGGATGGCGTAGGCTTTCGCCTGGTCGTTCAGGGCGTCGACAATGACCTTGTCTGTATGCGAATCCGTGGTGTAAAGGAAATGGTGGTCTGCAGGCGAGAACACCTTGTCAAAATTCTGTTCTTCGAAAAGGGATTCCTGCGTCTGGAAACCGTCTTCGCTGAAAAGGGAGGCGAGTGCCGGATTGGCGTTGATCGTCTTGTCCTGGAATCCCAGGGCCATGCGTTTCTTGAGGAGCAGCTGGTCTGTGTTGAAGAAACTGAGACAGAGGCCGTGGCGCGTGAATTTCCAGTTGCGGTTGCTTGCAATCGCCTTTTCAAAAAGTGAAAAGTAGAGAAGCAGGCTGAACTTGCCGTTGATGACCGCGTCTTCGGCGGTGGGAAGCGTCACGGAATCCTTGAGGCGTTCGCGGAGGATGACGTTCTCGATGGGGGTGCGCTTCGAAATCTGTAGCGTCTTTTGGACGGGGTCGGCATCCAGGGGAATGAGCAGGCTCGGGGCGAGCGCGTTGCCGTCCCACTTCAAGAAACCGAGGACCAGGTAGAGGTCTGTCTCGCCGAAATCTTCAAGCTTGTTGCGGAGAACCGCCGTCATCGCGTCAATGGCGGTTATCTTTTGCTGAGCCGTAAAGTTGGCTGAAACCTGGAAGAACGATTCTAGCGGAAGGGGACCCTTGGCCTGGAGCCATTTTTCAAAGAACAGGTCACCGGCTTCCATGACAAGGGGAGACTGGAAGTCGTTCTTGGTGGCAAAATTGAGGAGACGGTCCTTGGTATCAAAGAGGGCCGCTTCTTGCCTTATTTTAGCAACAACAGCGGATGGCGATGACATACCCTGAATATACTTATTTTTCGAGGGGATGAACGGGGTGGTTGCTATAAAGTACGGATGATTTGTCCAAGTGCGTCTTCCAGGGGCGTGGGGGAGTCGCTCTCCTGGAGCCCGGCCTTGAAAAGTACCCTTCCGAACAGGGCTTCGGGAGAGATTCCTGCCTCCTTGTCTTGGCGGAGGCTGTGGGCGTGTTCACGCTTGGAAAGCTTCTTGCCGGTAGTGTCGACGATAAGGGGGTGGTGCAGGTACAGGGGGCGCGTATAGGCGGGAACCTGGAGCGAGGCGTCGCCTGTACAGGCTTCTGCAATCATCTGCGAAAGGGCAATCTGGCGGGCGGTGGAACTGAGGATGTCCTCGCCGCGGACAATGTGCGTGATTTGTTGCGTGAGGTCATCGATGCAGACGGCGAATTGGTAGGTCCAGAAACCGTCGCGGTCACGGATCGGGAAGTCGCCACATTGCTGCTTCGGGTTTTCGTGGAAGTCTCCGAGACGCTCGTCACGCCAGTCTATTACTTTGTCTGAAATCGCGATGCGAAGGTTGTGCGGTTCGCTGCAGGGGAGGGGCTGCGCGCTGCATTTTCCCTGATAGATGACTTCGCCGGTTTCGCTACGCGGATTTTCGGCGAGGAGCTGCTTGCGGCTGCAGGTGCAAGGGTAGACGAATCCCTTGGCGACGAGCTTTTCGAGGATCTTCTGGAAAAAGTCAAAGTGACTGCTTTGGATGCTTTGGCTGTCGTACTTGAAGCCTAGCCAGGCAAGGTCTTCGTAGATGCTGTCGATGTATTCCTTGCGGGCGCGACCCTGGTCGTGGTCCTCGATGCGCAAGTGCACCTTCAGGTTCCATTTCTTTGCTGCGGCCCACACGTAAAGGGCGGAAAGCAGGTGCCCTTCGTGGAGGTAGCCCGTAGGGCTCGGTGCAAAACGGATGGTTCCGGACATGTGGGAAAATGTAGAAAATAGTAGGTTGTGGTTTGTATAGTCATCCTGGAGGAAGTGTAACGACCGACGGGATCCAAAAGGGATGTTATTCGATGGATCCCCTTCGCTTCGCTCCGAGGATGACTTCATCGAGGCAGTCGTCCTGGAGTTCCATTTTTTTTCTATTTTGACAGACGATGAAAATGTCAAGATTTTTGCATATTGCCTTTAGCGGCTTTTTTGCTGTAGGGCTTATGGCGTGTTCGGGTTCGCCGGAGCCGCAGACGGAACCCGTTACTTCCGCTGCCTCGGCGGATACGGTGTCGGCCCCTGTTGCAGAACAGGTCGTGGCGGACTCGGTGGCGAAGGCTGAAACCCCGGCGGTGCCCGCAAGCTACAAGGATATCGTGTTTCCGGAATTTCGCTATGTGGCTCCCTATCCGAAGGATTTCCGTGTCGAAATTGCTCCTGGGATTGCGGGCTACATCGTAAGTGACCGTAGCCTTCCGCTGGTGAATTTTACAGTTTACTTTGAGCAGCCGCATGTGCCGATGGTCCTGAAGGATGAGGCGGCAAGTTCCATGGTGGGTAGTATGCTGCGTCGTGGCGGTGGTGGCGGTTTTTCGGCCCGAGCCCTTGACGATTCTTTGGAATTTATCAGTGCGGGCCTGAGTTCGTCGGTCGGGACCTTCACATCGACTTTTGACATAGACTGCCTTTCGAAGGATTTTGACAATATGCTTGCCTTGGCGAAACAGGTGCTCACGGCCCCCGCCTTTGACAAGGAACAGCTTGAGATTTTGCGGGCGAATTTCCTGACTGCTTATGACCGCCGTTACGATACTCCGGCGAAGGTGCTTTCGGCGCTCCGTTCCAAGGTGAACTATGCCCCGAATCCGAGGTTGTGGGATGCCAACGCGGAGGAGTACAAGAAGGTTTCCGTTGCCGACGTGAAACGCTTGTCCCAGGGAGTGTATTCTTCGAACCGGATCGTGTTTGCGCTTTCGGGCGATGTGGATCGGGATTCCGCTGTCACGAAACTCAAGGAATTCTTCGAAGGCTGGAAAATTGCGGTCGGTGCGGCGGACTCTTCGGCAAAGAAGAAGGCGGCGAAACCCACGGTGGCAGAACCGCAGCCGCTTTCGTTCTTGCGCAAGCCTGGCATCTACGTGGTGGACAAGGACATTACGCAGGCGAATATCTCGATGAACCAGCCGTTCGTGAAGAGACCGCACGAGGATTACTACCCGGCGGCTGTCGCGAGTTTCATTCTGGGGGGCGGAAGTTTCACGAGCCGCCTGATGAACCGTGTGCGCAGTGACGAAGGCCTTGCCTATAGCGTGTATAGCTCCGTCGGCAACGACTACCACGATACGGCCTTGGTGACGATTGCCTTGCAAACCAAGGTGGAGTCGGTTGATTTTGCGTTGAAGCTGATTCGCGAGGTAGTGCAGGAATTTGCCGAAAAAGGCCCCACCGAAGAAGAACTTTCGCAGGCGAAAAAGTCGCTGATCGAAAGCCTCCCGAGCCTATTTGATAGTCCCGAAGCGACCGCGACGATTTTTGCGCGGGGTGAATTGATTGGAAAGACCTTCGACCACTACTTGGATTACGTCAAGGAAATCAACGCCGTGACGGCAGACCAGGTGAAGGCGATGACCAAGAAGTATTTTGACATGGACAAGATGACAGTCTCGATTGTGGCGCCCGTGGCGAAACTGGAAGCCTTGAAGCCGTTTACGGTGGTTCCGCTTGATAGTCTGGAGTTCAGGGACTGATGTTGCGTCTTGCTCGACAGGTGATGTTTGTTGCCGTTGCGATGCTTTTCTGTGCCGCGGTGTCTTTTGCTACGGATAATGCCGTGCAGGATGTTTTGGCGGACTCGCTTATTAATCGGCACCTCCATGAAAAACTCCGCCAAAAGCTGGGTAACGAAGACGACTTGCGTGCGCTCTGCTCGGGTCTCAAGATCTGCATGGACATTGACTACGAAGGCTGTTTCGAAGAAGACAAGAAACCTTGGCCGCACCACAAGTACGACAAGGAATTCTGCGGTGTCTTCAAGGAAGTGGAAAAACGCGGCTTTTTGCCTGATCCTAATGTCACGATGGCGGCGGAAGTCTATGCAAGGCTTGGCAGACGTTATCGTGCGATCTATGTGAACGAGGGAACGCTTCCGCTGAACGAAAGTGTCATCAAGTACCTGTTTGACAATATGCCCTTTACGGCGCAGCTGATCAACGCCTACTTGGACGAAAACTACACGCTTGAGTATACGCATCCGAACAGGCGTTTCTTTAACGGAAGCAACGGTCGCAGCCTTTCCGGGGAATTCTACTGGGCCCTGCAGGATAGCGCCGGAAAACGGCTCGGGATGCGCAACCTGTTCTTCGGTTACGGCCATGCGCATGTGCTCAAGTGGCAGTTGCACGGAACGGCAATCGCGTATCTGGACATGGATCCCCTTCCGGGAAACAAACTTAAGTACAAATTAACTGCCATCGTGTTTCCGGCGAATTCGGTGCTCAATTCCATTATGCAAATGAAAGTGTTCCGGAGTGTCGTGAACAGCAAGATTGACCATATTGTCGATGATATCAAGAAGGCTTCCAAGATGTACTTTAGCGGCAATAAGGAACCGATGCTGAAGAGTGCAGCCCTGAAATCTTCCGAGAATGTACAGTACGTGTTGGATTTTGAAGAAGTGGTCAACGGTGCCCATTGGGAGCTGGGCGACTTTGAACGTTTGCAGAAGGCCCGCAAGGAAAAGCGCAAGCAGGATATGCAGGCTGTGCCCATCATGGTAGACGACAATCAAATAATCAAGGACAAGAAATGAGCGAAGAAAGAGAATCGATGGAATCCCTGTTGGCGCGCGTAACGGAACGCCGCCGCGAACTTTTGACATCTGTGGTGGATCGTCGCACAAGGCATTTTTGCATGGTGCTGGAAGACCTGTTCGATCCGCACAACATTTCTGCCGTGATTCGCACCGCCGAAGTCTTTGGTCTCCAGGATGTACACATTATTGAAGAGGACAACGCCTATAGCGTGAACAAGTCCATTCTGAAGGGGTCCTACAAGTGGATGAGCCTGTACCTTTACAAGAAGCGCATGCTCTGCATGGAAAAGCTGCGTGCGAAGGGCTACAAGATTGCCGTGGCGAGCACCAACACGACCAACTCCGTTCTGGATCTGGATTTAAGCCAGCCGACGGCTTTCTACCTGGGTAGCGAATTCCACGGGAACCATCCCGATACGCTCGCCCATGCTGATTACGAGTTTAAGCTCCCGCAGTACGGCATTACCGAATCGATGAACGTGTCGGTGGCCGGTGGCGTGCTGATGACCTACCTCGACGTATTTATGCAGAAGGAAGGTCGCGAGAAGTTCCTGCTCAAGAAGGAAGAACGCGATGCCCTGCTCTGGGACTGGCTCGACCGCCATGTAAACGGCATCGAGAACAACAGCCCCATTACGCGTGTGGAAGAATAAACCGTCTATCCCGTTCGCAAAAACCTATTTCTAGCCTCAAAGCCCCCTTTTTAGAGGGCTTTTTTTCTGCGCTATATACAAAAATGCTAGATTGAAGCTCAAATGAAAAAGTATACGGCTCTTTATTTTTCAGTCGGCCTAGTGGTCATACTGGCCCTTATCATTCTTGTTTTCGGAATTTTCTTTTTGAACGAGAAGGATCCACGGGAAACGTTTAATACTTTCCATCTCCGTTTTACCCAGGTGAGCACGCTCGTTTTGGACGACCCCGTCAAGGTAAACGGCGTGAAGCTCGGAAAGGTCGAGGCCATTGAGCTCTCGGGGCACCGTGTGGTGGTGACCATCCGCCTGCGTACCGACGTGAAGATTCCGAAGGATTCTGAAATCCGTGTGCAGAATATCGGCATTATGGGTGAACGCCAGATCGGCATTATCCTGGGCGATCAGACAGACTACTTTGCACCGGGCGATACCATTACCGGCCAGTTCGATGCGGGTATTGCCGAGGCGATCGGCCTTGCGGGCGAACTTTGCGACAGCACCAAGGTGCTTCTGGAATCGGTGAAGCACGCCCTGAACCAGACAATCGTGAATCCAGAGTTCCAGGAAAGGTTCAAGACCCTGCTCGTGAAAGCGGAAACCCTGGAAGACCGTGCCATTACCATGCTGAATACGACGGACCCGCAGCTCAAGAAGAGCCTGCAAGGGCTGAACCAGGTGGTGGTGAAGGTCGACAGCCTGATTGACGGGGTGAAACCTCCCATCGACAATATGTTCGCCAATACCGATAAGGTGATGAGCGATGCCGACAAGCTGATCGGCGAACTCGAGGGCGTAACGAACCATTTGGATGAACTGATCGTCAAGGTTCAGACGAAGATTGAATCCAAGGACAATACGGTCGGCATCTTGCTGAACGACAGGACCTTGCATGACGATTTGGTGAAGACGGTGCACTCGGCGGATAGCTTGGTACGCGTTATCCTGCACGACGGTCTCGATATCAATGTGGATTTGTTCTGAGGAAAAAATGATAGAGAAAACACTGGTGGTGACAAACAAGTTGGGAATTCACGCTAGGCCGGCCGGAATGATCGTCGATATTACCGGTCAGGCGAAAAGCGACATCTCGATTGTGTTCGAAGGCTCCAAGGCAAATGCAAAGAGCATCTTGAATGTGATGATGCTCGCCATTCCCGCTGGCTCCGAAGTCAAGTTCGAGATAGACGGCGAAGATGAAGAAAGCGTGGCTTCTCAGCTGGAAAGTCTGTTCAATGACCACTTCAACGAAGAACCCTGCTAGTAATAAGGCTCCCGTCCGCACTGTATTGGCGGGCGTGCCTGCGTCTCCGGGCTTTGCCATGGGACGCGTTTTCCCGGTTATCAACCGGAATATTTCGGTGGTGGAAGAGACACTGCCGGAAAGCCGTCTTGCTGACGAAGAACAGCTCTTCTTGAAGGCGATTCACAAGACGGTCAAGGAAGTTTCGCAGATCAAGGAAATTTCCGAAAGTCGCACAGGGATGAAGGACAGCCTCATCTTTGCGACGCACTTGATGATTTTGCAGGATCCCGTGTTGATCAACGGAATCCTTGATAAGGTCCGTAAGGAACACAAGAATGCGCGCTGGGCGGTTCACGTGGTGCTGGGCTCCTATATCGACCAGTTCGAGAAGGTCGATTCCCCGGCGATGCGCGACAAGGCGGCGGACCTGAGGGACGTGTACAACCGTCTGATGGCGGCGATGGAAGACTCCGGACCTGTGTTGGAGGATGAAGCTCGCGAGGACGGTGTGATTCTGGTGGGCCACGAACTTTTGCCGAGCCTACTGATGTCGATCAAGCCCGGCCAGGTGGCTGCTCTTGCGATGGATACCGGTGGTCGTACTAGCCACGTGGCGATTCTTGCCCGTTCGCTCCAGATACCGTTGGTGTCGGGTCTCCGCAATTTTGCGGCTATGGTGAAGCCCGGCGATACGGTCATTGTCGACGGTTCTAGCGGACAAGTCGTAATCAATCCGAACCAGGACGACGTCAACGAATTCCATGCACGTCAGGAAGTCTTTGAACGGCAGCGCCGTGAACTGTTCACGATGCGCCAGCTGGAGCCGATGACGCGCGACGGCAAGTATATCACCTTGCACGCCAACATCGAACTTCCGTCGGAATCGGAAAAGGTGACGGATTTCGGTGCGACGGGTATTGGCCTTTACCGTTCTGAATTCTTGTTCCTGCGTAAGGACGCGCCGACTCAGGACGAGCAGCGTGATGCCTACCGCTATATCCTCGAGACGATGTTCCCTTGCCCCGTTACGATCCGTACCTTGGATGCCGGTGGCGACAAATTGGTGAACGGCATTACGGCGGTGAATGAGTCGAACCCGTTTATGGGATGGCGCTCGATTCGCGTGTGTCTCGACCGCGAAGATATTTTCTGCACCCAACTGAAGGCGTTGCTGCTTGCGAATACCAAGGGTAACCTGCGCTTGCTGTTGCCGATGATTTCGGGGATGACGGAACTCCGCCGTGCCCGCGCCTGCATCGAGAAAAGCCGCAAGGAACTCGAGGCCGAAGGCCACAAGGTCGCCAAGGTGAAAATGGGTGTGATGATCGAAGTCCCCGCCGCGGTGATGATTGTGGACAAACTAGCGAAAGAGGTGGATTTCTTCAGCATCGGTACGAACGACCTGATTCAGTTTACCTTGGCCGTAGACCGCACGAACGAATTGATTACGGACATGTTCCAGCCGCACCATCCGGCGGTGCTCAGTATGATTTACCAGACTGTCCAGGCGGCTCACCGTGAGGGAATCCCCGTGGCGGTTTGCGGTGAAATGAGTGCAGACCCGATGAGCGTGTTGCTCTTGGTGGGACTTGGTGTCGACGAACTTTCGATGACTCCCTGGAGCGTGATGTCGACCAAGAAGATTATCCGTTCCATCAACTTCGAGGATGTTCGTGATTCTGCCCTGACGGTTTTGCAGATGGATGACGCCGAGAGTGTGAACAGCTATATGCACGGCAAGTATGCCCAGACGATTCGCGACCTGGGAATATCGAGCTTTGTGGGCCAGGTGGACAATAGCAAGAAGATTAAGAATTAAAATGAAGAATGAAAAGTGCCGCAGGAGAAGGTTTTCATTTTTCATTGGACATTTCTAGGGGAATGAGTACATGTGTAGAATTGCTTGTTTGGTAGTGTTTTTGAGTGTGTTCGCCTTGGCGGATTCCGCATCTGTAACGCCTCCTGTAACTGCCGCGCCGATAACCCCTGCGGCTCCAACGGAAAATGCTGCAGCCCCGCAGGGCCCGCTTCCGTCTCAGTCAACGGATAGCCTGATTGCGACGATGCCCCTGGCGCCCGTTGACCCGTATGCGGAACTGGAGCAGATTGCCCCGGCGCATTTCCAGGACATGGTGGTGCGTCAGCAGCGCCTGAAGGCGATTAGCGAGGATGAGTCGCAACCGAAGAACGTGCGCGACTTCGCCCGGGCTGCCCAGTTCTATTACAAGGAACAGTGGGACAGCTCCTATGCGGCGTACGATATTCTGCGAGGTCGCGATACGCTGTTGGACGGTGCGGTCATTCTCCGTATGGCGACGGCGAAGTTCAAGCTGGGCGATTACAAGATGATGCGCTCAGCATTGTCGGCATACAGGAATTACGAGAAGGACGCCTCGTTTGATAGGGCTGCCTCCCGCTTGAGAATCGAGGCGGCAATGGCGGATTCTACCTTGAGTGATCACGCCCATGCGGACTCGCTGAAGGCTTTCGTGGAAAAGTATCCGAAGTCCGATGACGCGGCGGCTCTCCGTTACCGTTACGCGCAGTACCTGGAACAGTTCAAGCAGCTGAAAGATGCCAAGCGCGTCTACCTGAAACTCCTGACGAGTTCCTCGGTGTATAAGGATTCTGCCTTCATGGCCATCCGCAGGCTCCGCAAGGTGCGTGGCGCCCCGGAAACCTTGGAAGAAAAAGTTGCGTATGCGAAGATGGCTTGCGCGAAGGACAATGCGGGCGAATGCCTGACGCTGTTGGATTCGATTCGGATTCTGGATTCCCTGCTGATCACGCTTTCGCCGGAATCGGCCCTCCCGCCGCCCGAAGATTCTTTGCAGAAAAATCTGCCGCCCAGTTCCCTGGACATGGCGACCCGTATCAACTTGTGGGAAAAACGTGCCGTGACGCTGCGTACCTTGAAACGCGAAGAAGAGTCAATAAAGCAGTTCAAGTTCCTGCTGGATTCCGTGGAAGCCCGCCCGCTGTGGATGCAGTCCATCTTGCGCCTGTACAGGAATAATGCCGGACGCTACGAAAAGGAAATCCGAGCGATGGACGCCGCGTTGCAGGATGCGAGCCAGTTCAGCAAGGAAAATGCGAACAACCTGTGGGTGAAGGGTTTCGAGTACGAACAGAAGGAAAATTACGACAGCGCGATTGTCTGTTACAGGACCCTTTCGCACAAGCGCTTCAAGAATAATGTCAAGAGGCAGTGGGCGAAGTTCCGTATCGGTTTTGTGTACTATAAGCAAGAAAAGTGGAACGAGGCCGTTGCCGCCTTTATCGATGCGAGCAAGGAACCGTTCCTGTGGAGCGGAAGCGGCGCCCGCATGTTCCTGGGTGATGCCTATATGAAGCTTGGCAAGGATTCGCTTGCCCGTGAAGCTTACCTTGACTGTATCCGCGATTTCCCGCTGGCCTACTATGCACATCGCAGCCGCCTGAAGTTGGTTGAATATGGACTGATGGCCGAGAAGGATGTTCCTTATGCGCACGGGGTGCTGATGGCGCCTGAACAGACTCTTGCCTGGGTGCGCGCCTCGCAGAAAATAGGGAAGCCTGACACGAGCTACAATGCGGAACGCTACAAGAGAATTCGCACTCTGTTCCAGTATGGCTTTAGTGAACAGGCCTTTGCGCTTTACGACGAGGCCCGCAAGAAAAACGCAAAACGCCTGGATTTCTTGTATGAGTACGGAAAGCTTTTCTATGAAATGGGCGAGACTGCAGCCGGTTACCGCCTCGCTCGCCAGTTCCAGAACAACATCGATCGACGCCGCCTGATGGCGCCGCCCATCGATGTGCTGCATTACCTGTACCCGATTCCGTACAAGGAACAGGTCAAGTTCCATTCGGGCGAACGGATCGACCCGTTCTTCGTGTACAGCGTGATGCGCCAGGAATCGATTTTCAACTTCGAAATCATGTCGCCGGCAGGTGCTTGCGGATTACTGCAGATTATGCCCGCGACCGGCAAGATGCTCGCCGGCAAGGAAGGCCTCGAGAACTTCGAACCGCGCCAGCTCTTTAACGCCTACATGAACATCCGCCTGGGTATCCGCTACTTGGTGGACTTGAAGGCCGAATACAACGACGACTACATGTACGTGCTCGGCAACTACAACGCCGGTCCCAAGCCCACCAAGCGCTGGCAGGCCGCTGGCGAGGGGAAGCCCTGGGATATCCGTGCCGAAGAAATCAGCTACTGGGAAACCCGCGACTACGTGAAACGCGTCATGGGCAACTACTGGATTTACCAGGAAATCTACGACAGTTCAGAATTTTGAATTCAGATTTCGGAATTAATGAAAATTTGAATGTAGGAAATGTGATGGAAGAAAATTTTTTACAAAATAAAAGTATGAATTTTTCTATTAGAATGGTTGAATTGTATAAAAGACTTTCTATTGAAAAACATGAATATGTGATGTCAAAACAGATTCTTAGAAGTGGAACTAGTATTGGAGCTAATATTCGAGAAGCGAAACGTGCGCAATCTTCACCAGATTTTTATGCTAAACTGACGATATCTTTGAAAGAAGCTGATGAAACACAGTATTGGTTGGAATTGTTGAATAAAACAGGTTATATAAACGACGATATTTTTAAAAGCGTAAATTCAGATTGTGAAGAACTTATTAGACTGTTGGTCTCGATCACCAGAACCGTTCAAAATAAGATAGCTAAGACAAAGTACTTAAGAAAAACTCAGAATTCTGAAATCCGAACTCCGAATTAACTATGCTCTTCCTCCTCCTTACAATCGGTCCCGCGTTCCTTTTTGCCTGCGGAAACATCCTCGAAAAGTCGGGGGTGTCTACGGTCGGCAAGCGCACGGGCGGAACGTCGCAGCCTTGGGAATTTTTCAAGGGCGTGATTACGAATAAATTCTGGTGGCTGGGCATTGGCTGCTCGGGGCTTGCCACGCTCGGCTATTACATTGCCATGGCGCAGTACGACCTTTCGCAGGTGCAGCCGATGATGGTGCTGAACCCGGTGCTCACGGCCCTGATGGGTTTTTGCATCTTGAAGGAAGTCCTAACGAAACGCATCGTGATCGCAATTTGCTTTGTGGTAGCGGGTCTCCTTTACTCGGTGGAAAACCTGGGTGAATCGACCGCGATGCAGAATGTCGGGATGCTCTGGGCGTATGCGGTCGGTCTCAGTGCTGTGACGCTCGTGGCGCACCTCTGGGTCAAGGACCGCGAAATGGTGGATTCGCTCATCATGGGCGTGGGCTTTGGTCTTTCGGCGGCATTCTACAAGAGCCTTGCGATGGACTTCGACTTGGACCACATCGAGATTTCGTCCATCGCGAACTTGCTTCTGGATTTCAGGACGCTCGGCTACATTGCGACCTACGGCATAGCCTTCCTCTATTCGCAAGTGTCGTTCTCTCGCGGACGCGCCTTGTTCATCATCCCGTTCAGTGCGGCGGTGGGCGCTGCGGTCCCGACGCTTGCTGGCGTACTCGTGTTCTCCGAGGCGTTCCCGGTGGGCAAGGTCATCTCGGTGACCTTGGTCCTGATAGGCGCTTGCCTGTTTATCGTGCGCCGCCCTCGCCGAAAAAAACGTTCCTAGTTGCGCCTTGCGCTCCAGGATGACGTTCACATTTTCATATTTAATTATATATTCAAAATATGGTGTGCAGATACTTCATGTACTATTGTTTGTTGCTGCTGATCGTTTTAGGACTTTCGGCGTGTTCCGACGATTCTTCCAGTTCTTCTAAAAAAGACGAGAGTCCCGAAAGTAGTTCGTCGGCAGATTCCCTTGAAGGGGCGGCACTTCCTTTTGTCGGTGGCCCGGTGATGTTTACCGAGGTCGATCCGATAAACATTGTGTACAAGGACCACGAGGGCGACGATGCAGGCTGGGTGGAATTTTTCAATACTTCAGCCGATACGGTAGACCTGACGGGAATGTACCTGACGGATTCAAAGTCGGAGCCGTTCAAGTGGAAATTCGGTAATGTGAAACTGGAACCGAATGTGTTCCTGCTTGTGTTCCTGTCGGGGAAGGACTATCCCGATTACGTGCTTCCGCATGATTCGCTTGACATGATTGGAAGTGGCTGCTGGACATGGACCGATGCGCAGAACGATCCGGCGGGATTCAGTTATGCGGACCCGTTGCCGGGCAAGACGAAGAACTGTTTCAAGGAAGACGATGTACAACGTTTCGGTAGTGTGATGCGGCTTGGCGAAAACGAGGAACTCGGCTGGTCGTCCATTTCGTTTTTCGTAGGGACGGGAAATGCCGATCCTTCGGATGTGCGGGATATTTCGGCTGCGAACGAGGTGCTGGTCCATGCCTATATTACCCAGGGACGCAAGGTCTCCTTCAGACTGGCGCAACCCGATATGGATGACTGGAAGGGCTACGAGCTGATTCTGGAAGGCACGGGGGATTCCTCGACGGTTTACCGGTTGCCGCTCCCGACGGGGACGACTTTCCCCGACCTCAAGAATATTTACGGCACGCGTATTAGCCCCGAGGCAAGCGATTCGCGGGAGGTGGCTCTCAAGGTGTTCAGCTATGTCGCCCGTAACCGCGGGCATGAGCCGCACGCCGGTTTCAAGCTTTCGAAGAAGGGCGGCTCTCTGTACCTGGTAAATGCCGATACGGCGATTGTGGATTCCGTGGCGTACCCTGAAACGCCCGTGGGAAAAACGTGGGGCTTTGGAGTTTTGGCGGATGGATCGAACGGCTTTGGATATGCGGAGGCTTCTCCGTACGGCCTTGCAGCATCGGTGGTGGCGCCGTCACGTTCTCCGTCGGTTGATACGTTGGCGGATTTCCCGCCGTCGGGATTCTATGCGGAACCGTTCGAGGTGCAGATTCCGCGGAACAATTCGGTGCGCTGTGTCGTAGGGGGTGCTTCTCCTACGGAAGGCCCGACGGAAACGGCGCTAGTACAGATAAAGTCTTCGGCGACGGTTCGCTGCGCCTCGTTTGCGAAGGGGGCGCTCCCTGGCGAAGAACTGGTCCGCACCTACATTATCGGGGAAGCCCCCGCCTTGCCGGTCGTATTCGTGACTGCAGATCCGAATTCCATGTTCGATCCCGATTCGGGAATCTATATGGAGGGCCCTAATGCGCAGAGCAAGGAACCGCATTACGGAGCGAACTACTGGCTCGACAAGGAAATCCCCGTGACGGTGGAAATGCTTGAACCGGGGACTTCGTCGCCAGCCTTTTCCAAGAGGGCAGGACTTAAGATTTTCGGCAATTACAGTCGCCAGAATCCCAAGAAATCGGTCGCGATTACCTTCCGCGAAAAATACGGAGATTCGCGCCTGAAGTATGCTCTGTTCCCCGAATTACCGGAGCTGAACAAGTTCAAGGTTTTCCTGTTGCGCAATAACGGAAGCAATTTCGGGAATGACTATATTCGTGACCGTCTCGCCAGTTCCGTTAGCGAAGGACTAGGGGTTGATTACCAGCGCGGGAGATTCGCGGTCGTATATTACAATGGGGAGTACTATGGCATTCACAGTATCCGTGAACGCTCGACGGAATACTATTTCGAGACGCATTACGGCCTGGACCCCGACGAAATTGACTTACTCAAGGCGGACAATTCCGTTTCGGCGGGTTCTGCGGTTGATTATGTGGCGCTGATGGACTGGATAGAGAACCGTTCGCTCAAGGATGCCGACAATTATGCCCATGTTGCAGCGGAAATTGATGTCGATAATTTCATCAATTACATGCAGACCGAAATATACGCGAACAATCGCGACTGGCCGGGAAACAACCTCAAGAAATGGCGCGGCACGAATCCGAAGACCAAGTGGAAATGGTTCTTGTACGATATGGATTTCGGAATGGGAAATGACTATAGCGAATTTACGAACAACATTTTTGAGTTCGCTACGGCAGAAGATGGCCCTTCGTGGCCGAACGGACCCGAGTATACACTGCTGCTCCGCCGCCTGCTGGAAAATGACGGCTTCAGGGCCGCGTTTATCAACCGTATGGCCGTTCTCTTGCAGATGAACTTTGAAAGCTCCCGTGTGCTTGCCCGCATCGACAAGATGATGGCGAAAATCGAATCGGAAATTCCTCGTGACCAGAAACGCTGGGGCTTGAGTGCGTCGCGGATGGAATCGCAGCTGAATTCGATCAAGAGCTTCGCGAAGACTCGCCCCGGCGTCGTGTATGACGAGCTGCGCGAATATTTTGCTCTGGATGCCCCGGCGCCCGTAAGTTTGTCTGTAAATGGACCGGGTGCCGTTCTGGTTCAAGGGCTGAAGGTCGATACTTCTCCTACGACCGTAAACTTTTTTAAAGGTTTTCCTGTGACGGTAACGGCGGTTGCCTCGGCAGGGGGAATTTGGGATGGCTGGAGCGACGGCGAAAAGGAAGCGACTCGGACGATCCTGCCGGAGAAATTCAGCTCGTTAACGGCAAATTTTAAGTAGTTGGCGGCGGTGGAGTCCCTTGCGAACGCCAAGGGAACAGAAAAATGTGATGTATATCCTAAAGATTACCACTTTGCCGTTTTTTTAGCTAAAATAGTGGGTACGGAAAATGCCGTTTTTCTAAATTTGTGCCACTATGAGTTACAATACCAAGATTCTTTGCATTGGCGCGGGCTATGTCGGTGGCCCCACTATGACCGTTATCGCCGACAAGTGCCCTGATGTCAAGGTGACCGTAGTCGATATCAACCAGGCCCGTATCGATGCCTGGAACAGCGACAATCTTCCGATTTTTGAACCCGGCCTCGACGATGTGGTGAAGCGCGCCCGTGGCCGTAACCTCTTCTTTAGCACCGATATCCCGGCTGCCATCAAGGAAGCGGACATTATCTTTGTCTCCGTGAACACCCCGACCAAGACTTTTGGCCACGGAGCAGGCAAGGCTTCTGACTTGCAGTACTGGGAAAAGACGGCTCGCAACATTCTCGAAATTGCCGACGAAGGCAAGATTATCGTGGAAAAGTCCACGCTGCCGGTGCGTACTGCCGCCGCCATGGAACGAATCCTGAATTCCAACGATAAGGGACTCCACTTCGAAGTGCTCTCTAACCCGGAATTCTTGGCCGAAGGTACCGCCATTAACGACCTTTTTGAACCGGACCGCGTGCTTATCGGCTCCCACCAGACCGAATCTGGTCTTGCTGCTTGCCAGAAGCTCGTGGACGTGTATGCACACTGGGTGCCGCGTGACCGCATCTTGACGACGAACCTCTGGAGCTCCGAACTTACGAAGCTCACGGCTAACGCCTTCCTTGCCCAGCGCATCAGCTCCATCAACTCGATTAGCGCCCTCTGCGAAAAGACCGGTGCTGATGTGGACGAAGTCGCCTACGTGATGGGTAAGGACCGCCGTATCGGTCCGAAGTTCCTCAAGGCCTCTATCGGCTTTGGCGGTTCCTGCTTCAAGAAAGATATTTTGAACCTCGTGTACCTGTGCGGTTACTATGGACTCCCCGAAGTGGCCGCCTACTGGGAAAGTGTCGTGAAGATCAACGAGTGGCAAACCCACCGCGTGGTGGACCGTATGCTCGAGACGATGTTCAACACGATTGCGAGCAAGAAGATTGCTGTGTTCGGTTTCGCATTCAAGGCGAACACCGGTGATACCCGTGAAAGTCCCGCGAACCTCGTGGTCCGCGATTTGTTGAATGAACATGCGGTGCCGGTCGTGACCGACCCGAAGGCTATTCCTGATGCCAAGCGCGACCTCAAGGACGTGATTGACCAGGTGCAGTTCGAAGAAGACCCGTACAAGGCCGCCGAAGGTGCTCATGCGGTGGTGGTTTGCACCGAATGGAAGTGCTTCGCCGAACTTGACTGGAAGCGCATTTACAAGGGAATGGCCAAGCCCGCCTTCGTGTTCGACGGACGCAACATTTTGGATGCCGACGCTCTCCGTAAGATTGGATTTGAAGTATCCAGTATCGGTAAGGGCAAGGCGGAGTAGTTTAAGTTGAAAGTCGCTGTTGTTGGCACTCGCGGAATTCCTGACATCATGGGCGGAATTGAAACCCATTGTCAGGAATTGTATCCACGCCTGGTGGAACGCGGTGCTTCTGTCGTAATTTTTGCGCGAAAGGCCTATACACCCCAGAAAAAACCTTATTTCTATAAGGGCGTCGAGGTCGTTCCTGTCTATGCTCCCAAGATTTCGGGAGTGGAGACGTTTGTCCATACCTTCAGGTGCTTCCTCAAGGTGTTGGCCTGGAAACCCGATGTCGTTCATCTGCACGCCATCGGCCCCTCCTTTATTGCCCCGTTGTTCAGGCTCGCAGGCCTCAAGGTGGTCTATACCCATCATGGTCAGGACTACAACCGTGCCAAGTGGGGCAAGCTCGCCAAGGCAATCCTTCGCCTGAGCGAATACGTGGGAACCAAGTTCTCGAATCGCGTTATCGTAATTTCGGATTTGCTGGAAGACTGGCTACAGAAAAAATACCATTGCAACAAGACTGTCCGTATCAATAACGGTGTTACGTTGCAACCGGCCTTGTCCGAAGACAAAACAAAAAAATGGCTCAGCAAGTATGGGCTCGAAGGCAAACGTTATATTTTTGCCTTGGGCCGATTTGTTAAGGAAAAGGGCTTCCATGACTTGATCGCTGCCTACAAGAAAGCGAGTCTGGTTGATGTGAAACTTGTGATTGCCGGATCGGCGGATTTTCAGTCGGAGTATGCGACCAAGATGAAACGTGACGCCGAGGAAGTCGGTGCGATTCTTCCGGGCTTTATTCACGGCGAAGAACTGCAGGTCCTTTTTGAAAATGCGTCTCTGTTCGTGATTCCGAGCTACCATGAAGGTCTTCCGATTGCGTTGCTCGAGGCTCTCGGCTACAACAGGAACGTTGTGGCGAGCGATATCCCTGCGAATATGGAAGTCCCGCTTCCTGAAGAGTGCTTCTATGAATTGGGCGATGTCGACGAACTTGCCGACAAGATGACCCTGTTTATGGAAAGCCCCGTGCAAAGGGATTTCAGACATATCGTCGAATACCATTACGATTGGGACAAGATTGCGGACCAGACGATGGACGTGTACAAGAGCCTCGTCAGGAAATAGTAGACAGGCTTTTGGTTATGAATCGGTTTGAATCGCTTGACTGCTTAAGGGCCCTTGCGGTAATCGGTATCGTAATTTGTCATATCCTTGGAAATATTGACTTTGGTCTGCCTGAAAATTTCTTCTTCCAGACATTTCTGCCGTTTGGCGCGGATTATGTTTTTCTGTTCATGATGCTTAGCGCATTTTCGATGTGCTGTGCCTATTACCAGAAATTCAAGGACCGTCAGGTTGATTTAAATACTTTCTATAAAAGGCGCTATCTTCGCATTTGGCCTTTTTTTGCCTTGATGGTCTTGATTGATGTTGCCTTGGGCTTTTCAAAGGAATCTCTTATCGAGGCCTTTGCGGATTTGACGCTCTTTTTTGGCTTCTTGCCGAATCCGGATATCCATGTGATTGGGGTAGGGTGGTTCCTTGGACTGATCTTTGCGTTTTACGCTATCTTCCCATTTTTCGTATTCCTGATTGACAATAAGATCAGGGCTTGGATCGTTCTTGTGTTGTCGATTGCGATGACGATATTTGCGTCGTCGTATTTCTCTAGGCCCGAATTGGTGGTGCGCGCTGTAGGAAAATGGAGCTTCCTTTATTGTATGCCCATGTTTGTGGGCGGTGGCCTCATCTATCTTTATATCGATAAGATAAAGAAAATTCCTGTGTTGTGGGCGCTTTCGATTGCCGTATTGGCGACGGTGCTGTTTTTTGCATTGGATTCCTATCATTTCGTGGCCAAGATGCTTTTGTTTGTGTCATGGTTGATTTTTGCCATTGCGGACAGCGTGCGTTCGACCCAGTGGACCCTGATGCGAAACAAGTTTTTCGCATTCTTGAGCGGAGTCTCGATGGAAGTCTATCTGTGTCATATGATGTTCTTTAGGGCTATCGAGAAAACTCATGTTCTGGATTTCGTTCCTTCGGGAATTCTTCGTTTCTTGGTGTGCCTGGTGTTGACTTTGGCCGGTGCGATTGCGTTTTCTGTCTTGGTCAAGAAAACGATTTTCCGTGATATTCATCGATAACGGTTTTCTCTTGAGATGAAACGGCTCCTGCTGTCATTTCTTTTTGTAATCGCCTTCGGTAGCTGTGCCTTCGAAGAAGGTGAAGATGAACTGTGCTTTGTGGGGGATTCCATTACCTATCTATGGGATCTCGAGTACTATTTCCCGAACTACATTGTGAGTAAGCATGCGGTTAGCGGTGCCGGGCTGAAACAGATGGATTCCTGGGATGTCTCCGATTGCAAGGGCCGCACGACAATCCTCTTGATTGGTACCAACGATATCGGCTATTGGAAATCGACTGCCGATGGTATTGAACACTTGCGTGAAGAATACAAGGACAGGTTTATCAAGAGTGCGAAAAGGATTGAGGCGAGTCCGCTGATTGTTCTGTCCATTTTGCCGAGAAATGCCTGGGGAGAACAGGATCCGGCCGTAAACGAGAATATCGAAATTCAAAATGAAATCCTTAAGCGTGCTCTGAAAACAGAAATTCCCGGAAGCCGGTTTGTCGATGTCTTTGACATGTTCTTGGATAGTGGCTTTGAAATTCGCGAGGACCTGTTTAAGGACGGCTTGCATCCAAACGATGAGGGCTACGAAATCTTGTCGCAAAAAATACAGGGGGTCTTATGAGAAAGGTTCTTTGGATTGCGTTGTTGCTTTGCTGTGTGAATTTGTCTGCAAACGAATCGTTCTCCTACTTATTGGGAATGAGAAACAACCACTATGTTTTTGTCGGGGTGGAGTATGCCTCGCGTTTTGGAATAGCGGTCGAAAATTCGGTGTTTACGCAGGGAATGGAAAAGCAGTATGTCCGCGTGGAGCCTTTTTATCGCTGGAATCTGGGCGAGGGACTTGTAGGGAACTATGCCTTGTATGCGGGTATGCGCTATGACCAAGACTATTATGATGTCGGGGCACGTCTGGATGTCCTCTGGCAAAGTTACCGCTACCTGCAGGTAGGGGGAACTTTGATGCCCTTTTATGATAGTTCCTTGAAGGGTTTGGTCGGATACCAGGCTTATGTGCAGAGTTTTCTGCTGAAAGAAATCGGCGTGTTTGTCGGTGCGAAAAACCTTCCTGATTTTAGGAATGTGGAGCGCCGTTACATGGCTGGCCTGGAGATTGAATCGGGTAACTTGATCGTTCGCCCGGAATTGTCGTTTCCGATGAATGGGGGAACGCATCTGTCTCGGGTGTCGCTATTTTTTGTTTACAGGAGCCTCTGAAAGTCCTGTTAAAAGCTGGCGAAAAACAAGGCGGGGAAGTTGGTGGACAGGCTTAAATTGCTATAATTATAGGTGTTGTTTTTGGGTTGAAAAGGAGGCTTGTTGAGGTTTTATGTCTTGCTCGAATTGTAGCCATTGTAATTCTAAGATTCAGATGCCGACAGACGTGTCGGTGATTACAACTTACCGTTGCCAGATGCGCTGCAAGATGTGCAACATCTGGAAGAACCCGACCAAGAAAAGTGAAGAAATTCAGGCGAAGGATCTGGAAATCCTTCCGCAACTCAAGTTTGCAAATGTGACCGGCGGCGAACCCTTTATCCGCCAGGACCTGGAAGACATCGTGGAAGTGCTGTTCACCAAGGCCCCCCGTATCGTGATCAGTACGAGCGGCTGGTGGGTGGACCGCGTTATCAAGCTTGCAGAACGTTTTCCCAATATCGGCATCCGTGTGAGTATTGAAGGCCTTGAAGGCACCAATAACTTCTTGCGTGGACGCGACGACGGCTTTGAACGCGGCATGCGTACGCTGAAGACCCTGCATGAAATGGGCGTAAAGGATATCGGCTTTGGCCAGACGCTCAGCAATTGGAACAGCAACGACCTGATTCCGCTTTACGAACTCGCCCTCTCGATGAATTTTGAATTTGCGACGGCGGCCTTCCACAACAGCTACTACTTCCATAAGGAAGACAACCAGATCAGCAACAAGGAAGAACTCTGCGACAATATCGGCAAGCTGGTGAACCGCCTGCTGAAGGAGAACCATCCGAAGTCCTGGTTCCGTGCCTTCTTCAACCTGGGCCTTATCAAGTACATCCAGGGCGGCAAGAGAATGCTCCCGTGCGAAGCGGGTTCCGTGAACTTCTTTACTGACCCGTGGGGCGAAGTTTACCCCTGCAACGGTCTGGAGCCGCGTTACTGGCAGGAAAGTATGGGCAATATCCACAACGCAAAGAACTTTGAGGAAATCTGGTTCAGCGAACAGGCGCAGAAGGTGCGCGAAAAGGTGCGTACCTGCCCCAAGAACTGCTGGATGGTGGGAACCGCCGCTCCGGTCATGAAAAAGTACATTGCGCATGTGGCCCCGTGGGTGCTTACGGCAAAGCTCAAGAGCCTGTTCGGCAAGGAAATTGACTGCTCCAAGTTCCCGACGTTCGATGTCGGTCAGGACCCGCGTCAGGGTGACTTGAGAATCGAAGGATAGTGAGCGCGCGATGCGGATTCTGCTAGCAAACAAGTTTTACTACCGTCGTGGTGGTGATTGCGTCTATTCTATAGAACTTGAAAACCTGCTTAAGGCTGCGGGACACGAAGTCGCCTTCTTTGCGATGGTTTACCCCGAAAACTTGGATAGCCCGTGGAAAAGCTACTGGCCTAGCGAAGTCGCCTTTTCTCCGAAGAAGCCTGCCGCATTCTTCAAGGCGTTCAAGCGCCCGTTTGGTGATGCGGAAACCGTAAAGAAGTTTACCGCGCTGCTCGACAGCTTCAAACCCGATGTGCTGCACTTGAACAACATCCATACGCAGCTTTCGCCGGTGATGGCTGAAATTGCGCATGCGCGCGGCATCAAGGTGGTGTGGACGCTGCACGACTACAAGCTGGTTTGCCCCGCCTACACGTGCCTGTGCAACGGTAAAATCTGCGAAGACTGCATAGGCGGTGACAAGCGGAACTGCACGGCGAAAAAATGCCTCAAGAACAACTGGCTTGCAAGCAAGATTGCCGAGAAAGAAGCCGTGGCGTGGGACCGAGAGCGTCTGGAACGCTGCGTGGACAAGTTTATCTGCCCGAGCCATTTTATGAAACAGAAAATGGAACAGGGCGGCTTTGATGCTTCGAAGCTGGTTGCTCTTCATAATTTTGTCGATGAATCGAAATTTGCGCATGGACCGGTGGAACGCGAAAATTCCTACTGTTTCGTGGGGCGCCTCTCCAACGAGAAGGGCGCTGAAACCCTGTTGCGAGTAGCATCCAAAATAGAGGCTCCCCTCTACGTGCTTGGAACAGGTCCGCTTGAGGCCAATCTCAAGGCAAAGTATGCTTCGGCAAAGCAGATCCAATTTAGGGGGCACTGCGACTGGGATACATGCAAGTCTGTGTTGCTCAAGTCCAAGTTCAGCGTGGTGCCGAGCGAATGGTACGAAAACAACCCGTTCTCGGTGATTGAACCGCTCTGCCTTGGTACTCCCGTGCTGGGTGCGAACGTCGGTGGAATTCCCGAACTGATCGAACCGGAAAAGACCGGCGAACTTTTTGAGATGGGCAATGCCGAAGACCTTGAAGCGAAGCTCCGCAAGATGCTCGCTGGGGACTATTCCTTTGACGTGGAACCTCTCCGTAAGCATTTCTCCAAGGACAATTACTTGGTGCAAATGATGTCTGTCTACAGGTAGCGCGCATGCCGCAAGAACAGCCGCTGATTTCCGTTATTGTTCCTGTCTATAAGGTCGAGGCGTACTTGGACCCGTGTGTCGAAAGTATCGTAAACCAGACCTATCGGAACTTGGAAATCATCCTGGTTGACGACGGCTCTCCTGACCGCTGTCCCGAAATGTGTGATGCATGGGCTGCGAAGGATTCGCGAATCAAGGTCGTTCATAAGAAGAACGGCGGTGCTTCCGATGCGCGAAATGCGGGATTGGACGTGTTCTTGGGAGACTATGTCACCTTTGTGGATGCCGATGACCTTGTCGCTTCTGATATGGTCGAAGTCTTGTTTAAGGGATGTGTCGACAATGGTGCGGATGTTTCTATGTGCGCCCTGCAGAATTTCTCGGAGAACGCCCCCTGTTTAGATGGACGAAATTCTTCGGCCGAAAAGATTCTTTCTGGCGAGTTTGTCTGTACTCAATTTTTCTGCTGTTACGGTCCTAATCCTGTTTCGAAACTTTTTAAACGTTCCGTTGTGAAAGAATCTCGATTTATCTTGGGCCGTAAAATGGGTGAAGATGCTGCCTTTACGTATCCAATTCTGTATGCCCAGGAGAGGATTTGCTTTGTGCAGCGGTATATGTATTTTTATAGGAGTAATCCATCCAGTGCTACCGGAACATACAGCCTGAACCAACTTGACGAATTGAAGACCTTGCAAGAAATGCTGTCGTTCTACGAAGAAAAAAAGGAAAGCAAAATCTACAATGCGATGGCCCTTGAGTATTTTGCCCGGATTCTTGCGCACGAAAGCAAAATGAAAAAATCCGGCATACAGGATGCTTGTGCCCAAGAAAGATTGCGCCAGGAAAAAATGGCCTTGATGAAAAAAGGTGGGCTGACCCTCGCAAACAGGCTTCTGTTTTGTTTCGGGAATCGTTTTTCCGGTGTGTTCCGGAAACTGTTCTTTCAGAACCAGGCGCGTTGCAAAAGAATGTATGGAGGCTGCTAGATGACTTATGCCGTCATGCTATCCTGTTTTTTTTTGATCTATGTGTTTTTCACGACGCAAGATGCGAATGTCAAGCTCTTGACTCTTTTGGGAAGCTTGGTCATTTTTTCGGGAGGAATGTACTTTACCCTTACTCCGGTCGTTGCTCCGATGCATATCCCGTTGTATGGCTTTCTTGCTTATGCGCTTATCCTTAAGAAAAGCCAGTTTTCCGAGGAATTGTCTGCGTTCCCCCTGAAAATGGGACTTTCGCTCCTTTTCGTTACTTTCTTGCTGTCCGGTTTCTTTGGCTCCGAAGGCGGTATCCATGGAATGTTTACGGCGACACGCTTGTTTTTGGATTCCTATGGATTTATTTTGGCTGCTTACTTGATTGCGTACCAGTGTGATTACGAGAGCATTACGGATAAGCTTTACTGGCCGATTCTTATCTTTTGCGCCTTTGGCTTTATCGAAGCGGCAATGAGATATAATTATATATACGCAATGCTTATGGATTCGTTCCCGGAATATTCGGGCCTTTTGGAAAAAGGTAGCCCGGATATGAATTTCCATGATTCCTGGCGTATAAGGACTTCCGTTACAACGTGCCATCCGACTACATTGGGAGCCTTGTTGACGATGCTCTTTATTTTGTACCTTCCCAGGGTGAAGGAAAGAGTGTACAAGATTTATTTCTTGATGGCGGTTCTTGCTTTAGCCATTTACTTATCCGGATCGCGTTCGGCGTGGGTTTGTACCGCCATGTACCTGGTTTATTATGTCATAAAGTCTCAATCGGCGCTGGTAAAGATGTTCTTCTTCTTTTTCTTGCTGGTGGGGATTGGCTATGTTGGGCATTCCTTTGTTGAATCGTTCTCTGCGGATGATCGAGGGAGCTCCTTGGACATGCGACAGCGAAACCTGCTTGTTTGCTTGGTCTCGTTTGCGGGTAGCCCTATTGTGGGGCATGGATTCAATTACATGTCGAATATTGTTGATCGATACGACGATGGATCTGCAGTTGATGGCGTTATGGAATCCATTTTCTTTAATTTGATGGTGGAACAGGGCGCGTTAGGATTACTAGCTTATTTCGGCTTTGTGGGACTTTGCCTTTTGATTTTCCATAGATTGAAAAACTATGACTCGACGATTGCCGAAATCGGCTCGGGAATAACGGTGATGATTACCATCTTTTCGCTGATGTCGGGGACTCTTGGCAACCTTCATTCGATGTCGTATCTTTTTGTGGGTGCTTGTCTAGGAATGTTGTGCGCGAAAAAAGAGGAAACGGAACAAAATGTTGAAGAAAGTGCTGCTGAAGATTCTGTTTAGTTTTCCGTTTTTGAAAAAAAACGTCATTATCCTGGAGAACAATCCGGACTTTGACGGTAGTCCCATGAAGGTTGAACGGGACTTGAAAAAGAAGTTCCCTGAAGGGAAGTTTCTGTTTGTATGGGCTGTCGATAAGCATTGCGCTATTCACACTCAAGAAAAAACAGTTGCCTTTTGGGGCGGCCTCACTCTAATTGATAAAATTAAGAAGTATTTCTATTTGTCGAGGGCGATACTTATTATCGACAGCAACCGTCCTGTATTCAAGTGGAATCCCAAAACGATCCGCATTTATACATCCCATGGGGGAACCTTAAAGAACTGTGACAAGTATATGCATTCCATTGGAAAAGTGGATTACTATTTGACATTGTCGGATTATCTTGCGGATATAGATTTTGAAATTCTGAAAGGTCGTTCCGTATCTAGTCGAGAACAGATTCTTCCTATAGGTCTTCCTCTGAATGACGTCATCTTTGAAGATTTTGATTTGTATCGTTGTGGCTTGTTGAAGGGAAAGCGCTATGATAAAATTATCGGGTGGCTTCCGACCTTTAGACAGCATAAGAATAATGACCAGTCGATTTCCTTGGAAAATGAAAAAAAGTTTTCGTTGCCTCTTTTCCAGTCACAGGCCGATTTTGATAGGATTGACGCATTTTTGGCCTCAAAGAATACCCTGCTGATAGTTCAGCTGCACCCTTGCCAAATATCGTCGTTGCCAGCAAATTCATATGGCAATATCCTTTTTATAACGCAGGAGCAGAAAAATCAGTATGGGATTACGAACATGAATTTGCTTCATTGTTTTGATGCCATGATTACGGATTATTCGGCAGCCTACTATGAATTTTTGTTGCTGAACAGGCCAATTGGTTTGACTATAGATGACTACGAGGAATACGCTGCAAAAATAGGCTTCTATATCGATTATAAGCGGCTTGTGCAAGGTGAACGCTTGTCAAAAATTGAAGACCTGGAAACTTTCATAGACAATGTTGTGATCGGAAATGATGTCTGTCGCGAAAATAGGGAAAGATCCCTCCACGAAATTCACAATTATGCTGATAACCAGTCTTCCGAAAGACTAATAGACTTTATTGCGTCGAAGATAGATTTGTAAAATGAGTTCCATTGCATCGCAGTCCATCAAGGGGTTTATTTGGAGCGCCGTAGAACGCTTCTCTTTGCAGGGTGTCCAGTTCTTTATTGGTATCGTTCTTGCTCGCCTGTTGAGTCCTTCCGATTTTGGAATGATCGGTATGCTGACGATATTCCTCAGCATTTCGCAGATTTTTGTGGACTGCGGATTCTCAAATGCGCTCATCCGAGAAAAGGAAGTGACCGATCAAGATTATGGAACGGCCTTCCTTCTCAATTTCTTGATCAGTGTCGCGTGTTTTGGAATCCTTTTTGCGATAGCTCCTTTTGTCGCTGATTTCTATCAGCTCCCTGAACTGGAATTGGTGATGCAGGTGGTCTCACTCACACTGATCATCAATGCGCTGTTTACGGTGCATAAGGCAAAACTTTCTCGAGCGGTAGATTTTAAGACTCAATCGAAGGCTTCGTTTGGAGCGGCCCTGCTTTCTGGAATATTTGGGGTGGTCCTGGCTTATTGTGGCTTTGGAGTGTGGAGCTTGGTTTGGCAGTCGATTGCCAATTCGGTGCTGAATTTGTTAATCTTTTCGGTGTTGCTCCGGTGGTTCCCGAAACCGTGCTTTAACAAGGCCTCGTTCCATTCGCTGTTCTCTTTTGGCTCCAAGCTTTTGGTATCTAGTCTTATTCATTCGGTCTATTCCAATCTTTATAACCTTGTTATCGGAAAGAAATTTACGGCTACGGATTTGGGCTTCTATACCCGCGCCGATCACTTGTCCTCGTTCCCTTCATTGAATGTGGCTTCGATTCTTTCCCGAGTGACGTTCCCGATACTTTCAAAACTTCAGGATGACAATGAAAAACTGCTTAGTGTCTATAAGAAGTATTTGCAGGTTTCCTGTTTCCTCATTTTCCCACTGATGATAGGGCTTTGCGTTTTAGCGAAACCGACGATTATTATTTTGTTGGGCGAGAAATGGTCGGGCGCTATCTTGCTGATGCAGATTTTGTGCTTCTCTTCGATTTTGGATCCAGTTTGCAATATCAACCTGAACCTTCTGTATGTCAAGGGCCGTTCGGATCTGGTGCTAAAGCTGGAAATTATCAAGAAGACGATAGCCATTATCATCTTGTTTACTTCGATGCGGTACGGCCTTGTCGGAATGTGTGTGGGCCGTGCCCTTTATGGTTTCATTGCAACATTCCTGAATATGACTTATACGAGGAGCTTTATTGACCTTTCCATTTGGGGTCAAGTAAAGTTGCTTGCGTCGTCGTTTGTGCTGTCCCTGTCGATGGGTGGCGTCATCTGGCTTGTGATGAATCTGTTCTCTTCGGATGGGTTACAGCTGGCAACTGGAATCCTGACGGGTGTTGCGTTCTATTTTGCCGTGGCGTATCTTTTAAAGATGAATCCGCTACGGTTGCTGATTGAATTAAAGAATCGACGTCACGCCTAGTCGAGCCAGTAAATCTTGCTGAGAGTGTGAGGAGACGTTCTGTTTCCTGCGGGAGGTGGCGTCATATAGTCCCCGTACATCTGCGTAAGCCAAGCATCGTATTCTGCGGTGACCATAAATTCCTCGTTATCGAACGGGACTTTGAGAAATTTCTCGAACATGGTTCGCGGATAGACGGAGCGGTAGGCGGGACCAATTTCGGGGTCAACTGCAACTCCGATATATTTTGCATTCTCGTTGGAGAGTGAATTTACGATTTCGTATTCTTTCTCGGTGATTTTTTTCATCGACCAGAAAATCTGTGTCGCCTTGGCCAGTCGAATGAGAATACGCTTCCACCAGACATTCTTTTTTCCAGGCTTTACCAGCTTGATGCGGAATTTCTTCTTGAATCTGTCAAGGCTTTTGATGAACTGGTTGCATTCATCCTTGGTGTCGAAGAGGTTGTCAAACGGAAAGACATCAATATTGATTCCGATATCCTTCATAGAAGTGCGTTCTTCAAGAATTGTGCGTGTGTCGGCCACCTTGGCGTAGGGGTGGTGGTAATCGACATCGTTACGGTAATCGTAGATGCGATAGGCCCCGTTCTTGCCTGAATAGCTAGCAACAAATTTCTCGTAGTCGGGACGCAGCATGGCGATGTCGATGTCGTCATCCCATGGAATGTAGCCTTTATGTCGAATAGCTCCGAGTAGCGAACCGAAGATGAGTGTGTAATGGAGATTGTTCGCTTCGCAAAACTGGTGGATGTCCTTCAGTATATCCACCTGAATTTGCTTCATTTCATCAACGGAGATGAGTCTCATTATTCTTTCCAATAAAACAAGTTGCAGTCAAGAGTGTGTTGCTCTCGATCTTTCGGCGGGGGCGGCTGCATATAGTTCTTGCCGTAATTTAGGCTTAAAACGGCATCCCATTCCTTGACGGCCTTGAATTGCTTGTCTTCAAAAGGAACGTCGATATACTCTTCAAAAAATTTCTTTTCGTAGAATTGCCTGTCAAGTGTTTCCGTGCAAGGCAACTGGCTGCAGTGCGTACATTCGTTGTAGTCGTCTTCTGTACTTAACCTGATGATTTCTTGATTGATCTTGTGAATGTCGAGGTTGAAGTATCTGATTTTTCGAAGAAGTTGCTTGAAGTTCTGTTTTAAGGAATTGCTTGTCGATAGGGGTGGAATCGCTCGGCGGGCGCATAGCTGCAGGTTTCGTAGCTGTGCAATTTTCAGCATTTTGTTGCGGAAAGCCTCTCGGTCGCTTTTTATTCCGTCAATGGGGAAAACATCTATCCATATTCCTAGTTTTTTGCTGTTGCGTAAGGAATACCATGGGAGTACGGATTTGCAGATGGTTTGCTTGGTATCGCAGATGCGTGCAATTGTTGTGTAGCTGTCTTTGCCAGGAACGATTAGGGATAGGTCTTCGGTGTCTTTGAAGGTCGCGAGGAACCGTTCGTAATCGGGGCGCGGCATAAAGATATCAACGTCGTCATCCCAGGGAATGAATCCTTTGTGACGAATGGCACCTAAAAGGGTCCCATAGGCAAGGGAATAGCGGATGTTATTATTGATGCAGAAATCATGAATTTTGCTCATCATCCCCAGGAGGACTTGCTGCATTTCCTTTAGTGTGAGTTCCTTCATTAGATGAACCCTTTGCTCTTTAAATCCTTGAACGCATCAATCAGCTTGTCGTAATCTGCCGTTGTAAGGGCGCCGATGTGGCCCACGCGGAAAACGGTATCCTTCATTTCGCCGCCGTTCGGACAAATCCACATGCCGTATTCGTCCTTGATCTTGAGGAAGATATCGTAGGCGGAAGCCGTCGTCGGATGAAGCGGAGTCACTGCGTTCGAGAGCGATTCGGAGACAATTTCAAAGGGAAGTCCCTTGATGCGTTCGCGGAAGTAGTTCGCAAGCGATGCCGTGCGGGCAATTTCAGCCTCTACGCCGCCATTTGCATCAATTTCCTTGAGGCGTACGTTGATCTGGCGCAGGATGCTGACGGCGGGCGTCCACGGGGTCTGTCCACGTTCGGCGTTCTTCAGGGCAATTTTCAGGTCCAGGTACTGGCACTTGCACTTGATTTGTTCAATGCGGGTAAGCGCTTTCGGCGAAAGGGCCATCACCGAGATTCCCGGCGGACAGGCGAGGGCCTTTTGCGAACCGGTAATCATCACGTCGGCACCGAGCGTGGCCATATCGAAGGGGTCGGCGAGGAAGGTGCTGATGCAGTCCACGATCAGAAACAGGTTGTTCCTCTTGCAGAAATCGCTGATAAGCTGCATGTCGTAGTGCACGCCGGTAGAGGTCTCGTGCTTGTTCACGATGAAGGTGGTGTAGCCATTGCCTTCAAATTCCTTCAGGTGCTCGGCCTTGAGCGCCTTGCCCGGCTGGAGCTTGATTTCGGTGAAGGGAATCTCGTGCAGTTCGCAGAGCTCCACGAATCGGTGGCCGAAGCTACCGCCGTTGACGATAATCGCCTTGTCGGCGGGGGTGAGGGTGTTCATGATGGCGGTTTCCATGCCCGCCGAGCCCGAACCTGTAATGAAGACGACCCTGGAGTCGTCGGAGGCCTTTGCGAATTTCTTGACCAGTCGTTCGTTCTCGAACATCAGTTCCGAGAATTCCGCCGTGCGGAAATAAGGGACCTGTTCTGCGCCGATGGCACGTACGGCGTCACTGGATTGTACCGGGCCTACTGTAAAGTTGATCATAGCAACCTCTAAATCTCGTAAAAGTTCTTTCGTTCGCTGAACTGCTGCATGATGTATGCCATCTGGATGCTTTCGCGACGCCGCAGGCGGGCGGAAGAAAAACGATGGTTGTATATACAGCTGATAAATTCCTGTATTTCGTAACGCAGGCCGAAACCGTCCCACTTGTAGAAAAATTTCTTGTTGTCGTTCTGGTCCTCGTATCGCAACTCGAAGTAGTCTGTCTTCCACCACGGTGCAGGAACGTAGGCATATCCTTTTGTTCCTGATATGACGAGGTCGCCTTCGGTCTTAACGCCTAATCCGACCTTGAACGAGCATACGGCCTTGGGGAAACGGAATACGCCTTTCGTGTGGATGTCGACTCCGTTTTCCATTCGCGAGAAAAGTTCCAGGCTTTCGTACTGGATTCCCATCAATTTGAGAATGGGAAGCAATGGGTAAGATCCCTGTTCGAACATGGCGCCACCAGCCTGGTTTGCGTCGAATTCCCTGCCGCCCTTGTCCAGGAGCTGGGAGAGAGAGGCTTCGATGTCGACAACCTCTCCGATAAGCCCTGACTTGATCATCACAATAAGGTGATTGAATGCAGGGCAGTGCGCCGTCTTGTTCGCTTCCATCAAGATGAGGGATTTTTCCTTGGCGAGTCTGTACAGTTCCTTGGCTTGGTCACCATTAAGGACCATCGGTGTCTCGCAAAGGACGTGTTTCCCTGCCTGGATTGAATCCTTGATGCACTGGTTGTGGGCGAGATGAGGCGTCGCGATGTAGACTGCATCAACTCGGTTGAAAAGGTCCCCCAGTTCCTTGCAGGGCTCAATACCTTCAAATTTATGGGCGAATGTGTTGCATTTCTCAAAATCTGTATCGTAGGCGGCAACGACGTTTACTCCGTTGACGATCTGCGCTTCAGATGGAAACCGCTCTGCTACGCGTCCGCAACCGATGATGCCGACGTTCACGATGCTCTGCGATTCCTCGCGTAACATCGTCGAGGAGATGCCCTCGGTACGGGGAAGATAGACGACTTCGCAGAATTCGTTCAGATAGTCAAACTTCCCTTCCCAGTCAGAGCCAATGGCAAAAATATCGACATCGTATTTCTGGATATCGTCTATTTTTTGGCCGACATAGTCTTCGATGATGATCTGGTCCGCAAGGCCGGTTGCTTTTACTGCTTCGACGCGTTCAAGGACATTGTTGTGAACATTCAACTTTCCTCGTTCGCGGTCAAAATTGTCGTTTGTAACCCCCACGATGAGAAAGTCGCCGAGTGCCTTTGCTCGCTTTAACAGGTTGATGTGGCCCTGGTGTAGCAGGTCGTACGTGCCGTATGTGATTACACGTTTCATTGTTATTCTCCAATAAAAAATATAGCTATATTATGATGGTATGTCTCTTTTAGTCCTAGTTCTTGCAACCATAATTGGTGTTACGATTTTTAGAACATGGCAAAATCGCCAGATTCTTAAATGGCAAGAAAATTACTTGAGTATCGCGACTAGTCAGACTGTAAAGGGCTTTTTTGTTATTCTCATTTTTTTGAGCCATTTCAATTCTTATGTGCTGTATACAGATCCGGTTGACTTGCCCTTGGCGGACTTTTGCAAGTTCTTTGGGCAGCTAATCGTAGCCCCGTTTTTCTTTTATTCTGGATATGGAGTTTATGAATCCATCAAGAAAAAGGGAAATGATTACATCAGGTCTTTCCCCAAGAGAAGAATTCTAAAGACTTTATATCATTTTGACTTGGTGATTCTTTTGTTTGTTGCCTTGAATTATGTATTCGAAATACATTATAATTTGAAAACAATACTCCTTTCGCTGATTGCCTGGGATGATATTGGAAATAGCAACTGGTTTATTTTTGGCATTCTGGTAACATACCTGTTGAGCTATATCGCTTTTAGGTTGAAGATTCAATCAAAATACTCTATAATGATTGTTTTTCTGCTGACTCTAGGGTATATTGCTCTGCTCTATTTTTTTAGAAAGACGGAGCCGTGGTGGTACAATACGATTGTATGTTATCCGCTAGGAATGCTTTATTCCTATTTCAAAGATCCTATCGAAAATCATATCCTGAAAAAGCGCTGGATTTTGTGGCCTGTGGCAGTCTCAAGTACGTCCGTTTTTGTGGCTTGCTATATGTATGCCGATTGTTTTGCTACGGTAATGTTCCAAGTTAGGGTCCTTTCCTTTTTGGTATTGCTTGTGGTATGGACCCGATTGTTCCCTGCTCCGAATGCGATTTTTAAGTGGTTCGGAAATTATGTGTTTGAAATTTATATCTTACAGAGAATACCAATGATTGCATATGCTCAATTGGGAATGGATCGGTCGGTTTACGTGTATTTCGGTTTGTGTGCTGCAACAACCCTTCTTTTGGGCATTGTATTCAAATATGTCGTAAATTATATGGATTCTAAAGTCCTGATGAAATAAAATATGTATCTTATGATAAAATTTCTGTTGCAGAAAAGACCTGTGATTAGGGTTTGTTATGAAAAAGTATAAAGTAGGCTATACGGTAGGTGTGTTCGACCTGTTTCATGTGGGACACTTGAATCTGCTGGAACGTTGCAAGGCTATGTGTGATGTCTTGATTGTCGGCGTCTGTGACGATGCCTATGTGCGTGATGTAAAACATAAGGAACCCGTTATTCCTGAAGATGAACGAAAACGGATTGTTGAAGCCCTTAAGTGTGTTGATCAGGCCTATATTGTTGATTTTAAGGTGACTGATGACAAAATGCTTGCCTATGAACGTTTTCATTTTGATGTCCTTTTTTCGGGTGATGACTGGAAGGGCTCAGAACGCTATCTTCGAACGGAGCAGCAGTTTAAGCCTTATGGAGTGGCGATAGAATATTTGCCTTATACAAAGGGTATTTCGACATCTGACCTAAAAATGAAGATGAAATGATCTAATCCATAAGGAAATGATTATCCTGTGAAAATTGTTCATCTTTTATGGGGCCTTTCTAACGGCGGCATCGAGAATATGCTGGTTGATATTGTCAATCAGCAGGTTGAGGATAATGACATTTCCTTTATTGTCGTCAACCAGATGATAGACGAATCTATTGTCGCCCGACTAGATAAGAGAGTCCGTATTTACTGTTGTGGAAGGAATGTCAAGAGCAAGAATCCGCTTCCGTTTCTAAAGGTTAATTATTACCTGTTCAAGATTCGCCCTGAGATTGTTCATGCCCATTATGATGACATGGCGCGGCTCATTTTGGGGAAGTGGAGAATGGTCCGGACGATTCATAATACCACGAATGATTTTAATGAATCGAAATACTTTAGGGCCTGCTACGCGATTTCTAAAGCGGTCCAGGAAGAATGGGAAAAGGCAGGAAAGGAAACGATCCTCGTCGAAAACGGAATCCGTTGCGAAAGCGTCCGTTGTGAGCGGAATGGGCTCTTCAATGATGGCTTGCTGCATTTTGTACAGGTGTCTCGACTGTATATCAAGCAGAAGGGCCAGGATATTCTTCTGAAAGCCCTTGCTGAAATAAAGAATAAAAACTTGTGTCCTCTCAATTTTAAAATGCACCTGATTGGTGACGGCTCGAGCCGAGAACTCTTGCAGGAAATGTCGAATACCCTTGGAATCAATGAACTCGTGGTATTTGAAGGCAATAAGCCTCGTGAGTGGATATACGAAAACCTCTGCAATTTTGACTTATTTATTCAGCCTTCGCGTTATGAAGGTTTTGGATTGACTGTCGCCGAGGCAATGGTTGCAAAGGTCCCCGTACTTTCGAGTAATATCGAGGGTCCCGTAGAAATTATGACGGTAAATGACGGCGGGTCGAATCGGCTTGTCGGCTATACTTTTGAAACGCAAAATTCTGAAGATCTAGCCAAGAAAATTGCGGAGTTTGTACAAAACGGCCGTAATGAAAAATCTGTCGAGTTGGGCCGTCGTCATGTTATGGCGAATTATGATATCCGTAATACCGCTCTACGGTATTTAGAAGAATATCGTAAACTTCTTGCCTACAAGTGATTGTCAATCCATTCCATGCGCTGCTTTATCCAGCTGTTTAACGAATCGATGGCTTCGTCATAGCTGTCGTAGGCTTCCTTGTAGGTCCAGTTCTCTGTGTTTTCGAGGACAGGCCAACGCTTGAATTCGTTTTTGGTGGCTGGGGCGAGTTCTGCCGCGTATTTTGAAATAGAATCGGGGAAGGTGGCGAGAAAATCGCGGTGCTCCTTCCAGTAGTCCACGGCGGCTTGCCAATATTTAGCTCGCTTGAAAATGTATCCGTTCCATCCACTATTACGGATATACCAATCGGTGGTGGTGCGAAGGGAATCAACTTCCCAGTTTCCGTAGGCGACGTCAAAATCCCATACGGGGCCGAGCCGGATAGGTTCCCCGCGTTGCCAGGTTACATAAATGCTTCGCCTAAAGGCTCCGTCCAGGTTCTTTGAAAGTTCCTGAATCCAGTAGAAACGCAGGTAATCCTCGAAATCAAGGAAGTCGGTGATTTCATGGTTGCTTTGAAGTGTGTCGTCGTCTTCATCCTTTAGAAAATTCTCGAATTCACTCAGGACACCCTTGATGATTTGGGTGTCAAAATAATCGGGATCCTTGGGGTACTTGATGCCGAAGGTAGTTCCCTTCTCGGTAACGACAAAATGTTCCTTGCCGAATTCGGTGGGGCATCTTTCAAGCAAGAAGGAACTGTCTGCCTTGGGGATGTCCACGCGGTCCTTGCCGACTTTCACCGTTTCAACCAGTTGGTAGACTCCCTGGTATTGCCTGTTCAGATACAGTTCGACGAAGGTGCTTCTCGGCGTGTATTCGTCGCCGAGCCAACCTGCGAGTTTATATGTAATAAAGTTCTTGAGGAGTGTCTTGTCGGCGGAATTAGCGATAAGTGCCCAGTCTTTATCCTTGGGCATCCCGAACATTTCCTGTTTTTTTGCGAATTCAATTTTGTAGCTGGGCTTGGGCATTCCCGTAAAACTGGAGTTGCCGCGCCCCTTGATGGTCAATTCAAGAACGTCGCTTTCGGGAGAGTCCTTGCCGTATACCTGCAACTTTGCGGGAATCTTGGTTTCGCGGTCGCGAATTTGCGTGAAGTCCTCGGTCTCGATGACAAGTCGCGGCAAGCTTACGTAGGGGTATTCCGAATCGTCAATCGGTAAGTAGGCGGGTGTACTCTCGGGATCGTTCCATACGCAGGAACAGATTATACAGCCGAATAGTATTATAGCGAGCCGAATCCTCATAATTTAAATTTAAAAAATTGAGCGGTGTGCTTTCGGCAGAAAATTTTGCGCGGAATGTTTTTTGCTAGATTTTGCGTTGATTGCGAATATGAAAAAGTGGCTGCTTTTCCCATGGATCCTTTTTTTGTGGGCGTGTGATTATGATGACGATGACACGCGTGTTTGTTTTATAGGCGATTCAATTACCTATCAGTGGGATCTTGAATACTTTTTCCCGCAGTATATGCCCTTAAAACATGCGAAAAATGGCGCAAAGATTCAGAATCTTGATGATTGGGATTTGCGAGAATGTCGGGGAATACCGTCCGTCATATTGATGGGAACCAATAATAGTAGTGAATTTTTTGATGAAGAAAGAAGAAATGCTTTCTTGCAGAAGTTTTATACCCGAATCGAAAAAATCCAGGCAGACCCGTTAATCGTTGTTTCGATTCTTCCTCGTAATTTTCAGCGTCAGCAGAGTTCGCGTGTGAATGAAGTCATTCGCAATGTGAATAATCGTGTGGAAAAAGGACTGGATTCGTTAAATGGTCGCTTTGAGTATTTGGATGTGTATCCGTTGTTTGCCCAAGATGAATATGAAGCTAGGATGGATTTGTTTAAGGACGGCTTGCATCCGAATATTGCAGGACAAGAAATTTTAGCCTCGGAAGTTCTGAAGGTGTTAAGATGAGAAAATCTGTCGTTATTTTTTTTATGGTTTCGGCCACACTGCTCTTTGCCAATAACCAGTTCTTTATGGGAATGCGTAATCAGCGTTTCCTGTTTGCAGGTGTTCAGCATGGTTCGTATGGGGTTGCCTATGAGCAGTCCCTGTTCAATCAGGATCCTGAACAGCAACATGGAAGTTTAGGCCTTTTTGCGGAATACACGCTGCCACTGTCGATGAAACTCTGGTATGTTCTGTATGGTGGCATGCAGTACGACATGGATTATTATGACTATGGCGGGGAGCTGTCCCTGCTTTGGGCTCCCCAAGCCTATTTCCAGATCAAGGCGCGGTATCGTCCGTTTTATGATAGCGATCTCGGGACCCATTATGGATACCTTATCCAGTTGCAAAGTTTCCCCTTTGAGGATGTAGGCTTCTATGCTGGCTTTAAGAATATGCCTGATTACCGAAATGTGGAACGTCGCTTTTTTGGGGGAATGTTGTTCGATGTAGGACGCTTGGGTGTCTATCCTGAAATTTCGACACCGGTTCATGGAAGCTTTGAGTGGACCCGTGTCCAGCTTAACTTTATTTACCGGTACGATTTTAATTAAGGACTGAAGAATGAAGCTTGACCTGATATTGACTTTTTTGCTGATTGCGTTTTTGTTTGCGTCGGTCTTGTGGAAAAGTGTTCCCAAGGAGGGACCGTTCTCGTTTGACAAGAATTTTACGGGAGTCCTCAAGGGCGTAAGTGCCATCGTTGTCGTCTTTGTGCATGTCCCGGAGCTTTACCATAACGCGGCCCAGAGAATGGTGATGAGCTTTGGCTTTGTGGCGGTAACGGTGTTCTTTATGATATCGGCTTATGGAATGCAGTTTTCGGCGAACCGTTCACCGGATAAGTATCTCTCTCATTTTTGGCGTAACCGTCTTGCGAGCTTGCTGATTCCATGTTTTTTGGTGAATCTCTTTTGTGTTCTGTTCAATGTTTGCTCAGGACGCGATTTTTCTTTGTTGAAGTCCCTCATCAGTATGCCGGGATATGTGTGGGTCCTGCTGCAGTATTGCATTCTCTTTTTTGTAGTCATGTTCTGCCAGCAAAAGTTCAAAATAAAACCTTCTATCTGCCATGTTGTCTTGGCCGTTGCAGTTGTGGCATCTAGCCTTTACTTGTACCTGTCTTCGCCGGATGCCAGTAATTCTGCCGAAATGGGGTGGTGCTATGAGCGCATGGGACTTGTCTGGGGACTGTTGCTTTTCATATTCTTCTCAAAAATTGCCGACTTCATTGGTTCCCGATGGATGCCGAAAACAGTTGTTTTGGGACTGTCTTCGTTGGTGCTGGGAATTGCCTATGTGATGAATAAAACGGTGTGGTTCTACGGGGAGTATCTTTTAAAGATTGTCCTAGGCTTTGCGATCGTCAGTTTTGTATTGTTCCTGTCGCGGAAGAGAAGGTTTGGGAATGCCGTTGTCAATCACCTAGGCGTCATTTCCTACGAGATTTATTTGTCGCATGAATTGATGATGCGGACGATTTCGTATTTGTTCCCGACGGTGTCGAGTGGAGTGTTCCTCGTTCTGACGATGACGTTTACGATCATCTTTAGTACGGTGGTTCACAAGATGTCGTCGAAACTGGTCAATTGGGTGCGCGTATAAAACCTAAATAGGGGCGCTATTTCAAGCCGAAAATCATTCGCGTCATTTGAAATTTTCGGATGATGTAGAATAAGACGATGGGGCCGACGATTCCTGCAAGAATGCAAAGAAGGGCTCCCATGACAAATCCCGTGTCGGAGTTTGCGAAAAAGGAAACTTTCTGGACGATGGACTTGGCCAACCCTTCGAATGTCGTGTGGAAGAGATAGATGATGTAACTGGCGGAGCCGACAATCAAGATGGGCTGAATGTATCTTGTTGCGCGGATATGGGCGATCCAGGTGGATGTTGACATCGTGGATGCTATTCCGAACCATGCAAGGATTTCGTTGGTGTAGGGTGTTTCAAGCAGGAATAGAATGCTTGTGACGACAAAGAGGATAATTGAGAATATCTTCAGGATATTCTTGTATTTTTCCCAGAACTTGTGCGAGAAAACGATGCTTCCATAATCGCAGGCGCTGGTGCCGACCATGAACCAGAGCAGGTTGCGGGAAGTTTCGTTAATGGCAAACAGCTCGATGCTTCCGAGAGTAAATACGTAGTGTAGCAGGATGGAGATCAAAAGCAGGACGAGCCTAGCTTTTTCTGTCTTAAAGAAGGGGATAATCAAGAAACAGGTGAAAAGTGACCAGATGAACCACAAAAAGTAACCGGCTGCCGGAAGGTATAGAATTTGTATGTAGGTTTCTGGCGTAACAGGATTTTCAACATACATGTTGCGCTGTGTCAGTAGCTTGATCGAGATGATGATCATCGAGACGATGATATAGGGAACGAACAGACGCCTGAATTTTTTCTTGATAAAGGTGAAGTATCCTTCGTCCTTCTTGAAGGAAAGATAGATGTAGCCGCTGGCGAACATGAAAAGAGGCATGTGGAATGTGTAAATCCAGGAATGCAGCGCCAGGTACCAGCCGGGCGCGTTTTCGGGGTAATAGTGGCCGATGACAACGAGAATGATGGCGATCGCTTTGGCAATGTCGAAGTGGACAAGTCTTGTCATCGGAAAATCCTTGGGCGGCTCGGTAACTATTCGGTGCTACTAAGATAGAATTTTTTAAATTTGTCAAATAAACCGATGTCTGTTTTTATTCGAAAGACTTTGAAAGTTGTGCTTCTTTTGGGGCTCGCGTCTATCGCGACATTTGCCCGCGAGACGGTTTCTCCGGTGCGCGCTCCCGAAAGTTTTGTGCTGCTGGGCGCCCTTGCGGAACTCCGCGATGACGTTTATAGTGGCGATGTCAATGTGGTGGGGGAGTATGCGCCCTGCAATTGCTTTAGCATCTACGGGGATTTTGCCTACCGACTCGTGAGTTACGAGTGGAATACGATGGCACATGACCAGATTCATGAGATGGTGAACTTGCGGGTGAACGGTCTCAACGAATCGTACCTGGGCATGAAACTGATGCCGTTCCCGTTTGCAGGTGTCGATGTCAGCTGGAGGCTCCCGCCGCGCGAAGGTTCCCGCGTGAACCGTTTCCATCGGCTGGGCGTTTCGCCTTTTGGCCTCTATGAATTCTCGCGGAACATGGCGCTCGGTGCTGCGGCGGAATACTTTACTTTCCTTGAAGAACGCGATTTTCAGCCAGGTGACGAACTTGGCCTCAAGGGGTCGATTTCGTGGAAGCTCCTGTGGGACCGCGACGACCATTCGGGCTGGAAATTTGACTACGTTTTCCTGTACCGCTGGCGCATCCAGGAATCTGAAAACTTGAGTCTGCAGAAACCGTATCGCAAGATGGACGACCTTTATCGCGGCTACAAGATGCGCGTGGATGCGGCGCGTTATTTTTCCTCGTTCGGCAACTCTCTTGGCATTGCCCTTTTCTACGAGATGAATCGCGGGCACCTGTTCGGGATGGAAACAGGACACACATTAGGGCTCTATGCAAAGTTCTTGTTCCTATAAGGCGGTCTTGATTGGTAACGGCACCATGGGACAGCGGCATAAGCGGCTGTTCGAGGAAGATGGTGTTGGGTTCGTCGGAATCGCAGACACGACAGCCGAGGCTGATGCCCTGTTCAAAAAAATCGTTGCAGGCAATCTTTCTCCCGATTTCGCGGTCGTTGCATCTCCTGCTGTGGCGCATGATGAATACGTAAAGAAATGCATTGAAATAAAGCTTCCGCTCCTTGTGGAAAAGCCTGTGTCAATTTCGGCACTTGCTGCGATGGAATACCAGAAGCTTGCGCTGGAGCAAAACGCATTTGTATTTGTCGGCCATTCGGAACGTTATAACCCCGCAATCGAAGAATTTACGAAGACCGATTTCTTCAAGGAGATGCAGGATTATCTGAAATTCTGGTACCTTCAGAAACAGGACTTCGCTCCAGTGAGCTTCAAGTTTACGCGAACGCACGGGTTTTCGCCGCGTAACCGCGATGTCCCCGTGGAGCTAGACCTGATGATCCACGACATGGACTTGCTTTGTTTCTTTGTCGACAAGAACGCGATGATGTACAGGTCTTTCCGTTGCGAAGAATTGTCGGAAGACCGTGTCCATGCTTTCTATGACTTGAGAACGTTGACGGCTGAATTTATAGCAGACCGTAATTGTGCTTCTGACTCCCGCATGGTAGAAATTTCGATGAACGGCCGTTCCGTAACATTGGACTTGGGTGCCTATCGCAATGGCAATCCGGCGTATGCATTGCAAAAGGAACATCAGGCTTTTCTAAATTATTTGAACTCTTATAAGAATACGGCAAAAGATCCCGAATACGATTGGTATGGTAGCATTTACGATGCCTGCCAAGCGGTCATAATGGTTTCTTTGATTGATGAAGTGTATAAAAAGGGGAGAGCGAATGAAATTGATGCAAAATAAGATTGTGCCCGCGTTTGTCCTGTTCTGTGCGGCGCTTGCCTTCGCCTATATTCCCGGTGAATCGGGGTTTGTCTCGCTCGAAAATGAACATGGCATTTGGGGCAACCCGGCTGGGCTAACGGCCTTTGATTCCAAGGGCGCCCTGGTCAGTTACGATTACGATGATGGCATCAAGAGCTTCCGCGTCGGTGGAAATCTGGACCATTGGGCGGCGGGATTCGATTACACGCAGGGGCCAGATCATTTGGATTTGTCCCGCTGGAGTCTCACGCATGGTAACGACTTGTGGAACCGCAGCATCTTTGTCGGTGAACGCGTCACGGCTCTCCGCAGCGCTGACTTTACTGGCACCGAATGGGGCGTTGATCTCGGTGTGATGATTCGCCCGTTCAGGTTCCTTTCTGTGGGCTATTCCTGCGACAATGTGCTTTATACGGGGCCGCAGGCTCCCGACCGTATACAGAACTTGGGTGCGACGGTTCGTTTCGGTCCTTTGATGAGCGTGAGCTACGATGTGGAAGATTTCGAGAATCATCGTTTGCTGGTGGAGTTGGGAATGTACGGTGCCCGCTGGGGACTCCGCATTCCGATTTATGGAGACGATGAATATCGGCTGACTTTCTCGATGTCGCTTGGCGGTTACAACAATGTCGCGGTGCATGTCTACGATGACCTGTTGCCGAAGGGTGCCGCATGGGGCTACCACAGCGCCCGTAATCCGGATGCATCGTTGAGTGCGCAGATTATTCGCGTTCCGCTCGATATGGAAGTTTCCGAGACCGAAGACGAATTCGCCTTTTTCCGCAAGAATTCCATCTACCTCTGGCATGTCCGCAACTTATTTGAACACATGCTGCGTGATCCTGCATCGGGACTTGTGATTCTTGACTTTTCAGGGTACAAGGGCAACATCGGTATTTCGAGCGAAATCGACCGCTACGTGCAAAAGCTCAAGGCCCGTGGCGGCAAGGTGATTGCCTATATGGATGATATTCGCCCTGCGGTGCTGCTGGCGTCTGCACATGTGGACCGCATTGTGGTGGAGCCTTCGGCGCACATGAACTGGCGTGGCCTCGGCGGGAACGTTCTCTTTTACAAGGGGCTTTTTGACAAGCTCGGTGTGAAGGTGGAATTCCTGCGTCATGGCAAGTACAAGTCGGCGGTGGAACCTTATGTGGCTGATTCGATGTCGGCGGAATCCCGTTCCAACCTGGATTCGCTTTATACGGATTTGTGGACGGCTTTGCAGACCTACATTTCGATGCGTCATGCGGGAGGCGCCAAGGCGTCTGATGCAGCGTTGAGTCAGGCTTATGCGCATCTGGATTCCCTGGCGAAGCAGCCGCTAGTGACGGCGTCTGCCGCAAAGCGCGCGGGCCTCGTCGATACGCTGCTTTACCTCGATCAGGTTCCTTCCTATGCGCTTAAGACCTTCTTCGGTATCGATTACCCGCAGGCGTCTTTCCGTACCTGGCGTCCGACGGACAAGCGGATTTTCAACGAGAGCTGGAGCCGCCGTGCATCGGTCGCGCTCCTGAATATCGACGGGACAATTGATTCGCGTATGGAACGCTCCGTTCTGGAATCGCTCCGCAAGTTGCCCGCGACGGGGGCCGAGGCGTTGATCGTTCGCATTTCTTCGCCGGGCGGCTCCGCAATCGCTTCGGACAAGATTTGGGCGGCGCTCCGCCATGTGAGCGAACAGGGAATTCCCGTGGTTTCGAGCATCGGCTACATGGGTGCGTCGGGCGGCTACTACATCGCCTGTGCGGGTGACCGGATTCTGGCGGAACCCATGGCAATTGTCGGAAGCATCGGCATTTATGGCGGCAAGATTGATGTCTCTGGGCTGATGTCGAAAATTGGACTTAAGGCCGAAACGGTCAAGACGCATGAATATGCGGATGCGACGACTTTTACGCGTCCCTGGAGCGATGCAGAAAAGGCGGCGTTGCAGCAGTACATGGATGAATTCTACGATCGCTTTACGGGTGTCGTCGCGAAGGCTACGGGAATCCCGCAGGCAACTGTCGATACGGCGTACGGCGGCGGCCGTGTGATGATAGGCGTCAAGGCGCTTCAGGCTGGCCTGGTGCATGATCTCGGCGGCATTGACGATGCGATTGCCGTGGCAAAACAGTTGGCGCATATCGGCGAATCGACCGACGTGGATCTGATGGTGCTTGGTTCGGGAAATTCGTTTACGTTACCTTCGTTTGGTGCTATGTTTGGCGCAAAAGCCCTGACGGATTTCTCGGATTGGGCGGACTACCTTTATGACCTGGGTCGTCCGCAACTTTGGGCGATTGAACCGGCCTTGTTTGAATCGTCGTTACTGGGTGTTGAATAATGCTTTATATTGTCTTGACTGTTCTTGGCTGCCTTACGATCTCGGCGTTCTGCTCCGTGACGGAGGCGTCGTTCTATAGTGTCCCGCCTGCGATCATCGAGTTTTTGCAGAAACATAAAAAGTTTACCGCGCGCTACATGGTGCACGTGAAGGAAAACATTGACCGCTACATCGCTTCGGTGCTGGTGGTGAATACGATTGCGAATACCGTGGGCGCGTCCTTGGCGACGGCGCTTGCCGTGAAGAACCTGCCGCCGATTGGACAGGTGTCACTTCCGATTGTTCTGACAATTTTGATTTTGCTGTTTGGTGAAATTACCCCGAAGACTTTGGGCGTCAAGCAGGCGAAGGTTGTGGCGCCCCTGGTGGCCGTTCCGTTCTACTACATCACCATCGTTCTTTCCTGGACAGGGGTCATTTGGCTCTGCCTTACGCTCACCAAGCATTGGACCCGTGAAAAGGAAGACAAGAAGGATGTGAGCATCGACGATATCAACAGTCTCGTGAGCCTTGGTCTCCGCGAGGACGTGATTGACCGTCAGCAGTCCTTGGTCATCAAGAACATTCTGTCGCTGAAATCGGTGCCGGTGCGCAAGGTGATGACGCCCCGTCAGGTGGTATTTTCGCTCAAGGCGGATTCTACAATCGGCGAAACCTTGGATGAACGCGGTAACTGGCCGTTCTCCCGCGTGCCGCTTTACGAAAAGGGGAAGGACAACTGGATTGGAATCGTTCTTCGCCGCGATGCCTACAACAAGCTCGCCGAAGGGCTGCGTGACGTGAAGCTTCGGCAGATGATGCGTCCGTTGCAGCTTATCCCTGACAGCCTTACCTTGGACAAGCTGCTTCTCCGTTTTTTAAAGCAGCGTGGACATATCGTGGGTGTTGTCGATGAGTGGGGTGCAATCGCTGGCATCGTGAGCCTCGAAGATGTGCTCGAAGAAATCCTCGGCCGCGAAATTGTCGACGAATACGACGAAAACGTGGACCTCCAAGAAACCGCCCGCCGCCGCTCCAAGGCCCTCGCCCGCATTAGACAACAGAGCAAGATGCAAAAGGATGTTGAAAAATGACCTCCGCTAAACCAAATTATTTCCCTGCGTTAGATGGTCTTCGTCTTTTGGCAAGCATCAACATCGTGATGCTTCACTTGGGTAGTTCCTCTGCGCTCGCCTACATGGCGGACTTCAAGTGGGTTATGCCGATTATCAATGCGCCTGCCTTTGCGGCGGGTATCTTCTACGTGCTTGCAGGTTTCCTTTTTGCGAGTAAGTTTAGCGATCCGGAACGCCGCATTCCGGTAGTCCCCTTTATGTTTGCGCGAATCGCGAAGCTTTACCGTCTGCATTTCTTCATGACACTCCTGATGTTCGTTGTGCTTGTCTTCAAGTTCAGCGGTTACTCGCACTTGCCCGCCTTAAACGAAATAGGGGACTGCGCTGCGGCGGGCCTCGCCAAGATGACTCACCCGTGGCGGAGCCTTTTCTTGCACCTTTCGCTCACCTGGTCCATTGTCCCTGATTTGGGCATGAAACTGAATGAACCTTCGTGGTCGCTCACAAGTTTTTTCGTGTGCTATGCGGTGACCCCCTGGTTTAGCCGCTGGTTGTTTAGACAAAGTAATCGTACGCTCTGGGTGCTTTTCGGAACGCTCTTTATTCCGGGTATTCTGTGGGCGGTTTTCTTCGGCCTCTCTGATAACCTTTGGTTCGATAGCTACGATGCCAAGTACCGCTTTTTCCACATTTTTGCGCCGGTGCGAATCTTTGAATACCTGTTTGGCATGGTGCTTTTCAGACTCTTCAAGGAAGGTCATTTCGATTTCTTGAAACGGAGATTCATGAGCGGTGCCGCGCAGTTCCTGATGCTTGCCGCTATCTACGGGAGCCTTTTCCTGATGCGTCCGGAACTGAACCCCGGCTTCAACTATTTCTTCCACCATTCGCTCCCGATTATGTTGTACGGGCTGTTCCTGGTCTCGCTCCTCACGGGAGAGGGCTTCATGGCTCGTTTCTTCTGTATTGGTATCGTTCGCAAGATTGGTCGTGCGTCCTTCTACCCGTATCTGATCCACTTGCCCCTCATCACGATCGCCTGGGGCATTTGCAACTTGAACCGTCCGAAAAATACGATTCTTTTGCTACTCTTTATTTACACTGTGAGCACGCTCTATAGCGAATTCAAGGTGTGGCGTCGCAAAAAGCAGAAGGCGAAACAGCAGGCAGCCTCTTCCGCCGCGCCGCCAACCAAATAAGCGTTCTGCAAAAAAGGCCTCCGAATGAATCGGAGGTCTTTCTGTGTGTAGGAGTAAAAAACTACATCTCTTCGAGTACCTTGCCCTTCGTTTCCTTGATGAACTTTGCCACGAAGAAGATGCTGAACGCAGCGAAGAAGGTGTATATCATGTATGTCGGGCCGACGCCGATGCCGTCTTTACCCGTAAGTACCGGGAAGCTCCAAGTGACGATGAAGTTGGCTGTCCACTGGGCAAGTCCGCAAATGGCGATAGCCACGGCACGGATGCGGTTGTTGAACATTTCGCCGAGCATCACCCACATGACAGGGCCCCATGTTGCTGCAAAGAAGGTCACGTACAGGTTTGCGGCAATCAAGGCGATGACGCCCGCTGCTTTGGGGAGACTTCCGTCGACATTGGCGCTCATGAAGCATGCGGTAAGCGTTCCAAGGGTTATCGCCATGCCGATACTACCAATAAGAAGCAATGGCTTACGGCCGATTTTATCGATAAGCATAATGGCGACAATAGTCATCACCAGGTTCACGCCGCTCGAAATCACGCTCGTGAAGAAGGCGTCGCTTTCTCCGAAACCGACACTCTGCCACAGCATGGTGCCATAATAGAAGATGACGTTGATGCCCACAAGTTGCTGTAAGATGGCTAGTCCAAGGCCTGCCCATACAATCGGAGCGATTCTCTTCTTTCCTCCAACCATTTCAAAGAGGTCGGCGAGCTTTGCGGGCTTTTCGTTTTTGAAGGTCTCGTGAATAGATTCGATTTCTTTATCGACACCTTCAGAATCGATCTTGGCGAGGACTTCCTTTGCTTCCTCTAGGCGTCCCTTATGCACAAGGTAGCGCGGTGATTCGGGAAGCTTCCAAGCTGCAATGCCGTAAAGGGCTGCCGGGATGATTTCGACCCAGAACATGACCTGCCATGCCTTGAAACTTCCAAAGAAAGCGTTGTTTGCGGAACCTGCTAAACGAACAATCACATAGTTCGAGAGGAGTGCAACGAAAATACCAATCACGATGGCAAACTGTTGCATTGAACCCAAACGTCCGCGCAAATGTGCCGGAGCAGTTTCTGCAATGTAGATTGGGGCGATAATAGAGGCCACGCCGATACCAACACCGCCAATCACGCGCCACATGATAAAGTCAGGGATGCCGAACGGAATGCCTGAACCGATAGCGCTTACTAAGAACAGCCCGGATGCGGCAAGCATACAGCGGACACGTCCGAACATATCTGCCAAACGTCCTGCAAAATATGCACCGATGGCTGCGCCGATCAGGGCTAGCGAAACGGCCCAGGCAAGCTGATAGTCGCTGGCATTAAAATGGGTTTTCAAAGCTCCGTTTGCACCGTTAATCACAGATGAGTCGAAGCCGAACAGAAATCCGCCAATCGCTGCGGATAGGGTAATCAGGACGATGTGCCTGAGGTTGGAGTTTGCACTAGACATAAGTGTTCCTTTTTTTATTTGAACATTTTATAGATAATATATTTGCAAAAATTGAAAAAGGCCCATTTTTATGAAAATAAACTGCAAAAACAATATTCCAATCTGGAATAATCCAAATTGGAATATCATTCGCTTGCGCGGCAATCTCTATTTTTCGAATATAACAGCTTCGAGGGACCGCATTTTCCCGGGTTCCGTATCGCCGTAATTCGAGACGATCAGCTTGCTGCCTACTACGATTGTGCTGTCGTAAGTAGCTTCCGTTTCGCTCAGGTTCACGAGTACGGTGACGGAGTCGTTTCCGTCGGAATCCATAAAGCTGTTCGGGTAGAAAAACTCCTTTCTTGAGGCGAAAGATAGATTTATAAGGACTGAAGCTTTTTGTAATTTGACTCGTTTTACGTTTTTTACTAAATTTGGGTTACTTTGAGACTAGATATTGCACAAAAACTTGTTGATTCCGAAGACCGCCGGGTGGTCTGGTCCCGCTCCGATGCCCCCGAGATTTTCGACGAACTGCACCTCAAGGGCGACCTGGTAGCCGAGGTGTTGGTAAGCCCCGAAGGCGAAAACAAGTGCCTTGTGACAGGTTCTGTCTCCGGAGTGCAAACTCTGACCTGCTCCCGCACCCTGGAGCAGTTCGATCGCCCCTTTACGACCGAAGTCGTGATTGAGGTGACGCGTTCCCAGGTGGCCAAACAGGAACTGGACGAAGACGATGTTGACGTTTTTGCCTACCAGATTCCCCAGGGGCAGAGCTTCGTAGATGTTTCCGAGTGCATCCGACAGCTGGTTATATTGCAAGAACCAGTCGCACCCGTGAAAAATCCTGACGAAGATTTTATCTTTGTAACAAACAATCAAGCCGACGGTGGAGACTCGGGCGACAAGCCTATGGATCCCCGTTGGGAAAAACTCAAGGCTCTTAAGAGCAAAATGGAAAATAGGAGTTAAAAATGGCAGTACCTAAAAGAAAAACCTCGACCGCCCGTCGTGACAAGCGCCGCACCCACTGGAAGATGGAAGTGCCCGCTATGGCTACCTGCGATCATTGCGGTTCCGTGAAGCGTCCGCACCGCGTGTGCCCGGTTTGCGGCTACTACAATGGTGTCGAAGTGATCAACATGAAGGATGCCGAAGCCTAATTAACGGTTCTACTGTTGTAAGGAGATGTCCATGGTTAAAGTTGCTCTTGATGCTCTCGGTGGCGATTTCGCCCCGGACGTAGTGATTGAAGGTGCGGTTAACGCCGTCAACAAGAATGCTAACCTCCACGTGGTTCTGTGCGGACCGGAGGCCGAGGTCAAGGCTAAGCTCGAAAAGCTTGGCTATGCTGGCAAAGGCATTTCCGTGGTCGATGCACCGGATCCTGTGGCCATGGACGAACATCCTGTCGAAGTCCTCAAGAAGAAGCCCCATTCCGGCTTGGTGACTTGCGTCGCCCTGCAGAAGAAGGGCATGGTAGATGCTTCCGTGAGTGCCGGTAATTCTGGCGCCATGATGGCTAGCTGCCTTATGCTTCTTGGCCGTACTACAGACAAATTCAGCCGTCCGCCTATCGGCTGCGTGATTCCGACTGCTGACCGCCCGATCATCTTGGTCGATGCCGGTGCCAACGTCGACGAACGCGCCGCTACCCTGGTGGATTTCGCCATTGCAGGTTCCGCTTTCGCCGAGACCTACTTCGGTTACGAAAAGCCGAAGGTTGGCCTCCTCAATATGGGCGAAGAAGAACACAAGGGCCCGGCTGTGCTGCAGGAAGCTCACCAGTTGCTGAAGTCCGCTCCGGTGAACTTTATCGGTAACATCGAAGGCGAAACGCTTATCGAAGGCGTGGCCGACGTGGTGGTGACCTCCGGCTTTACGGGCAACGTTGTCCTGAAGATGCTCGAAGGTTTCTACGAACTGCACAAGAAGATGTTCGGTGTCATTGATACCCCGAATGGTCGTCGTTTTGACGAAATGTGGGACTACCGCATGACGGGTGGCGCCTTGCTGCTCGGCCTGAATGGTACCGGCATTATCGCTCACGGTCGTTCCGATGCTCTCGCTATCGAAAAGGCTGTGGAAGTGGCTGCCAAGTATGCCGAAAAGGGCGTCTCGAAGAACATCAACGAACGCCTGCTCGCTATCAAGGATGAACCCTCCGAAGCAAAGTAAGCTCTAATTAGCTTGTTTGAAACCAGGTTTCAGGAGCCCCGATTCATTTCGGGGTTCTTTTTTTGCATAAAGAAGAACGCCTCCGTAACGGAGGCGTCTATTATAATGCATCGGTTTTTGCGAGCCGCTTGCGGTGCGTAAATTACAGGGCGTCGATGACGGCGTTGAATTCTGCAACTGGGCGGAGCCACTTCTTCAGAAGTTCCGGCTTTGGCAGGTAATAGCCACCGATGTCGGCGGGCTTGCCTTGCTCGGCGGCAAACGCGGCGACAATCTTCTGCTCGTTTTCGGCGAGGGTCTTGGCGACCGGGGCGAACTTGGCAGCAAGTTCCGCGTCGTCCTTCTGGGCGGCGAGGGCCTGCGACCAGTAGAGTGCGAGGTAGAAGTGTGAGCCGCGGTTGTCGAGTTCGCCAATCTTGCGGGCCGGCGTGCGGTTGAATTCGAGAATTTTCCCGTTCGCCTCGTCGAGCGTGTCGGCAAGGACTTTAGCCTTGGCGTTACCGGTTGTCGAGGCGACCTGTTCGAAGGCGGGCACCAGTGCGAAGTATTCGCCGAGGGAATCCCAGCGGAGGTAATTTTCGGCGAGGAATTGCTGCACCTGCTTGGGAGCGGAGCCGCCTGCACCCGTTTCGAAGAGTCCGCCGCCAGCCATGAGCGGCACGATGCTGAGCATCTTGGCGGAGGTTCCGACTTCGAGAATCGGGAAAAGATCGGTGAGGTAGTCGCGCATCACGTTGCCCGTGACACTGATGGTATCGAGACCGGCCTTTGCGCGGGTCATCGTTTCCACGATGGCGTCCTTCGGGCTCATGATCTTGATGCTGAGACCGGAGAGGTCGTGGTCCTTCAGATAAACTTCCACCTTCTTCTGGATTTCGCGGTCATGGGCGCGCTGCGGGTCGAGCCAGAAAATGGCCGGCGTGTTGCTCACACGGGCGCGCGTGACGGCGAGCTTGACCCAGTCGCGGATGGGGGCGTCTTTCGCCTGGCACATACGGTAGATGTCGCCAGCTTCCACATCCTGTTGCAACAGCACTTCGCCGTTTGCATTCACGGCGCGGATGACGCCCTTACCCTTAGCGATAAAGGTCTTGTCGTGGCTGCCGTACTCTTCGGCGCCTTGGGCCATAAGGCCGACGTTCGGTACCGTGCCCATCGTTTTCGGGTCGAAGGCGCCGTTCTTCTTGCAGAATTCAATAGTGGCATCGTAGATTCCTGCGTAGCAACGGTCCGGAATGCAGGCCTTGACTTCTTGCAGCTTGCCTTCCTTGTTCCACATGCAGCCGGAGTTGCGGATCATCGCGGGCATCGAAGCGTCGATGATGATGTCGCTAGGTACGTGCAAATTCGTAATGCCCTTTGCGGAATCGACCATGGCGAGATCCGGGCCCGCAGCGAGTGCCGCGTCAATAGCTGCTTTGACTTCAGCTTCCTTGGCGTTGCCTTCCAGGCGCTTGTACAAGTCGCCGAGACCATTGTTCGCGTCAATACCGAGTTCCTTGAACAGGTCGGCGTACTTCACGAATACGTCCTTGAAAAACACGCGCACGAATGCACCGAACAGCACCGGGTCAGAAACCTTCATCATGGTGGCCTTCAGGTGCACCGAGAACAGCACGCCCTTCGCCTTTGCGTCGGCCATCTGTTCGGCGATGAACTTTTCGAGGGCGGCCATGCGCATCACGGTGGCATCGAGAATTTCACCTTCCAAAAGCGGCTTGGCTGCACGCAGTTCCGTGACGACACCGGATTCATCGACAAATTCAATCTTGAACGTGTCGGCCTTCGCAAGCGTGATGGACTTTTCGTTGCCGTAGAAGTCGTTCGCGGACATGCTGGAAACATGGGTCTTCACCGATTCGTTCCACACGCCGTTGCTATGCGGATTGTTGCGGGCGTAGTTCTTCACCGCCTTGGGTGCGCGGCGGTCGGAGTTGCCCTGACGCAGCACCGGGTTTACGGCGGAACCCTTCACCTTGTCGTACTTGGCGCGGATGGCCTTTTCTTCGTCATTCGCCGGAGCATCCGGATAGTCGGGCACATCGAAACCGTTCTTCTGGAGCTCTGCAATAGCGGCCTTGAGCTGCGGCACCGAAGCAGAAATGTTCGGCAACTTGATGATGTTTGCGCTCGGGTCCAGCGTGAGCTTACCCAGGAAATCCAGGTCGTCGCTCGCCTTGCCGAAAGCGGCCAAGATGCGGCCCGGCAGGGAGATGTTCTTGGTTTCGACATCGATGTCGGCGGCCTTTGCGAAACCGCGGACAATAGGAAGCAGGGACTGTGTTGCCAAAAAAGGCGACTCGTCGGTAAGAGTATAGTAAATCTTGGTATTCATACAGGAACAAAGATAGAAAATTCATAGGTTCGCTCACATGGCCTCGGGCTTTGCCCGACGAATGTTCGCTCAACGACTTATCTTCTTTCGCCTTGCGTCTTTAATCGTGGACTTCTATTCGTGTAAAAAATTGGGAAACATCGTTGTTTATGGCTGATTTTTGGCTTAAAATGTAGACAGAAATATTTTTGTAATTACCGCTTTTCCTGAAAATAACATAGATTTAGAAAAGAATTTGCGCGGTTTCGCGGGATGAGGTTTTTATGAGTGTTTGGAAATGTTCGGCGCCGGTAATGGGCGCGTTCGGATTGGCGTTTGCCGTGTCGTCGTTTGCGGCGGATTATGTTCCCCCTTCGACGGCTGTTTCGAAGATTAATTCTTACCGCGGTTATTCGGAGTTGACTAAAGCTGCGTCTGGTATGGATATCGACCAGTACACCTACAATATGACCACGTGGCAGATTGCAAACGGCGGTTTTTACAAGGCCATGGCCGACAAGTACAAGAGCGCCTACTCCGGCGGACAAAAGTCGGAATGGCGCGCCAAGGATGGTGGCGACCTCGGCACGATCGACAACAACGCGACTATTCAAGAAATGCGCTTGCTGGCAGTGCGTTACAAGGAGACGACCAACAACAATTACAAGGTCGCTTTCAAGACGAGCTTCAACAAAGCGGTGAACTTTTTACTGACCATGCAGCGTTCCAAGGGTGGGCTTCCGCAGGTGTGGCCCAAGCGCGGGAACTATTCGGACCAAATTACGCTGAACGACAACGCCATGATTCGTGCAATGGTCACCATGATGGATATTGCAAACAAGACGTCTCCGTTTGATTCCGACATCATTGACGAGGCGACTCGCAGCAAGATGCAAGGGGCGATGGACAAGGCGATTGATTACCTGCTCAAGGCGCAGATTGTGAACAACGGAAATTTGACGGTGTGGTGCGCCCAGCATGACACGAACAGCCTCGCTCCGGTAGGTGCCCGCGCCTACGAACTCCCGAGTAAGTCCGGCAACGAATCCATGGGCGTAGTGTGGTTCCTGATGAACTGGCCTAAACAGACCGAAGCAATCCAGAATGCGGTCAAGGGCGCCATTGCCTGGTACAAGAAAAACAGGTTGAAAGACAAGGCCTTTAGCAAGACGGCCGGCGTTGTAGACAAGTCGGGCTCTTCGCTGTGGTTCCGCTTTTACGAAGTGAATAGCGACGACTACTTTTTCTGCGACCGCGACGGAGCCAGTACCAAGACGCAGGACTTTATGAAAATTAGCGAGGAACGCCGCACGGGTTACCAGTGGGCGGGCGACTACGGCAGCGCAATCCTTTCGACGGAAGCCGCATATTTGGAAGCGCTCGAAAAGGCGACGGGTACTTATGTGGAACCGCCTCCTCCGGCGGCCATGTGCGGGAGCGATACCTGCAAGACATTCATCGATGGCGTGAATTTCGTGGACATCAAGGGTGCCAAGGAAACGACGAATACGGGCTTTGTGGGCGAGGGCTACGCCAATGTAGACAACGAAACGGGTAGCTACGTAACTTACGGCGTGACCGCTGCAAAGGCGGGCGAATACGATTTGACGATCCGCTTTGCAAATGGCGGCTCGGGTGCTCGCGGCTACGACATCTATGTGGGCGATGCGCTTGTCGTTCAAGGGGCGAGCATGGGCTCTACTGGCGGCTGGACCACTTGGGAGGCGCAAACCATTAAGGTGCCGCTCGAAAAGGGTTACAGCGAACTCAAGTTTACAAGTACGGGTAGCGAAGGCATGGCAAACATCGATTTTATCGGCTGGATGAGTGCCGACTTGTACGCCGGCGAAAAAGATATCGGTGGAACGACCGTGATCGGGACCCGCGCCGTGCAGGCTGTTCCGGCAAATGCTGCCGCCCGCTACTATGTAGATTTCGGTAGCCGTGACAACGCCGCAGGCGTTTACCTGAAAAAAGCGAACGGGAAAGTGTTTAAAGTGAATGGAAAGAGGTAGCGCCCTTTAGTAGAAAAGGAGATGCCGGGTCAAGCCCGGCATGACAAGGAAGAAAGGAATGGTTTTATGTTGAATGGTGTTACATCAAAAATCTGTCTACTTGCGACTTTAGGTCTCGCTATTTCTTCCTCCGCTGTCGAAAAAAAGAAGATTGATTTCGTGGTCGGTGTCGATGGCGATTTTAAGGCGGCCATGAGCAAGGCTGCGTCTTCGGGCGCGAGCGAATCGAACCATTTCGTTATCTTCTTCCCCGATGGCGAATACAACATCGGAAGCCTTACCGGCGACAGCAACCAGATGACGACTTTCACGGCGTCGAATACTTCGCTCGTGGGCCAGAGCGCCGACAAGACGGTTCTTTACAACAAGTCCATTAACGAAGGCATCAGCGTGACCGCGACACTCAAGGTGAGCGCGAACAGCGTGTACATGCAAGACATTACGCTTTACAACAAGGCGAACTACGGGAACGAAGCCAACTGCGGCAGCGCCTGCCGCCACGATGCGCTCATGACGGTGGGCGACAAGCTTGTATACAAGAACGTAAAGCTCCTGAGTACGCAGGATACCTACTACACCAAGTTGAACAACAACAAGAAGGGCCGCAGCTACTGGGAAAATGGCCAAATCGAAGGTACGGTCGACTTTATTTGCGGTGACGGCGACGTGTTTTTTGAAGGCACGAACCTGGTGATGCGCCGTAGCGGTGGCTACATTACCGCCTCGCAGAACAATACCGATTGGGGCTACGTGTTCAACAACACGACAATAACCGTGACGAACAACAGCTTTAACAAGACTTTCTATCTCGGCCGTTCGTGGGCTCGCGCCAAAACGGTTTTCTTGAATACAAAGATGGTGGCGGAACCCAAGGCCGAAGGCTGGGGGCCCGACATGAACTCCGCACCCGTTGTGTTCGGCGAGTACAACAGTAAAAATGCTAGCGGCGGTGCAGTCAACACAAGCCAGCGCAAGACCTATTTTAATGGCGGCAAGGACGCTTCGACGGCGACCACGCTCAAGACGGTGTGGAATGCAAACGATGCCGCCAAGTACACACTCCAGAACGTGCTCAAGGGTAGTGACAACTGGGACCCGACCAAATTGACGGCACAGGTGAATGCTCCGAAAATTGAGCAGGAAGGGGCCGAAATTGTGTGGGCCGACGACGATAACGCTCGCGCTTGGGTGGTCTTCGTGAATGGCAAGTACAAGGCGAATGTGGTTACGCCGAGTTTCTCGCTTGATGGCGTTGCAACGGGGTCCAAGATTTCGGTGCGTGCTGCGAACAGCATGGGCGGCCTCGGCGCGTATTCCAACGAAGTCGCAACAGTCGACGCGAATGTGACTTACTATAAGGTGACTCTTGGCGATGCCATCGGTGGCAAGGTGGAATCCTCGCTTTCGGGCAGCAAGGTTGCTGAAGGGAAAACGGCGACATTTACGGCCAAGCCGAATGAAGGCTGGACTTTTGCGGGCTGGAGCGGCAAGAGCGCTGCGGACATTGACGCAAGCAAGGCTGCAGTTGAAATCGTTGCGACAGGTGACATTGAACTTATCCCGAGCTTTGCGGCAGAGGGAACGACTGTGTTCCAGGTGGAAGACGGTATCATTACAAATGCCGCTGCAGAAAGCAACAATGCAGGGTTTAACGGAAACGGCTTTGTGAACTTTGGTGCAGGCGACTTGAGCATGGTGCAGGTTCCGGTTTATGCCGAAGTGGGTGGCGAATATGAAGTTGTCGTGCGCTATGCAAATGGCAGCGGCAAGGCGCGTAGCCTTGCGGCGGCTGGTCCAGGGGTTTGTCCCGCTGGAATTGACGGTTGCAAGAGCGCCGAAACAATGACCTTCGAGGCGACTACAAACTGGACGACTTGGGAAACCCTTTCGTTCAAGACGAAACTTTCCGCCGGAGCGGGTTACTTTACCTTTGCGACGATTGGCGGCAACGATGGCCCTAATCTTGATCAGCTGGAATTGATTTTGGTCAAGGCGGACGAAACCACATCCGTTCGTGGAATTGCTGCACCGAGTCTGCAACTGGTCCCGACAACTCGCGTGCGCCTGTTTACCTTGACGGGGCAGCTGATTCGCGAATCCCCGGGCTCGACCGTAAGCACCGAAAATTTGGCGCCGGGTGTGTACTTGCTGCAGCGTGGCGACGGATCCCTGCTCCGCCAGCAAATCATCCGCGTGAAGTAGTGCTCATCCCTGGATTCTTCGAATCAGTCATTCTCGACCGAAGGAAGGGAATCCAGTACTGGATCCCGTCGCTACGCTCCAGGATGACCTTCTTAATTCCTTTTTTATAAAACTCACACTTCACACCCCGCACTTCACACTTCACACCCCACACTTCCTACTTTTACTATATTGCTCCCTGTATGTTAGGTATTGAACAGAAAAAAGGAAATGACGACAACCTGTGCGGGCGCATGATTGCCTACGCCAAGATTTTGCCGAACCCCGATGAACGGGATAGCGGCACACCGTTTGATGACATGATCAAGAACGGGCTCTTGGCGCTGGAAGGTGATTTCCGTATGTTCTCACCGCGCGTACCTAGCAAGAAGGCGCTTGACCGAGCTGTCGATGACAAAATCAACGACATGCTGGAATCGATGCAGGCCGATGGCGTGGAACTCCCGTCCGATATGGATGTGGAACAGATGCGCGAACGCCTGCATGAACTTTCGAGTATGGAAGTCATCCCGATTCCGGCGAAAATCGGTAACTTTACCCGCGAAGAAGACATTCTCGCCGAGGATGCCGATATCTATTACATCGGTGAGTTCATTGGTGCGGGGCAAGCTCACTTTTGCCTCACGACGCTCCCGATTTATTACCAGGCGCGTTTTCGCGAACAGGCTCGCAAAAAAGAAATGGATTTCTTGAACGATGCTTTGGAACAAATCGAGTCGGGCGCATTCATGGATACCGAAGACTTGCAGAATGATTCCGAAGAATTGTTCCCGAAGGGGCTTACATTGAACACCTTCATGGGCGATTTAGGCAAGCTCCTGAATACGCGCGTGATTCCGTTCTTGCTTGCGCTTGAAACTGAAGAACAGTATAACGAACAAATTAAGCTGTTCTACGAATTTATGAAGGGCTATCCGGTTCAGGCTGATGTCAAGCTGATAGACCTTGCACTCCGTGACTTGCGCGAGAAGCGTGATTCGTCAATGGCTCGCAAACTGCTAGAACTGGGCTGCCAAAAGATTGACGCCATCTACAACGAAAATCCGCAAAAAGCCCGCGAAATCGGGCAAGAAATTGCGAAGTTCGCACAGTAATGATATGCCGGACGAGGTCCGGCTTATTTGCTTGTGTTTTTAGTGAAATTTATTTTTTAAGAAGAAAACCTGCGACAGACTTTTCCTTCACGAAGGTCTTCTGTGCTGCAGCTTGAACGTCTGCTGCCGTGACTTTGTTGAGTTGCTCCGCCCAATTTAAGAAGAGGCGGTAATCGCCGAACATTTCGTACCAGGCGAGCATGGTCGCCACATTTTCCATATCGGTCAGGCTGCGTACGAGCCCGGCGTAGGCGCGGTTCTTGACCTTCTGAAAATCTCGTTCGGTCACGGGTTCGGTCTTGAGTTTTTCGAGTTCTTCCCACACGATTTTTTCGACTTTCGCTGGGTCTGCATCTGGCCGCATGTTCACGGTGACACCGAATTCCGAAATGTACTTGTTCGGGCTGTTGCTGGCACTCACGCTCACGGCAAGTTTTTCTTCTTGTACCAGGCGCTTGTAGAGTCTGCCGGAGCGGCCGTTCAAGACGCCTTCGGCAATGTCGAGCGGATAAAGAATGCTGTCGCCGACTTCAGGAGTCTTAAATGTCAATGCATACATGTTGGGTGCGTCGGGGCGCGTGACGGTCAGGCGCTTTTCGCCGGCCTGTTCGGGGTCGCGAATCGTGAGCGGCGGGAATGCTTCGCCGGTCGGAATCGGGCCAAAGTATTTCTTGACCATTTCCATTGTCGCGGTCGTATCGAGGTCGCCCGCCAAAACAAGGATCGCGTTGCGCGGCTTGTAATACTTGCGGTAATGTTCGTCGGCCATTTCGCGCGTCAAGTTCATGATATCGCTTGGCCAGCCGATAGTCGGCACGCGGTACGGGAAAGCCTCGTAAATCATGGAATTGAGTGTCTCGATGAATCGACCTGTCGGCTTGTCGTCGTAGCGCATGCGGCGTTCTTCGCGCACGACCATGCGTTCAGAATAGAACTCACGCAGCACGGCGTTCTGCATACGGTCTGCTTCGAGCCACATGAAAAGTTCAATCTTGTTCTTCGGAAGCGTCACGATATAGGCGGTCATGAGATCGCTGGTGAAAGCGTTCAGACCTGTGCCACCGGCGGCCTGGTAAGCGCTCCAAAGTTCGTCCTTCACAAAAATCTTGCGGTGTTCGTTCACCACGGAATCGTGTTCGGCGGTGAGTTTCTTGACTGTTGCCGTGTCGCCCGCCAGAATTGCCGGGCGGATCAAGGCTTGCAGGCTATCTTGAGTGGCCATAAACTTGGCGTCGGCAATGCTGTCGGTTATGCCGACTTTCTTTGTGCCCTTGAAAAGTTCATGTTCCAAAATGTGTGCAAGACCCGATTTTCCCGGAACTTCGTGCACGGAACCCGTCACGTAGAACAGACGGCAACTTACCGTGGGGGCCTGCTTGTTCGGATGCAGAAGCACCGTGAGCCCGTTGGGCAAAATTTCCTTGTGTACTGTCAGGTTGACTTGGGCCTCCACCGGAGTCACAAACATCAATGCTCCCGCGATACATGCTACAATGCTGGAAAACTTTCTCATATTTTTGAATTTAGTAAACTTATTTCACTTTCCGTTCATCATACGGGTCAATATGCACAAGCGCGTCGACTACGTTTTCTCCCGCCTCGATCATACGGCGTTCTACTTCTTCGGCCAAGTCGTGGGCGGCCAAGAGTGTCATGTCGGCAGGGACGACGACGTGCAAATCTACATGTAAATCAGAACCCACGTAACGCGTGCGGAACCCGTGAATGCTAATTACGTTCGGACAGGCGAGTGCGATTTCCTTTAGCTTTTGGGCCACTTCGGCGCTCGCGCCTTCGTCGGCCACACGATGGATTCCCGGCCACGCAATTTCAAAGCCCGAATGCAGGATGAATACGGAAACGATAATCGCGCCTACGGAGTCTGCAAACCAAAGCGTCGGACAAAGAATCCCGAACAAGACTGCAATCAAGACCGGTATGGAACTGTAGGCGTCGCTCCTATGGTGCCAAGCGTTTGCTTCGACGGCCTCGCTGCGGATGGCGCGCCCCTTTGCGCGCGTGTAGCGGAAAAGCGCCTCTTTCACGATGATTGAAACTGCTGCCATAATCGCCGCAATCCATTCGGGGTGCGACTGCTCGCCGTTCGTGAGTGCCACGACGGCATTGTAACCGAGGCCGAGACCCACGGCGCAAACCGCAAGTCCTATTCCGACCGAAATCAAGGTCTCGAATCGTCGGTGTCCATACGGGTGCTGTGCATCGGGAGGTGAATTCCAGAAGCGTGAACCTACGATAATCGCGATGTCCGTGATAAAGTCAGAGGCGCTGTGAATGGCGTCGGCAATAAGTGCCTGGGAACCGCCCAAATAACCCGCAAAAAACTTGCCCACCGACAAGACAACGTTCCAGCCGAGCCCCACCCACGTGACGCGGCGGACTTCTGCGGAATCATCTTTTTTTGCGATACGAGTCATTGTTTGGTGAAATATAAAACTTTATAGTGCAACCAAACAGGTTCCTTGTACATCTAAATATTCGAAAAACGGGTAAGACTTTCTATTTTTAGGTAGCGTTTATGAAAAAGCTTTTGAAAATCTTCATCATCCTCGTGATTCTTGGCGCTATCGCTTATGGCGTCAAGACGTTCTTTTTTTCGGCGAGTGCCGAAAATGCCGCGGGCCCGCTCGTAAGTGCCAAGGTAGTGCAGACCACAATTTCGACCACCATTTCGGCAACGGGAACGCTGGAACCCGTCGACCAGGTGGAAGTCGGTACGCAGGTGTCGGGTGACATCGCCAAAATTTATGCCGATTTCAATTCCAAGGTCAAAAAGGGCCAGGTCATTGCGGAACTCGACAAGTCCAAGCTCAAGGCCACACTCGCGCAGGCCGAAATTGCCTACCGTAGCGCCGAAACCGACTACAAGTACAAGGAATCGACCTATAACCGCGTCAAGAAACTTTCCGAAAGCAATTCCGCAAGCGCTGTGGAACTTGAAACCGCTGAATACAATATGAATTCGGCGAAACTCTCCGTGGAACGCAGCCAGAACGAAGTCAATCAGGCCCGCCTTAACTTGAGCTATGCGACTATCAAAAGCCCCATTGACGGAGTGGTCCTGAAACGCGCCGTAGAAGTCGGCCAGACGGTGGCTGCTTCCATGAGCACTCCTACTTTGTTTGTAATCGCCAAGGACTTGAACCAGATGAAGGTGATGGCCGACGTAGATGAAGCTGACATCGGCCAGGTGAAACAGGGCCAACGCGTCACGTTCTCCGTGGACGCCTTCCAGAACGAAACGTTTAACGGTACCGTGCAGGAGGTTCGCCTGAATCCGACGACCACGAGCAACGTGGTGACTTACACGGTCGTGATTTCCGCTGAGAACCCGGAACAGAAACTGCTCCCCGGCATGACCGCGACCTGCACCATCGTGACGCAAGAAATCACCGATGCCATCGCGATCCCGGTGAAGGCGCTCAAGTTTACTCCTGCCGATGGCACCCCGATGGCAGAACCGCCCCAGGGCATGCGTCCGCCGCACGAATCTGGCGACAGTTCCTCCGTGAAAGATGGCCTTGCCAATGCGAATTTTAACGCCGGCGATGTCCCGAAGGGCGACTTCAAAAGGGGTAATTTCCCGCCCCCCGGCAGTTTCCCCAAGACCTTCAAGAAACGTGCCGACGGCAAAAAGCCGAGTGGCAACCTCGTGTGGGTAAGTATCGACGGTAAGGCCGCCCCGCGCCCCGTCAAGACAGGCATCAGCGATGGTGTGAACATCCAGATCCTCAAGGGACTTTCCGTGGGTGACTCCGTGGTCGTTAGCCAAGAAACCGTGGCTGCCACCAAGGAAAAATCCTCCGTAAGCAGCCCCTTCATGCCTAGCCCTCCGGGAAAAAAGAAGAAATAACGGTGGCAATTTTACTACCTTGTAATTATTATGAGTGAAAATTGCCTTTTCTGCAAAATCATCAAGGGTGAAATCCCTTCCAAGAAAATCTACGAAGACGACGACGTCTTTGCCTTCTACGACATCGCCCCGCAGGCTCCGGTGCATTTTTTGGTGGTGCCCAAGCGCCACATTTCGACCATCATGGACATGCAGCCTTCCGACTGCGAACTGGTAGGCAAGATGCTTTACCGCGCCCAGCTCATTGCCAAGGAGCTCGGTATCGAAGAATCTGGTGCTCGTTTCGTATTCAACTGCAAGGCCGACGCTGGCCAGACGGTGTTCCACATTCACCTGCACGTGCTCGGTGGACAGGTGATGGGCTGGCCTCCGTTCCCGAAAGACTAAATGATCAAAACCCGCGCCATAGTACTCCACCGGTTCGCGTACAGCGACTCTAGCTTTATCGTGAAAGTGCTTACGGAAGAGTGTGGCGTGGTGAGCTTTATTGTCAAGGGCGCAAAACGAAAGGAATCCCCGTTCAAGGGGGCGCTTGATCCGCTGGCGTTGTCGGAGGTGGTTTTCCGGCAGAATCCTTCGACGGAACTGCAGTTTATCAAGGAAGCCTCGATTATCAACTGGAGAGAAACCTTGCGGGCCTCCCTTATGGAGCTCGCTGTAGCCCAGGTTATGGCCGAAATCGTCTTGCGTTACGCCCCTCAAGGCGTGCCCTTGCCAGATGAATTCGCCCTGCTGGATGGTGCGCTTTCGCAGCTTGACCGGTCGAATCCTGCCGAGGGTATCTTTGCCAAGTGGTTGCTCGATATCAGCGACCTGTGGGGATACCACCTGGAACTGGGTGTATGCAGCCGCTGCGAGAAGCCGCTTGTTGAACCGGCGGCAGATTTTTTCCCTGAAACGGGAGCGCTTCTTTGCAGACATTGCTTGGGTGTGCAGAGCGCAAGGGCGCGCCAGGAAACGCTGAAAGGCCTTTGGGAGTTATATCTATGTGAAAAAAACGGCCTTGATGCTCCCCAAAATCTGAATGGTCGCGTTTTTGTGGAGAATGCTTTGCTATCTTATCTGCGCAATCACATCGGATTCCTGAAAGAAATCCATTCCCTTTCATGGCTACAGGAGGTTCGTAAGTTATGCTCAGCCCAATCGACATAAAAAACAAGAAAGCTAAAGGCGAAAAAGTTTCGATGATTACCGCCTACGACTACGCTTTTGCCCAGATGGCAGAGGCGGCAGGTGTGGACCAGATTTTGGTAGGCGACAGTCTTGCAAACACCATGCTCGGCTACAAGAGCACCCGCGAAATTGGCATGAACGAGATGCTGATTTTTGTGGCCGCGGTTTGCCGCGGGGCACCGAACACCCACGTGGTGGCCGACATGCCCTACTTGAGCGACAAGGACCCGCAAACGGCTTACGATAACGCACGCCGCTTTATGGACGTGGGGGCTTCTTGCGTAAAAATCGAGGGTACCCCCGCGGGCGTGCACGAATATTTGCTGAGCCACGACATTCCCATTTGCGCTCATCTTGGACTTTTGCCGCAGACGGCCGAAAACTTCAAGCAGAAGGGCCGCACCGAAGAAGAAGCGGCTGCAATCATCAAGGCGGCCAAGTACGTAGACGACCTGGGTTGTTTCGAGATGGTGCTGGAACACATTCCCGAAGAGCTCGGTACCAAGATTACCGGCATGGTGAACGCGGTGACGATCGGTATTGGCGGCGGAAAGTTTACGGACGGCCAAGTGCTCGTGATGCACGACGCCCTGGGGATGCACCAGCGCAAGCTGCCTCCGTTCGCAACGAAGTTCGTGGATATGTTCAGCCTCGGTGTTGAAGGATTTAAGAAATATATCGACAGTGTGCAGAATCCGAATAGATAAAGTTCGCTCGTATCTGTTTGATATTCTTCAAGTTACGACTTGAAATCTTTTTTTTGATAGAAGGGTTCCCGATTTTTTTTCGGGAATTTTTTTTGTTGACAAAGTGGTGGCCTGCGCGATTTTTTGAACTTTGAACAAATTAATTTCAACATTATCCACTGAAAAATATTCTTTCTATAATCATTTTTTTTGTAAAAAATGAATTTTTTTTAATTTTTTTGAAAAAAAGTGTTGATTATTTGTGAAAATAAGTTATTTTATACACAGATAATTCACAACATAACCATAAGGAAGAAAAAAATGGCTACAAAGACTGCTACAAAGAAGCCGGCTGCTGCAAAGAAGCCCGCTGTTGCTAAGAAACCCGCTGCTGCAAAGAAGCCTGCTGCTGCAAAGAAGCCGGCCGCTGCAAAGAAGCCCGCTGACGCAAAGAAGCCGGCCGCTGCAAAGAAGCCCGCTGCTGCCAAGAAGCCGGCCGCTGCAAAGAAGCCCGCTGCTGCAAAGAAGCCCGCTGCTGCCAAGAAGCCTGCTGCAAAGAAGCCGGTCGCTGCCAAGAAGCCCGCTGCAAAGAAGCCGGTCGCCAAGAAGGCTCCTGCTAAGAAGGCTGCAAAGAAGTAATCTCAACAATTTTCTCCTTTGTTGGCGGACCCTGAACTCGTTTCAGGGCCCGTTTTTTTCTATAGGCGGGGCTCGTTTTCTATTTTTGGAGTATGATTTCAGAAAAAGATCTCGCCGAATTAGAGAATATTCCTTACGAAGAACGTGTCAAGCGCGTTGAAAAGCTTTTAGAAGGCAAGAGTGAACCCCGAGCCTTTGAACTCGGGCTGTTGCTTGCCCTTAAGATGGGGCAGGAAATTCGCGAAGGCAAGGAACTCGGTAGTGAATCGGGCGACTTGGTTGCCAGTTGGAACGGGAAACATCCTGATTCTGTTGTTGAAGAATCGATTGCTTTTGCGAAGGAATTCCTGACGAATCCTGCAAAGATTGCTGAGAAAATTAAAAGCGGCATGCTGAAGGCCAAAGACGAAGCGGCTTCCAGCAGTACCGACGAGGCATCCAATGGATAACAAACTAATTGCCACCGTCGATATCGGGAGCCATAGCTGCATTCTTTTGATTGCGGCTTTCGAAGACGCTCCCGCCACCGAAGAGGGGGCCGCCCCGGGCAAGGTGCTTGTCCCGAAGCTGCAGAAAGTTGAAGTCTGTCGCCTGGGCGAAGACATTTACGAGCACGGCGCCATTACCGAAAAGCGCATAAAGGAACTCGAAGCCATCATGACGAAGTTCCGCATGGACCTACATGCCCTGGGGGCAAACCTCAAGGCGGCGGTCATGACTGAGGCTATGAGGAACGCCGAAAACCCCGACGAGGTGATTGCCGTTGTGGAGCATGCCCTGTGGGTCAAGCCGCGAATCATTTCGGGCGAAGAAGAAGGCAGGCTCACCTACCGTTCCGTGAAGGAATGGCATGGCGAAGGTATCGTGACGATTGACATCGGTGGTGGATCTACGGAACTCAGCAACGGCGATACCACGTTCTCGATTCCGGTGGGCGCGCTCAAGATGTTCAAGGCGATGGGCCCGATTCCTGGCCCCGAATACAAGAAGTTCGTGAAGGAAACCTTCAAGGAAGTGTCTTTCAAGGGGATGACGAAAAAGCCTGTGTACCTGATTGGCGGCACGGGTACGGCCCTTGCGATGGTTTACCTGAACAAGCAACAGTTCGATTACAAGGCTATCGAAGGTCTGGAGCTGTCCATTAGTGACCTGGAGGCCGTGACGACAAAGATCTCGAACTTGTCAAAGGAATTGCGCGCAATGCTTCCGGGGCTTGAGAACGGACGCCACGAAGTCATTATTTGCGGACTGTTCTGGCTCAGGTCGCTGTTGGAGAAACTCCGCGTCGAAACATTCAAGATTAGCACCGCAGGTTTAAGATTCGGGTTGCTTTATGAGAATCAATAAGTTTATCTCTCTGTGTGGAATTGCCAGCCGCCGTGCTGCGGACGCCCTGATTGAAGAAGGTCGCGTGCAGGTGAACGGTGAAACGATCAAGGACCTCGGCCATCAGGTGGACGAGAATGCCGACAGTGTGCTGGTTGATGGTAAGCCAGCAAAGCTCCCGCGCAAGACGACGACCATCATGTTCCATAAGCCGGCCGGTTGCGTATGCACCAAGACCGACCCGCAAGGTCGCCGCACGGTTTACGACTACTTGCCTCCGGCCTATCAGAGCCTCAAGTATGTGGGACGCCTTGACCTGCAGAGCCGTGGCCTGTTGCTGTTTACCGACGATGGCGAACTGCTGCATAGGCTCACGCACCCGAGCTATGAAATTCCGCGTAGCTACTATGTGTGGACGGATCGTCCGCTGTCTGAACATGCCGCCCAGAAACTGGTGGATGGTGTCGATATCCGCGAAGAAGGTGCCGAAGAAGAGGAAATCGCCTTTGCGACGGACATCTATTTGGAAAAGGGCTTTGCGGAACTGGTGCTTGTCGAAGGCAAGAACCGTGAAATCCGCCGCATGATGCGTGCCGTGGGTTACGAGATTCGAGACCTCAAGCGTGTGAGCTACTGCAAGTTGACGTTGGGTGAACTGCCTGCCGGTGAATTCCGCGAACTTACGGCGGACGAGATGAACAAGCTTCGACAGGCGGTGCACGTTTAGGACCGCTAATTAATGAACAGCAGAACTTTATATATCGGTGATGTGCATGGGTGCGCCGACGAACTCGAACGCATTGTAGAGGCGTTTGGCTTTGTGCGCGGAAAGGATACGCTGTACCAGACGGGCGATGTCATTAACAAGGGGCCCGACATGATGCGCGCCCTTCGGTTCGTAGAGGACAATGGAATCCTTACGGTGCGCGGAAACCATGAAGAGCACCTGATACGCGCGATGGAACTTCCCGAAAGTGGCTGGACCGAAAAGCAACGCGCACGTTTTGCGAAACTTCCGATGGAAGAATGGGCCTATATTGTATCGGTTGTCAAGCAGTGGCCTTTGTGGCGTGATACGCCCCATGCACTGCTCGTGCATGCCGGGCTTGAGCCCGGAAAGGCCCGACTAGAGGACATGGACCCGGAAGTTCTTTTATCTGTAAGGTTCTGGGAAGACCGTCCGTGGTTTGAACAAATTAAATGGAACAAGACGGTCGTTTTCGGACATTGGGCGAAGATGGGCTTTGTCAATCGTCCAGGAATCATCGGTCTCGATGCCGGTTGCGTCTATGGTAAGAAACTGATGGCGTGGTGCCCCGAGGAAGACCGATTCTACGAGGTCCCTGCTGCCCGTGAGTATACGCCTGTGAAAGACAAGGCGAAAACGGCGATCGATGCTCCTTGTTTGGTCCCGGGGGACAAGCTTCCGGAAAAGGACCAGCCGAAAACCTTTGAAGAAATCAAACAAAAAATTGCCAGCGGCGATATCGCCCTGGCAAATGACAGTGAACAGGCCCGAAAAATCCGCAAGGCGTCTCCGAGTATTGCCGCTGAATGGGCTGGATATCCTTGATGCGGCGGGGCGTTACGGGGTGTCCCCGTCCCCTATATTAAAGAATTAACGCCTGATGATTTCAAGCATGTCGCGTACGGCACGGTCGATGCCTACCATAACGGACTTGCTCACGATGCTGTGACCGATGACGAGTTCATCAATTCCTTCGATCGTTGCGATGGGGGCGACATTCCTGTAATTCAGGCCGCGTCCTGCCTTGACCTTCAAGCCATATTTGCGGGCGAGAACGGTCATGTCTTCGAGAGCGGAAATTTCGCGTTCCACTTCTTCGTTGCTGCCGAGGGCGCAGCTGGTGGCGTATTTGCCCGTGTTGAATTCCACGAAGTCTGCTCCGATTTTCTTGGCGGCCTTGACCTGTTCCGTTTCGGCGTCAATGAACACGCCTACGGCAATGTCGTTGTTCTTGAGCGTCATGACGGGCTTTGCGAGGTCTCCCACCTTGGCGGCGACATTCAGACCATCTTCGGTGGAAAGTTCCGTGTGAATTTCGGGGACGAGGGTTACGGTGTCCGGCTGGTTGTTGATGGCGACCTGGACCATCTCCTGTGCGGGGCAGATCTCCAGGTTCATCTTGGTCGTGACCGTGCGGCGCAAAAGCTGGACGTCGCGATCCTGGATGTGCTGTTTGTCTTCGCGCAGGTGCATGGTGATGCCTTCCGCTCCGGCGAGTTCGGCGAGTACGGCTGCCGCGATGGGATCCGGTTCGCAAATCTTGCGGGCTTCGCGGATGGTGGCGATATGGTCAACATTAAATCCAAGTTTTACGGTCATGCGGGACTCCTTGTCATTTCTTCATAAAGGTAGATAAATTTACGAGGGTGGTGCCCTGTTTCTGGGCTATTTCGGACAGGTTGCCGAGCTTTTCCAAAGAACTTTGGTTTAAGGGGAGAATCATGGTGGCAAGACCGTTCCGCTTGGCTTCGCGCAGTTTAGACTTGGTGTAGTCCGAGAGCGAGCTGTTGTCGGGATTGTACGGTGCCGTGCATTTGCAGGTCATTTCCATGTCTTGGCATGTCTGCGGGACTATGGATAGCTTGTTCATGGAGATGTCGGCGAACCAGAGCCCATGTTCCTTGGTGGGCTTCAAGATAGCTTGCAGGAGTTGTCTGTGCTCAACGGCTTGGTCCCCGTAGCGGCTGACGATCCCCTTGGCTTCGGGAATTTTGCGGTAGGCTTCGGTGATAACGTTTTCGATTTGTTCTTCGGTGTGGTGGATGCGCAGCGGACGAAGTTTGTTGTGCGCCTTGTTAAGCTTGGTGGATTCCATGGGGATCCACAGGGCGATTTCCTTACGCTTGATTCTGTCCAGATCGCGATAAAAGTCGTCGCTTGGACCGAAGGGCGGAACAAGTAAATCGTACTTGAAATCCAGCTGGTTCAAACCGACAATCAATTCGGGGGTAAGGTTTGTAACCTGGAAGGCGACTGCGAGAATGGAGGCCCCCGGCTTGAATTCGTTTCGGGAAACCTGGAATTCGAGGTTCAGTGTATCCCCGTTATCCTTGATCAGGTCGACTTTGGCTGCCTGGAAGACTTCGTTGTTATTGTAGAGTTCTTCCATGAAAAGAATCTTGCCGCCGTTCTTTTCGATGAATCTTTGGGCTTGCAGGAGGTACATGATGACGGTTTGGCCGCCTCCCATCGTCCAGATATGGCGCTTCTTGCGCTTGGAATAGCTGACTTCCAGAGGGAGCAGGGCCTGCTGCATCTTTTCTTCGAAGGAAAGCGTGTCCGGAACGGATTCTTGAACTGTGGTGGAGTCGGTGGCCGTGGCGTTGGTGGTGCTGTCTGTCGCCAGCATTCCTGAAAGTTTCGGAAGTAGGAAGATAAAACCTCCGATCAAGATGGTAAGAACGATGATTATGGCGACAACGTGTTTCATTTTTCCCATGGTGGCTGATAATATAACTAAATTGAGGCCATGCCTGTCTTGTTTGCCTTGGTCGGAGCGACCGGAATCGGAAAATCAGAATTGTCACTGCGGCTTGCCGAACACTATGATGCCGAAATTATCGGCGTCGATTCCAGGCAAATTTACAAGGGCTTTTGTATTGGAACGGCGCAGCCTGATGCCGCGAGCCTTGGACGGGTGCGTCATCATCTCGTTGGTTTCCTGGATCCACAGCAATCTTTTTCGGCAGGCGGTTTTTGCAACAAAGTAAAAGAACTGCTGGCTCTGAATCCGGAACAAAATTATATCCTGGTGGGGGGAACGGGACTTTATCTGCAAAGTCTGATGCTTGGCTTGCCGCAGATTCCCGCGGTCCCCGAAGAAGTCCGGCTAGAATTGGAAAACCTTGCGGCTCGCGAGGGAGCCGATAGTTTGTATAAAATGGCGATGGCGGCTGATCCGGAATTGGTGCGGAATGTGGAACCGAACAATGTACATCGCCTAGTTCGAATCGTAGAGGTGTTCAAGGCGACGGGTCGCAGGCTGTCGGAATTCCAGAAAGAACGTGAAGGCGGGATAGGTTTGTTGCCAATCTTTTGGTTGCAACGGGAACGCGATGCCCTATATAGGAGGATTGATTCCCGTGTAGACCAGATGATTCAGGACGGTTGGGTTGACGAGGTGAACGAACTCGCCAAGGATGTTCCGTTGACCGCTCCTGCGTGGCAAAGCCTTGGCTATAGGGAGCTCTTGCAGGTGAAAACGCCTGCGGAAATGGATGAGGTCGTCGAAGATGTCAAGAAAAAGACCCGCAATTATGCCAAAAGGCAGCTGACATGGTTCCGTTGGCAGGTCGAAAGTACCCCTGTGGACATGGAAAAGGATCCTTTTTCATTTATAGTTCGCTCCTATCGGGCGTAATAGCCTTGATTTTTAGCAGAAAAATTCGAGTGCCCGAAATTTTTGTGTGAATAGTTTGTGAACTCTTTGGTATTTTCCCTGCGAAAGACTCGTTGCTTTCCCGTTTTTTGCGAAAATAAGAAAAAAATGCGATTTTTTCTGCAAAAACACCCTTGCAAAAGTTCCTGAAAATTCTATAATTGGCGTCGTTCCTGAGAGGGACGGCCGAAAACGAAACGCTGAAAGCGAAGAACCAAGTAAGCCGCGATCGAGGGACAGCAACCCGAGAGGTTGCTGAGTAGATTGAAGGAATCGGAGATGTGCTTAGTGACGGGTCCAAGAGAATTCTTGGAAAGTCAATGAATACGAACGTGATTAAGTAACGGGACCAAGACTTTAGAAATATTAATGAAGAGTTTGATCCTGGCTCAGAACGAACGCTGGTGGCGTGTCTTATACATGCAAG
>LVAE01000092.1 GCA_001603905.1 Fibrobacterales bacterium Fibro_02
TTTGTGTATTTCATATATGAAAACCCCGAAAGTTGTGTCCAACTTTCGGGGTTCACATCACATTTGCGCGGGGCTTACCATCATATATAAGGAGTATAGGTTCTGATTACTTCTTCTGGAGCGGGGTATCCTTCAGGATTTCTTCGACCAGGTTCTTCATGTTTTCTTCCCAGTCGCCCTTGCCCATGGCAAAGCCGAGGTGAACGCGAGCCTTGAGAGTGCCGCTTGCAACGACTGTCTTGGCGTCGGCATTGGCAATGGAGTATTCACCGGTGAACTGGAGGTAGCTCTTGGTTTCGGCGCTCATGGTGAGCGGGTTCATCTTGGTTTCGGAAAGACGGGAAACTTCGAGGTTGCTCATGGAGATGATGAGGCCGGAAACACCTTCGTCAAACTTCGGAGAAGGAATGAGGTAGTCCTTCTTGCCGAACTTGGCCGGGGTCATGGTGTAGTCGGTCACTTCCTTGGCGGTGAAGTTGGCGGCGATGTCAGCCTGGCTCTTCAGTTCGCTGGCCATCTGCTGGGTGAACCAACCAGAGAAGTTGCTGGAGTAGTCCGGGAGGTCGTCGGCGACGTCGTCCTGGTTCTTCACGACAGGTTCGGTGTAGAAGACGGTCACTGCAGTTGCGGGTTCAGTCCAAGTCGGGTCGATATTCTTGAGGCCGGCCTTGCCACCGCAACCAATGAGGGAGAGGGAAGCTGCGCAGAGGAGAAGCGCTGCGAGTTTTTTCATGATAAAGTCCTCCTAATGGGGATTTTTTTAGAAAACGACATTGTTTTCTTGACGGCACAAGGTAGAAAAAATTTGTTTTAAAAACGGAACCTTTGTGCGCATAACGGACCCTTTGTTTGCAAAGTTTACGATTTTGTGAAATAAATATGAAGCAAAACATAACTCTGGGAGAGCGGAGATTTGGTTCTGTTTTGACAGCAGAATGTTAATGAAAATTATCCTTTGAGTTTCTATATTTTGTGACGAAAAACAAAAAGGAGCTTTCAATGAAAAAGTTTACTGCACTGCTTGCGGCTTTTGCCTGCGCCGCCGTTCTTTCGGCCTGCAACGAGAAGAAGTCCGAAAACACTTCGACTACCGATGAATCCCTGAACAAGGTGAAGGCTGCGGGCGAGTTCGTGCTCGGCCTCGACGACTCCTTCCCGCCGATGGGTTTCCGCGACAAGGATAACAACATCGTTGGTTTTGACATTGACCTTGCGACCGAAGTCTGCGCTCGCCTGGGTCTTAAGCTCAAGACGCAGCCGATTTCCTGGGACGCCAAGGAACAGGAACTGAATACCGGCAAGATCGACTGCATCTGGAACGGTTTGAGTGTCGATAGCGCCCGCGCCGCCGCGATGAACTTGAGCGACCCGTACCTCAAGAACCGTATGATTTTCACCGTGAAGGACAAGTCTCTTTCGAACCTCGAATCGCTCAAGGGCAAGAAGATTGCCGTGCAGAACGGTTCCACCGCCCAGAAGCAGCTCGATGCTTCTGACGTGGGTAAGGCTGCCAAGGAAATTGTTCCGTTCGACGACAACCAGACGGCCCTGATGGACTTGGATAAGGGCGGTGTCGATGCCGTGTTCCTCGACGAAATTGTCGCCAAGTACTGGATCGTGACGAACGCCAAGGATTATGTTGTTCTTGAAGAAGGCCTTTCGGACGAAGTCTACGCCATCGGTTTCCGCAAGAAGGACCAGGCGCTCCGCGATGCCGTGAACTCAACCTTGTCTGCGATGAAGGCTGACGGCAAGTTCGACGAAATTTCTGCCAAGTGGTTCGGCAAGTAACGGCTGGCGCACAATCTCATGTCCGACTTGAGTAATTTACTTCCGATCCTTTGGGGCGGTTTCTGCACGACGCTCGCTATATTCGGGCTGACGCTTCTTTTCTCGATTCCGCTTGGGCTCCTGATAGCGGTACTCAAGATGAGTAAGTGGCGCGTGGTGCGTTACCCGGTGTCGTTCTACATCTCGGTGATGCGTGGAACGCCGCTCCTGCTGCAGATCGTGGCGATTTATTTTGGCTCTTACTACTTGAGCGAATATTCGGGACTCGGCATTTCGTTTGACCGTTTCCCGGCGGTCATTGTCGCATTCTCGATAAACTATGCGGCGTACTTTGCCGAAATTTTCCGCGGCGGGATCCAGGCGATTCCGAAGGGACAGTACGAAGCCGCCTATATGCTTGGGATGACGCGTACGCAGACTTTCTTCCGCATCATCTTGCCGCAGGTGGTAAAGCGTGTGGTTCCTGCGAGTGCAAACGAGGTGATTACTCTGGTGAAGGATACTTCGCTTGCGCAGGTGATTGCGGTGACGGAACTTTTTGCTCTCGCCAAGAAACAGCAGGCGGCATACGCCAGCATTTATCCGCTGTTTGTGGCGGGCGTGTTCTACTATGTGGCGAACCTTTTGTTGAGCGTCGTTTTCGCTTATCTGGAACGTAAGCTCGACTACTATAAGTGAGGCGTGGAATGGAAAATTTGAATGAAACTGCGCCGATTCTGAAGGTGGAACATGTCAAGAAGTCCTTTGGCAATTTGGATGTGCTCAAGGATATTTCGTTTGAACTGAAGGCGGGCGAGGTGCTCTCGATTATAGGCCCGAGTGGTTCTGGCAAGAGTACCTTGTTGCGCTGCATTACCCAGCTTGAAACGGTGGACAATGGCCTGGTTCAGGTGAACGGCAAGAACATGGTGCAGCCTGGGGACAAGAGTGCTCCGGTGTATGCACCGGCGAAGGTGCTGCGTGATATTCGCCTTTCGACGGGACTCGTGTTCCAGAACTTCAACCTGTTCCCGCACCTGACGGTGCTCCAGAACCTTTGTATCGCTCCGGTGCGTGTGTTGGGTGTTTCTCGCGAAGAAGCCCGTAAAACGGGTGCTGCGTTGCTCAAGCGTATGGGCCTCGATGGCAAGGAAAAGGCTTATCCCTGCGAACTCAGTGGCGGCCAGCAGCAGCGTGTGTCGATCGCTCGCGCCCTGGCGATGCATCCGAAGATTCTGTTCTTTGACGAACCGACCTCTGCGCTGGACCCGGAACTCACCGGCGAAGTGCTCAAGATTATCAAGAAGCTCGCCGAAGATAAGATGACGATGGTCATTGTGACGCACGAGATGGCGTTTGCTCGCGATGTGGCGGACAAGGTCATCTTTATGGACGGCGGTGTCATCGTGGAACAGGGTTCCCCTGACTACGTATTCAACCAGTCGGGTAACGAACGCCTGTCGTCGTTCCTCTCGCGTTTTACGAAAGCCTAAAACTTGCGACATTAGGGATGACAATAAAAAAGAGAAGTCCAAAGGACTTCTCTTTTTGCAAAGGAGATCCCCGACCAAGTCGGGGATGACATGCGTCAATTACTTCACCTTAAGTGCGCCGCGTTCGAGCTTGATCGTAAAGTTCGTGATGTCGCAAACTTCGCTGGGACCCCAGTACTGGATCGGACCCGGATAGGTGTAAGATTCAGTCTTGGCCCAAACGTCGCGGTTCTTGGCGAAGAACTTGAACGGAGCACCGTCGAGTTCAACGAGAGCCTTCTGGATCACCGGCTTGTCGGCACCGTGACGGCGTTCGATGTTCATCATCATGGTGATAGGAATGCCACCGGCAGTCCACTTTTCGATGCCCTTGGTGAGGTCACGGACAGAGCTCATGTAGCCGTTCATCTTGTTGAAGGCGAGCACAGAGGCGGTGAAGCCGAGGCTGTAGCAGTAGTCGGCGTCGAAGTTCGACGGAGCGGCGCAGCGGCCTTCGTAACCGAAGAAGTGGTTGAGAGCGCTGAACTTGCCCTTGAAGTTCTTGCGGCTCTTGAGTTCCTTCTTGACCATCTCGATGATGAGCTTTTCGGTTTCGATGAGCGAAACCTGCACGTTGCCGTGGCTGTCGCGGTCGAGCATCAGCTGGCCCTGAGTGGTAGAGGGTAGGCTCTTGAGGACTTCGGCAGAAGCCTTGGAAATCCACTTGCAGAGCAGTTCCACCTTGGCGGCGGTGTCGAGACCTTCGACTTCCTTTTCGTGGTGGGCGAGGGCTTCAGAGAGTTCAGAGATGAGCACGCCAACATCCGGAATGAATTCCAGGAGGCCTTCCGGAATCAGGCAGACGCCGAAGTTCTTGCCGTCAGCAGCACGGGCAGCGACGATGTCGGCCACGTACTTGATGACCTGCTTGAGCTTCATCTTCTTGGCCTTGACTTCTTCAGAAATCAGGCAGATGTTCGGATGGGTCTGGAGAGCGGCTTCGAGAGCAATGTGAGAAGCGCTGCGGCCCATGAGCTTGATGAAGTGCCAGTACTTCTGAGCGGAGTTGGCATCGCGCATGATGTTGCCGATGAGTTCGGAGTAGGTCTTCACGGCAGTGTCGAAACCGAAGGAGGTTTCGATGTATTCGTTCTTGAGGTCACCGTCGATGGTCTTCGGGCAGCCGCAAACCACGCAGCTTGCGCCGTTGGCCTGGAAGTATTCACCGAGAACAGCAGCGTTGGTGTTGGAGTCGTCACCACCGATGATCACGATAGCGTCGAGCTTCTGGGCCTTGGCAACGGCCATGCACTTCTTGAACTGTTCTTCAGTTTCGAGCTTGGTACGGCCGGACTGGATGATGTCGAATCCACCGGTGTTGCGGTAGGCGTCCATGATCTTTTCGTTGATCACGATGAACTTGCCGTTTTCGAGGCCGGAGGGGCCGCCGAGGAAGCCGAGGAGCTTGGAATTCTTGCTGATGCTCTTGATACCGTCGAAGATACCCGCAATCACGTTGTGTCCACCAGGAGCCTGGCCACCGGACAGAACGACGCCCACGTTGAGAGCCTTACCGGCAGCAGCCTTGGTAGCCTTCTTCATGGAGATGTACGGTGCACCGTAGGTGTTCGGGAACAGAGCCTTGATCTTGGCCTGGTCGCGCACGGATTCGGTAGCCTTACCCTTGTTGAGGGTGACCTTGAGAGCGCCGTCGCGGAGAGCGGCGGGGAGTTTCGGCTGGTAGGCCTTGCGGGCCTTGCCGAGGACGGACAGATTGTCAGCCATTGTTTTTTCCTTTTGAGTTTGCCCGTCAACAAAATATGCACGGGCCGGGTTAAAAAATACGCACTAAATATAGCTAAATGTATTCACGCGTATCCAAAATAAGGAAAAAAAAAGTTTTCAAAATAGCTTAAAAACCTATTTTTAACAGTGTTGGTTTGGAAATATGAAAAAATTTAGGGGCCTGTTTACAAATTTCAGACTCCGCAAGCGCCTGCTTGCGCTTTCTGATGCATTCATTATCGTGGTGGCGGGGTTGCTCGCCAACTTCCCGATTCCTGTTTATGCATCGCGTATCGGCCGCCCTGACCTGTTTGCGTTCCTCTCGACATGCGTTATTTGTTGCTTTGCAACCCTTCTGCTCTTCGGGGCCTATAACAGGCTCTGGCGCTATTTCGACCGTAACGATTACCTGAACTGCGTCAAGGGCGTTGTCGCCGGCTATGCAGTCGCTGTCGGTCTGTATTTCGTATTCACCCATACGGTGTACTGCCGCTTTTCACTTTTGACCTGCGCCCTTTCTGTGGCGGGAGTATGTGCATTCCGCTACTTGATCAAGGATGCTTTCGCTACCCTCGTCGAAACCGGTCGCAAGGATGCCGCCTACAAGCGCACGATGATTATTGGTGCGGGTCGCGCAGGCAAATTGCTCCTGACGGAAATTGCGAACCGAGGCCTTGGCGAACCGGGTGACGGCGGAAAACGTGGTGAGCGTTCCAAGATCTTGCCCGTGTGCGTTATTGATGACGACCGCAGTAAAATCGGTCGCCGTTTTTGTGGAATTCTCGTAGCCGGAGGCACGGCTGATATTGGAAAAATCGCAAAAATCGAAAATATTGAACAAATTATTTTTGCCATTCCCAGTTGCCCGCCCAAGGATCGTGCTGCCATCCTTAAAATCTGCAACAAGACGGGCCTCCCGGTAAAGGTGCTTCCGTTCATCGGTTCTGCCCTTGGCGATTCCATGTACAATGAGTCGGGACGAAGCTTTGCAAGTTAGATCCGCGACATCAACGTAGAAGACCTTTTAGGGCGTGAACCGGTCAAGTTCGACAACAAGGATGTCCGAGACTTTATCGAGGGCAAGGTCTGCATGGTTACGGGGGGCGGAGGCTCTATTGGTAGCGAACTCGTGCGCCAGATTGCAAAGTATGCTCCTAGGCAGCTGATCGTTGTTGATATTTACGAGAATAATGCCTACGAAATCCAGCAAGAAATGGTGATGGAATACGGCGACTCCTTGAACTTGGTGACACTGATTGCAAGCGTGCGTGACTACCAGCGCATGAGCCATATTTTCAAGACCTACAAGCCCGATGTTGTTTTCCACGCGGCGGCCCACAAGCATGTGCCCCTGATGGAAAATAGCCCGATGGAAGCGATTAAGAACAACGTTATCGGAACCTTTAATGTGGCCTTCCTTTCGCTGTTCAATAAGGTCGGAAAGTTTGTGATGATTAGCACCGACAAGGCGGTGAACCCGACGAACGTGATGGGCGCCTCCAAACGTTGCTGCGAAATGATTGTGCAGTACTTGGCGCAGCAAAAGGCAAGTACGACAGAATTTGTATGTACCCGTTTCGGGAACGTTCTCGGTAGCAACGGCTCCGTGATTCCTTTGTTCAAAAAACAGATTGAACAGGGCAAGCCCGTGACGGTGACGCACCCCGATATTATCCGCTACTTTATGACGATTCCTGAAGCCGTGAGCCTGGTGATGGAAGCGGCGAGTATCGCGAAGGGTGGCGAGATCTTTGTTCTCGATATGGGGCAGCCCGTAAAGATCGTGACTCTGGCCGAAAACCTGATTCGAATGTACGGAAAGTCCCCTTACACCGATGTCGAAATCAAGTTTACGGGACTCCGCCCCGGCGAAAAAATTCGCGAAGAGCTGCTGATGAACGAGGAAGGCCTCGAAAAGACGCGCAACAAGCTTATCTTTATTGGCAAACAGCTTGAAATCGATGGCGATCACTTTATCAAGCAACTTTGGAATCTCAAGAATTCGGCCGAAAAGAACGAAGATGCCGAGGCAATCCGTGCACTTCACGAAATTGTGCCGACATTTACCACGCCGGAACAGTACAATTCCAAGGCAATTTCTAATTTTGGTTCTCCTACATAGAGGTTGGTTTTATAGGTTAAAATTTTATGAAAATTCGTTTTCTAAGCTCCTTCGTTTTGGTGGTTGCGGTGGCCTGTTTTGCCCAGACAGGTTTGATGGGCGGCTTCGACGGTATTCACCAGATTAGTACAAGAACTCTGGGAACGGGACAAATCATTGCTGGTACCGGTGGTAATATCACTCTTGACCCTTGGGCGCTTTCGCGTGGGGGTGTTTTTTATGATGATGGAGTTGAACAACGCTATCACCATTACAAGCTTTCTGCCACGGGTAACTTCTTTGGCGGAATAGGCCTTACGGAGTATGTGGATATCGGTGCCGCGCTCAATATCAACTATGATAGATCTTATGCAGAAGATTATTGGGATGCCGCCAGTAACATTCGCCAGGGTGACTTGGCTCTGTGGGCGAAGGCTCGTGCCCCCTTTGGCGATTCGAGCGTGTTCAGCCTTGCAGGACAATTTGAACTGTATTTGCCGATAGGCGTGCGTTCCATGGGTATTCGCCCTCGTCATGCGTGGTATGTCCGTGGAAACGGCGAAACGCATCCGTATACGGCAAACGAAGTAGTTGTCGGGTTGAATGCCATTACGACGCTTGATTTTTCGAAGGTGAATATTCCGGTGCGTTGGAACGCCAATATCGGTTTTGTTTATGCCGACGAAGGCGCAAACACCGTGGTTTACGGGACCGGCCTTGACTGGGATGTGTTCTCGTGGGCGACCCCGTTTGTTGAATTTAGCGGAGAATTCCGTGTCGAAGATAACGGAATGCCGATCGACATCATGGAAGACCCGATGCTCGTGACGCCTGGCTTAAGGCTCCATTTGCCGTGGAACATCGAACTTGCGGGCGGTATCGACCTGTCGGTCCGTATGCTCCGGAACCGCTACAATACAGAAAAGGAAATGAAAAATACCGATGCCTATACGATTGGCTATACCGATCAGAAGGGGTATCGTAAGACCTACGGCTATACGCCCACGGTTACTTATGCTTTGACCGGTTTGCTGACCTGGAAATTCGGCCTTGCCGATGCTGTGTACGAAAGGGAATGTCCGCAGGGCCTGCCGCGTGTAGACACCCTGGTAAAAGTTGATACATTGTTTAAGGTCGATACGGTCGTGGTGACGGATTCCATCAAGGATGCCGACGGAGATGGTGTTATTGATTCGCTTGACATGTGCCCGAATACCGAGGCTGGAGTCGAAGTGGATTCTGTGGGATGTGCGAAGGATTTTGACAAGGATGGCGTCGAAGACTTGCGCGACCAGTGCCCGGATACGGAACAGGGTGTCGCTGTTGGCCGTGATGGCTGCCCGCTGGACTTTGACCAGGATGGAGTTCCCGACTATAAGGATATGTGCCCGAACACGCGCCCCAATACAGGAGTCGATTCCGTGGGTTGCGACAAGGACGAAGACCTTGATGGTGTGGCCGATGACCGTGACCAGTGCCCGCTCACACCGAAAAATGCTGCTGTGGATACGACCGGTTGCCCCATGGATACAGACAAGGATTCCGTGCCCGACTATCTGGACAAGTGTCCCAATTCGCTCCGTGGCGTAAAGGTGGACAAGAGCGGTTGCCCGGTAAACAAGAAAGAAGACCTTGACAAACTCAAGACGGGAATCAACTTTAAGAGCGGCTCCACGATTCTGACGAAGCCCAGCTACAAGACGCTTGACGATATTGTCTACCTGATGCAGAAGTTTGCCGATGTGAGCCTCGAAATTCAGGGCCATACCGACAATGTGGGTGCCGACGAGTACAACGAGAACCTCTCGCAGGGTCGTGCCCAGTCCGTGGTCGATTACATGATCCGCAAGGGTATTACGGTTGACAGGCTCCGTGCTGTGGGTTACGGCCCGCACAAGCCTATTGCCGACAACAAGACCAAGAAGGGTCGTGCCAAGAACCGTCGCGTAGAATTGGTGCCGTTCTATAAGGACGAACCGTAAAGGAGTGCCTATGCGCTTTGAGAAAAAAGTATGGCTTGCAAGCCCCACGATGCATGGCGATGAACTCAAGTACATGCAGGAGGCTTATTCAACCAACTGGATGAGTACCGTCGGAAAAAATATCGACGAGGTCGAAAGGTTGGTGACCGAAAAGGTTGGTTGCAAGTATGCGGTTGCCTTGGGCGCAGGTACGGCGGCTCTCCACTTGTGTACACGCCTAGCGGGCGAGGCCCTTTATGGTCGCGCTCCGGCGGGGAAGGGTTCCCTTTCGGGGCACAAGGTCTTTTGCAGTGACATGACTTTTGCGGCAACTTTGAATCCGGTTGCATACGAAAATGGCGAGGCCGTGTTTATCGATTCCGAACGCGATACCTGGAATATGGATCCGGTCGCCTTGGAACGGGCCTTTGAAAAGTATCCTGATGTGCGATTGGTCGTGTTGGTTCATTTGTATGGAACCCCGGCGAAGGTTGACGAAATCCGAGTGATATGCGACCGTCACAAGGCTCTTTTGATTGAGGACGCCGCCGAAAGTCTCGGGGCGACTTACAAGGGTAAACAGACGGGAACCTTTGGCGACTATTCTGCCATCAGTTTTAACGGAAACAAGATTATTACTGGCTCCAGCGGCGGAATGTTCCTGACCGACTCCGAAAAGGATGCCGCGCAGGTGCGCAAGTGGAGCACCCAGAGCCGTGAACCCAGGCCGTGGTACGAACACGAAGAAATCGGCTACAACTACCGTATGAGTAATGTGATTGCGGGCGTTGTGCGCGGACAGATTCCTTACCTTGAAGAACATATTGCTCAGAAAAAAGCAATTTATGAGCGCTACAAGGCGGGATTTGCAGGACTCCCGGTGCAGATGAATCCCTACGATGCCGCAAATTCCGTGCCGAATTACTGGCTCAGCTGCATGCTGATCGATGAATCCGCCGTGAAGAGCGTTTCGCCCGAAAAGATTCTCGGTGTCCTTACCGAAATGAATGCCGAAGGCCGCCCCATCTGGAAACCGATGCACATGCAGCCCGTGTACAGGGAACATTCCTTCGTGACCGCAGCATGCACTGACGTGGGCGCCGATATCTTTGCCCGTGGCCTTTGCCTCCCGAGCGACAACAAGATGACCCCCGAACAGCAGGACGCCATCATCGCTGCAATCCGCGAATGCTTCGTCGCATAAAAAATCTGAGTTTTGTGGCTGCAGTCATTCTGGAGCCCTGCATGGCAAACGTTGCCGTCATTCTGGAGCCCGATAGGGCGACGGAATCCAGGATGGAGAACCTTTAAGAAAAAGTTTTTTTATATTAATTTCTGATGTACGCTTGCTGTTTGAAAAGAATTTTAGACTTTTTTTGTGCTTTGGCGGCCATTTGCTGCCTTAGCCCTTTGCTCGTATTCTTAACGGTGGTGGGCGCCTACAAAATGAAGGGCAACCCCTTCTTTACGCAACCGCGCCCCGGTAAAGATGAAAAAATCTTCAAGCTCGTCAAGTTCCGTACCATGACAAACGAGAAGGACGCCAACGGCAAGTTGCTCCCTGACGATGTTCGCTTGACTGCATACGGCAAGTTCCTGCGCAGCACCAGCCTCGACGAACTCCCGGAACTATTCAACATTTTAAAGGGCGACATGGCGGTGATTGGCCCGCGTCCGCAACTAGTGCGCGACATGGTCTTTATGACCCCGGAACAGCGCAAACGCCACTCCGTAAGGCAGGGCCTGAGCGGACTTGCGCAGATTAACGGCCGCAACGCTGTCACCTGGGAAACCAAGATTGCATACGACCTTGAATACATCAAGAAAATCACTTTCTGGGGCGATGTGAAAATCATTCTCACCACGCTCAACAAGGCGTTCATCAAGCGTTCCGACATCACCGAAGAAAACTGCGATACCGCCACCGACCTCGGCGACTACCTGCTGACAAGCGGGCGCATTACCCGCGAAGAATACGACCGCGGCCAAGAAGAAGCGAAACGATTGGTTCAGGAGGCGGGGTAATGCGTTGGAGTTTTGCAAAAAAAACACCCTTGAATAAGGGTGTGCGTGCGAGAAATATCAAACGAATGAATCTTGAATCACTTAGTCAAGAGTGCCTTGCGCTTGAGAATTTCTTCCTTGGATACACCAGAAATAATAGAAATTTCTTCTTCGGAATAGTTTCTAGAAAGCATGGCATCCACCATTTCGAAACGAGTCTCAATTTTGGCTCCAGCCAGGCGGCATTCGATTTCTTCTTTAGTAACCATTTCGTGCTCCATAGCTTTCAAGGTTTCGTCGTCCAAGTTGTCAATCGCAAGACTGACAATAATATACTTATTTTTAGCGAAAACAGGTTCTTTTATTCTATTTTCCATCGAGTTACGGCTGTAAATTGCCCATTCGTCAATGTATTTTCCGCTAAAGAAACTGTGTTCTGCACGCTGCATCTCGATGTCCAAAAATCTGCCAGAGCCAGTCGTCGCAAACGCATCCATGATGATTTTGCGGCTCTGAGGCACCCGAAATCGGCTTGTGTAATTGAAGGTGTATTTGAGCTCCTCCTGTCCGACAAGTTTAGCGGGAATGGGTTCCTTGCGTATAACATTCTTTCTTTTGGGAGAAACCTTCATAAATTTGTTCCTATAATCAGTTTGACGGACAAATCTACAAATGAAAATCCGCAACTTTGCAAACACTTGTTTGCAAAGAATCGTAAAAAGTTTTTTGCGGGAACGCCCCGTATGATCTATAGGGAGGCTGCGTAATGCTTTACAAATTAGCTCACATACTCCGCGATCGTTTCGGTTTTCTCTGGAATCTAGTGGAATGGGGAAACGCTTTAGTTTTTGCTTCGACCCATAGGGTAGCTTTGAAAAAGATTCCTGCTATTTTGAATGAATGCTCCGGAACGTATACATTGCGTTTGGCGGAACTTACGGATGCCGCTGCGCTTGCCACCTTTTTTGCTGAACAGCCTGAAGATGCGTTCACATTTTTTAAGCCGCACGCCTTTGACGAAAACTCGTTGAAAAAGATTATCCGTAATAAGGCGTTTTTGACCTTTCTGGTTCTTGATAAAGAGAAAATTGGCGGATACTTTTTCTTGCGCTGCTTTGTAAACGGGAAATGCTTTAAGGGGTATATCGTTGATCATTCCTATAAAGGACGAGGCTTGGCCAAGTTAGAAGGAATGGCTTTGAATAAGGTAAACGAAATTTTGAGATTAAGAATGTTTGGCTCAATATCGCCCCATAATCCAGCATCGATGGCTGCTGCTAAAGCAGTGAATGAAATCAGAATTATAGAAACCTTGGAAAATGGTGATTATTATATTGAATTTTTGCCTAAATCTGTAGCAGAAGAACGTTGTGTATGAAAATCCTTATTCTGGCAAATAATAGTGTTGGTTTGTATAAGTTCCGTAAGGAACTTTTGACTACTTTACTTGCTTTAAAGAATGAGGTCTATATTTCGTTGCCTAATGGTGACTTTATTGCAGAAATGCAACAGATGGGGTGTCATTTTATTGAAACTGAAATTTCTCGCCACGGTGTGAATCCTTTTACTGATTTAGCTCTCGTCAAGAAGTATTGTTCCATCATAAAATCGGTAAAGCCAAACATTGTCTTTACATACACCATCAAACCGAATGTTTATGGTGGTATTGCTTGTCAAATTTGTAAGGTGCCTTATGTTGCCAATGTGACTGGCCTTGGAACTGCTGTTGAAAACAAGGGCTTGCTACAAAAAATCACTTTGACCTTGTATAAAACAGGACTCAAAAAAGCGAAACGGGTCTTTTTTCAGAATCTGAAAAATCAGCAATTTATGCTGGAACATGGCGTGGTGAAAGGTGCTTATTCATTGCTCCCAGGTAGTGGTGTTAATCTTGACCATTTTTCGCCTTTGCCCTATCCTGACGAAAGCAATGGAATACATTTTGTTTTTATCAGCCGCATTATGCGCGAAAAAGGTATCGATCAATACCTCGAAGCTGCAAAGCATTTTTCATCGGCATGTCATCCCCGCGAAGGTGGGGATCTCCTGTCTCGTAAAATTGTTTTCCATATTTGCGGTTTCTGCGAAAAAGAATATCAGGGCGAATTGGATGAATTAATTGCGAAGGGTGTCGTTGAATACCATGGAATGGTACGTGATGTCCGAGAAATCCTGAAAGATGTTCATTGTACTATTCACCCTAGCTTTTATCCTGAAGGCTTAAGCAATGTTCTTTTGGAAAGTAGTGCCTGTGCGCGTCCCATTATTACCACAGATAGAAGTGGGTGCAAAGAAGTTGTTGATGATGGTGTGAATGGATTTGTGGTAAAACAACGTGATTCAAATGACCTTATTCAGAAAATAGAGCGATTTATTGCTCTTCCGTATGAAGAAAAAATGAAAATGGGCTTGGCTGGCCGGGCAAAAGTTGAACGCGAATTTAATCGCCAAATTGTAGTGGATGCGTATTTGAAAGAACTTGAGGCTATCTGATGATTGATTATAAAAAATGGATAAAGAGTCGTCGCGTTCGCCTCGCTATACTGACATGGTTGTCTTTTATTCCAGATAAATTGATGGTTTTGATTCAGTATAAAATTAAAATGGGTTTTTGGCCGAATTTGAAGAATCCAAAAAGATTCACTGAAAAATTACAATGTTACAAACTTTTTTATCGTGATCCTACGATGAAAATTTGTGTAGATAAATATGATGTTCGTGGGTATATAGAATCTTTAGGATTAGGTTATATTCTGAATGAATGTTATGGTGTTTATAATGACGCAGATGATGTTGATTTTGACAAATTGCCGAATCAATTCGTTTTAAAAGACACCTTGGGTGGGGGGGGCATTTCGGTTATTATTTGTAAAGATAAATCACATGCTGATTTGGAATCGTATAGGGCTGTTATGAGAAAATGGACTCATGCTCATACGGGAAAAAGTTTTGGAAGAGAATGGGTTTATGAAGGCAGAAAACATAGAATTATTGCTGAAAAGTATATCAAATCCGATGAAAGTAAGGGCGGGTTGATTGATTATAAGTTTTTCTGCTTCGATGGAAATTTTGAATTTATGTATGTTATTTCTAATCGACAATTAGGAGGCTTGGCTTCTTTTGGTATATATGATAAAAACTTTAATCGATTGCCTGTAATTCGAAAAAATGAAAATCAGTTAAATGATTGTACCGAAAAACCGAGTAATTTTTATGAAATGGTGAAGATTGCTGAAAATATATCTGAAAAGTTCCCTGAAGCTCGTGTTGATTTGTATTCGCAAAATGGGAAGATTCTTTTTGGTGAAATAACATTTTTTAGCGGAAGTGGTTATATTTCTTTTGAACCTGATAGCTTTGATTTTGAAATGGGCGAAAAATTTGATTTAGGAAAATATTTGTGCAAATATTGATTGTTACAAATCAACTTATAAAAGAAGAGAATGACTCTTATTATTGTATAGAAAATCTATACGATATTTTAGAACGCTTTGCCCAAATGGGAACATTGCATATTTGTGCGCAAAAGTATGCGGGAAAAAGCTCTAACACGGTTGATAAAGATGTGTCAGCTCTACTTAGTGCCGAAAATATTCACTATGTAACAAAGTCCTTTATTCGGCCCACTTCAAAATCAAAAGAGATAATTGAAAAGTGCGTAAAAAATGCTGATTTGATTATTGGTTATGTCCCTAATAATAATGCTTCTTATGCATGTAAGTTGTCCCAAAAATATAAAAAGAAATTTCTGTCTTATGTGGTAAGCTGTCCATGGGATGCCTTTTGGAATCATGGATTATTGGGAAAAATACTTGCTCCTTATGCTTTTTTTGAATTGCGAAATACCCTGAGAAAATCGGATTTTGCACTTTATGTTACGAATCAATTCTTGCAAAGAAGATATCCTTGTCCAGGAATTACGTGTGGTTGCTCTGATGTTCGTATCGTTGATTTAAACGAACGCATTTTAAATGACAGAATAGCAAGGTTAGACGTTTTGTCGGAAAAAGATGTCCTAAAAATTGCTACGATTGCTAATTATTCAGTCAAATATAAAGGCCAGCATTTTGTGATTTCTGCTCTTGCTCAGCTGAAAAAAATGGGTGTTACGAAATTTCATTATTATTTGGTTGGGGGTGGAAATAAAGAACGCCTAGAAAATTTGGCAAGAAGTTTGAATGTGTCTGAATTAGTTCATTTTGAGGGAATTGTGCCACATAGCCAAATTTTTGAAAAACTTGATGAAATGCATTTGTATATACAACCCTCTTTGCAAGAGGGTTTGCCGCGATCTGTTGTTGAAGCGATGAGTCGAGGACTACTATGCATCTGTGCGAATACTGCAGCTATGCCAGAAATGGTTGATCCGAAATATATTGTGAAAAGGAAATCTGTAAGCGATATTGTTGAAATCCTAAAAAATATTTCGATTGATGACTTGAAAAATCAATCGGTGAGGAATTTCAATGAATCAAAAAAATATGCGGAAGAAGTGCTGGCAAAAAAACGAAATTCATTTTTTGAATTAGTGAAAAATAATTTTTAATTGCAAATAATAATGCTAAACTGGCCTGTTATTTTAATTTGCGCTGTTTTTTTTGCCCTTTCTCTAAAAAGAGTATTTTCTGGGGTGTTTTCAACGTTGCATTTAGGGGCAATCGTTTTCTTTGTAATGCAAGTTGTTCCGTTGCTGGTTGAGAGTATTTGGGGGTACGATGATTTGATCTTTTTTATGAAAAATATGTATTATGCATCACGAGATCAAATTGTTCATGTCATATACTGCATGTTTATTGTTGTTACCATGGCGTTACTTTGGCGTGGGGGTGAATATTTTTGTAGCGCAAGAGAATATATTGTTGAAGAAGAAAAATATTTCCAAGCTAATATATATTTGTTTGTCTTTTTACTTTTGGGGATATTTTCTCCTGCAATAGCGCTAATTGGGTCTCCTGAACCGTCTATTTATTTGACTTTTGCTCGATTCTATAAATTAGAATTTAATCCATTTGATGCATCATATTTGTATTATATGGCTGTTGTTAGGTTTGTTCTGTATTTTGGTTTTTTGTCAATAGTTCTATTGTATTTCTTTAATGATGATAGGAATAAAATTTACAATTTTTTTGTGTATTTCGGAATTGCCTTGGTGACTTGGATTGAAGGAAAAAGATCGCTTATAGTTTTCTCTTTTTTGGCCATTGTTGCGATTGATGTTCTTAGAAATCGATATGCGGATAAAAAAACTTTTTTTGCGATTAAAACAATCTGCTTTGCACTAATTTCGGTAATATTCTTTATTGTTTATAAAGAATATACTGGTAAAGATGTTGAAATGGATTTTTTATCGTTGTATAATCAATACTATAGTAGAATGGCTTGTGTTAAAACATCTATATATTCTGTTTTGTATGATCAGCCTATTCTTCAATATCCAGGACAATCTTTTTTATATGACATTTTTTTCTTTGTGCCCAGAGGTTTATGGCCAGATAAACCGGCAATGTTCGTCAAATATTTTACAGCATATGCAGTAAATAGAAAAAATGTTGATTTCCTGTCTTGGAATCTGATTACCAATATGTGGTGCGAATATATAGCGAATATCGGAATTTTGGGATATTTTATGGGACTTTTATTGGTTTCAATTATTGCAAAAATCGCTGATTTCGTGAATAATATTTTTGTTCGAATGTGGGGTATGATATTTATTGCTTTGTATTTTACATTTGGTTTTGAACATGTTGTAACAATAGTTTTCTGTATTTTTTTAATATCACTAATATCTCATAAAGTAAAAGAACGAGTTTGATAAAAAATGATTCCCAAAATAATTCACTATTGTTGGTTCGGGAAAAATCCACTTCCTTCAATCACATTGAAGTGTATTGAAAGTTGGAAAAAATATTGCCCTGATTATGAAATAAGATTGTGGAACGAAGATAATTTTGATGTAAATTGCTGTGAATATGCTCGGCAGGCTTATGAAGAAAAGAAATGGGCTTTCGTTAGCGATGTTGCTCGTTTCAAAATACTGAATGAATTTGGCGGTCTTTATTTTGATACTGATGTAGAATTGCTGAGATCCGTAGATTTATTTTTGAATCATGAGGGTTTCATGGGTTTTGAAGAAAATTCTTTTGAAATAAAGACTCCCGAAAAGCAACCTCGTTGGATGCTTAACCCAGGGCTTGTGATGGGCTGTGAAAAGGGAAATGCTGTTATTAAAGAATTGTTGGATGAATATAATGGCAGATCTTTTTATAATGAAGATGGTTCCTTGAATATCAAGACAATCTGTTTCTATACATCACAGTATTTTTATGCTCATGGAATGAAATCTGAAAATATTCATCAGGATGTTTTAGGAATACATCTTTATCCCAAGGATTTTTTTAATCCAATGGATAAGAAAACCGGAAAAATTGAAATTTCTGAAAAAACCTGTTCAATTCATCATTATGCAGCTAGTTGGACTACGCAAACCGAAAAACGGAATGTTAAATTATTTCATATACTGAATTCGTTGTTAGGAAAAAAGTTGACTGGATTTATAAGGTCTATTTACAGGAAATTCAAGGGGAAATAATCATTGATTTATGACTGATTCGCGTGTAAAAAATACAAAACGGAATATTTCTGCGGGAATGTTGAATAGTATAGTTTCTATCCTGTTCCCGTTTGCCGTAAGAACGGGGATTCTGTATGTACTTGGCGAACAGTACGTTGGCTTATCTAGTCTTTTTGTTTCTATTTTACAAGTTCTGAATTTAGCGGAACTAGGCTTCGCGTCTGCAGTCGTTTACAATATGTATAAACCCCTCGCTGAGGGGAATACCACTATTGTTTGTGGATTGCTGGAATATTACAAAAAAATATATCGTGTTATAGGATCCTTTATTTTTGTAATAGGACTTTTTATTTTGCCGTGGGTAACCAATCTTATTCATGGTTCGTGGCCGTCCGAAATAAACATTTATGTTTTGTATTTCTTGTATTTGTTGAATTCTTCTTTGAGCTACTTCTTGTTTGCGTACAAGAATTCGATACTTAATGCAGCTCAGCGAATGGATATTATACAGAAAATCCATCTGTTTGTACATATAGTACAGTATATTGCAGAATTTCTTTTGATTGTTTTATTCCAGAACTTCTACGCATTTGTGTGCGTGTCTGGATTTGTAGGTTTTTTAATAGTGGGTTCATGAACAACCATATTCATTACCGGTTAAG
>LVAE01000017.1 GCA_001603905.1 Fibrobacterales bacterium Fibro_02
GACTGTCCCGGATGGTTAATATCTGTCCAGCGGGCACTCATGGTATAGCGGGTGTTCTCGTTCTTTTTACCCTTGTTTAGGGCTAGACTTGTAAACATGGGCTTTTTCGGAGCGGTTCTTTGCCATTCGGCATTATTGTTGTTGGCGTCGTTCCACGAGAACGAGGTGTAGGTATCGGTTTCTTTCTTGTATGTCCCTTTGATTCGGTCGGCGACTATGTCGGCGACCCCTTCGAATCCTGCTTCTCTTAGAGCGTCGCACCAGGTTCCGCTTGTTCCGAGGATTTCGCTTACATTATAGGTGTTGTTGGCACTGCTGTGACTGTTCTGGACATTGACAGAAAGGCCGTTGTGCACTTCGATGACAAAGAGGGTGGCACCTCTTTCGTACTTGAAACCCTCGTACATCTTGTCGATCAGTTTCTGGAATTGTTCGTCGTTCATTTTTTTCGCGGTAACCGTGTTGGTCAAGGCGGTTTCGTTTTCGATCAAAGCCTTGTTGAGCGCATCCCTCAGGTAATAAAGCTTCATGAGGTCCGTTTTTTCTTTAGTCTTTTCGATGACATTGAACAGCTTTGGAACGCCGACCGTTGCTAGGACACCCATGATCACGATAACGACCATGATTTCAATAAGGGAAAAGCCCTTTTTGCGCCGGTTATTTTCCGACGCCCTATTGAAGCTTGATACGCGAATCATATTTTTTTCTTTCCTTGCGTAAATATAATATTTGAATAGTAAGGTGTTGAGGGCTCATATTGACAAAAAAACGGATAAATGGCGCAATAAATGCTATTTTTGGGTTGAAAATGCTCACCTCTCTTGCGCTCATTTTTTTGCTGGGACTTCTACTCGGGTCTATCTTTTTGAAATTGAAGCTTCCGAGCATTCTGGGAATGATTCTTACGGGGATTATTCTCGGGCCGCATGTTTTGAACCTGCTGCGCCCCGCGTTTTTGGATATTTCGGCAGACTTGCGCCAACTTGCGCTTGTCATCATCTTGACCCGTGCGGGACTCACTCTCGATATTCACGAATTCAAGCGGATTGGCCGTTCGGCACTCCTGATGTGTTTTGTGCCTGCGACGGTGGAAATCGTTGGCGTGGTGGTGCTTGCGCCGCCACTGATGGGTGTCACTTATTGGGAGGCGGCCCTTATGGGCTCCACGATTGCGGCGGTTTCGCCTGCGGTGGTCGTGCCGCGAATGCTCAAAATGCTCGAAGAACGTCGCGGCGTAAAACATGGCATCCCTCAGATGCTTTTGGCGGGGTCGTCACTAGACGATGTCTACGTCCTGGTGACATTTGCTGCATTTTTGGCGCTTCTTAAGGGGGAGGCCGTTTCGGCAACGAGTTTCTTGGCGGTCCCTGTTTCTATTGCGCTCGGAGCTTTGGTCGGGGTCGTTTGCGGATATGCGCTGGTATGGTTTTTCAAGCACCGGCATATGCGCGATACGGTCAAGGTTTTGATTATCCTCAGTTTTTCGTTCCTGTTGAATGAACTGGAACATGATATCAGCCATATCGTGCCTTTTAGCGGAATGATCGCAGTGGTGGCGATTGCGGCGTGCATTTACGGGAAACATCCGGAACTAGCAAAACGTATTAGCGGAAAGTTCACGAAGTTCTGGGTCGCTGCTGAAATTATTTTGTTTGTGCTGGTGGGTAGCACCCTGGATGTCGCTTACGCCTTTACGGCGGGAATCGGGGCGATTGTCGTGGTGCTTGGGGCGATGATTTTCCGTATGGGAGGAGTCTTCGTTTGCATGTTGCGCACTCCCTTGAGCAAGAAGGAACGACTCTTCTGCATGTTGGCTTATGTGCCCAAGGCGACCGTTCAGGCGGCAATCGGGGGCGTTCCCTTAAGTTTCGGGCTTGCTTGCGGTAATGATGTGCTGACCCTTGCGGCTGTAGCGATCATGGTGACCGCTCCGCTCGGGGCAATCTTTATCGATAAAACGTATAGGCGGCTTGTCGCGGTAGACGAAAATTAGGAACAGCGGAGCACTTGACCCGGACGGATCATGTTGCCTTTGATGCCGTTCAACTGCTTGAGGCGCTTGATTGAAATTCCGTACTTGCGGGCAATTTTTCCGAGACAGTCGCCGCGGCGCACCTTGTAGTAGCGGTGCTTGGCGAGTTCCTTCTGGAAATCCGCTTCGACGAGTTGCAGCTTGGTTTCGTCGATTTCGGTCATGGCGTTGTGGAATGTGCCTTCTTCGAAATTGAAAACCGTTGCCGGATCGATGTAGTTGCCGTTGAAGCGCATTTCAAAGTGCAGGTGCGCTCCGAAAGAACGTCCCGTGTTGCCTCCGACACCAATAGTGTCGCCAGCTTGCAACGTGTCACCGACGTTTACCTGCCAGCTGGCGAGGTGTGCATATAAAGTAGTGAGGCCGTTCCCGTGGTCGAGGATGACGTACTTCCCATAGCCTTTGCGGCGGCCCTGGTTGCGGACCTTGACGACGACTCCCTTGAATGCGGCGACAATGGTACGGTCTTCACCATGACAGAGTCCTAGGTCGACTCCGCGGTGCATACGGTAGGTGCGGATGCCGTAAGGGGCAGAAATGCGTCTGCTTGCAGACGGGACAAAGGCGGTCGTCATATCGAGCGTGAGTTTTTGCAGAGAGTCAACCGTTGCGGAATCAGCCGCGGCCATATCGGCTTCAAGCTCTGCTTCGGCGTCTTCACTTTCTGCGCCTGCTTCTTCGTTGCCTTCTTCATTGCTTTCATCATTTTTTAGGGCGAGTGAATCAGCTTCTAAGGAATCGACCGGGGTATTGTTGGTTGCGACTTCGCTGGAAATGACGGGGGAGTTTCCGGCATCTTTTAGATTGAGGCTGTCCGTGGCTTTCCATTTTTGTGAAGAGTCTTCAACGGCAATAATTTCTTTTGCGGCGTTTTCTTGGCCGTTTTCAATCAGTGTTTCTGAAGTGGATGAAATATCGATTTCTTTTGCGAAAAGCGCAAAAGGCAACAAGGCGGTCAGTGTAAGGGTCGTCCATTTCATAAAAGTGTTTGGAAATGTAGAAAAAAGTTTTTTGAAATTTTATTTGATGGGCTCGGTATCTTGATTTTTCTATCTTTGGAAAACAATCGGATTCATTGTAAAATTATGATTAGTATTACCAAGCTTTTGATGGATACGCCGAATTACGGCGACCAGCTGCGTTATGAACCCAAGGCCCATGAATGCAAGAACGGAGTTGCTCCGGGTCGCGGCCCCGTGGTGGTGTGGAATTGCACCAAGACTTGCAACCTGAGTTGCGTGCACTGTTATGCCCGTTCCGAGGCTATTAAGTACCAGAACGAATTGACCCACGAAGAAGGCTTGGCGTTAATTGATCAGTTGGCCGATTTCAAGGTTCCGGTAATTCTCTTTAGCGGCGGCGAACCTTTGCTCCGTCCCGATTTTTTTGAATTGGCAAATTATGCGGCCTCTAAGGGAATTCGCCCGACCATCAGCACCAACGGCACCTGCATTACGCCTGAGGTCGCCCAGAAACTCAAGGATATGGGTGTGGGCTACGTGGGCATTAGCCTCGATGGTTGCGAAGCGACTCACGATAAATTCCGCGGCAAGGAAGGCGCTTACAAACTCGCCCTTCGCGGTATCCGCAATTGTGTGGCGACAGGCCAGAAGGTGGGCCTTCGCTTTACCATTACGCGCTACAACGTGCAAGACTTGAATGCGATTTTTGACTTGCTCGAAGCCGAAAATATCGACCGCGTATGCTTCTATCACCTGGTTTACAGCGGCCGCGGCTCGGCGATGGTGCAAAATGACTTGAATCATGAAGAAAGCCGCAAGGCCATCGATTTGATTATTGACCGTACGCTCGATTTCAAGAAGCGCGGAGTCAACAAGGAAATCTTGACAGTGGATAACCACGCCGATGCAATCTACCTGTATCGCCGTATGCAGCGCGAAGATCCGGCTCGCGCCGAGAAGGTGCTTGAACTCATTAGGCGCAATGGCGGCAACCGCAGCGGCATGGCCTTCGGTAACGTCGATAGCATCGGAAATGTTCACCCTGACCAGTTTACGCAGTATATTACGCTCGGCAACGTGCGCGAACGCAGTTTCGGTGAAATCTGGAGTGACGAATCGAATCCGATCATGGCGGGCCTCAAGAACAGGAAGCCGATTCTGAAGGGTCGCTGTCCCAAGTGCGCCTACCTGAACCTCTGCAACGGCAACTTCCGCACTCGCGCCGAGGCTGTAACGGGCGATTTCTGGGAAGAAGATCCGGCTTGCTACCTGACGGACGAGGAAATTAATGGATAATGTGGAGTGTGGAATGTGTAGTGAAAATCATCTCACACCACACACTTCAGTCGAGAAACACATTCCCGCTTAAGTCATCCTGGAGGGAGTGCAACGACCGACGGGATCCATAGAAAAATGACAGATCTTGAGCAACATCTTCTCGCCATCATCCAGGATGCTTTCCCGTTAGAAGAACGCCCGTATCTGGTGCTGGCGGAACAGCTCGGCTCCGATGAGCAGAGCGTTTTTGCCGCTGTCGAGGGACTGCGCAAGTCGGGAATTATCCGCCGCATCGGGGGCGTCTACGATTCCAAGGCGCTGGGCTTTATCTCTCGCCTTTGTGCGGGCAAGGTGTCAACGATTTCGGCGGGAGCTTCCGATGATTCCGCCTTGAATGAGTTCGCAGCCACTGTGAATGAAATTCCCGCGATTACACACAATTATGTGCGCAGCCATGAATACAACGTCTGGTTTACGGTTATTGCCCAAAACGAAGAAGAAATACAGAAAATCGTAGAAGCAGTTTGTTCGAAATCGAAACTGCATGACGTCCATATACTCTCTGCGACCAAGAAGTTCAAAATCAACACGGTAATGGGCGCTGTCGCGCCAACCAAGACTGAAGACGAAAAAGGTGTCATCCTGAGTGGAGCGCAATGCGCGAAATCGAAGAATCTAATGCAGAAGCAATCTCCAGTCCGCATTTTATCGGATTCGGACCGTACCCGAATTCATATTGCCTGTGATGACATTCCGCATTCCCTAACTCCGTTTAAGGATTGGGGCGTTTCGTGTGAAGAACTCCGCGAGGACTTGGCTTTAAAACGTATGCGTCGCTTTGGGGCTATTCTTCGCCATCAGGAAGCGGGCTTTGCTTATAACGCCATGGTCTGCCTTGCTGAACTAGACAAGAGTCCGAACAATTCTGCCGGGGCAATTCTCGCTCAAAAGCCCTTTATTTCGCATTGCTATGAACGTCCTTCTTTCGAAGGATTCCCATACACGCTTTACGCCATGATGCACGCCCAATCTGCCGATGAACTGGATCGCAATATTAAAGAGGCTGCCGAGTCGATCGGCAACCCTGATTATGTCGTTTTGCATTCTGTGCGAGAGCTCAAAAAGACGAGTTACCGCTTTTTCGCCTAGATGCTCGTTACTTTACTTGCATCTTGATTCCAACGCGGTGTCCTGTCTCGAATCCGAACAGAGTACCGTCGTGAATTTCGTAATTCAGCCCGAATCCTGTGGAAAACCCTGCGATGTTAAAGTAGCGCATGGCGTCGAACTTCATTTTCATGCCGCGGTACTTGTCCTTCATGCCGCGATAGCGCGAGTCCAGGTTTCGGTTTTCGGATTCTTCGATTCGTGCTTGGTACAGGAAAATTTCGCTGAATTCCCAGCCAGTTTTTAGGGAGTCATTCCAGCCAGGTTTCCATACGAACGATGCCTTGATTCCGATTTCATCGCCAGGTTTGAAGTTCTTGTCTTCGAGGAACGTATTGTATCGAATCGCCGTACCAAGAGTTAGCTGTCTAGAAAATTGTAACAGACCGAATGGTTCTACGTTCAGACGGTGGAAACGGTTCTTTGGGGAGCCTTCGCCGGGAGGGAACTGCCAGCCGACATTCAGTCCCAGGTAGGGGAGAATCATCCCTTTTGCGCCCACATAGGTCTCGTTAAAACCATTCACATGCAGGTTGCAGTAATTGTGGATGTAACCCTCGGTTGAATATTCGTAGCTGTAGCTTAGGAATCGGAAAGCTCCGTCTACATAAAGGCTGAGTCGCGGATGAAAGGCGTATTCCGCCGAGACTTCCATATCGCCGCTGTAGACGTCTTCGTCTAACTCGACAGTCCCTTGAATGGATAACGAACTTGTTGGTAATGAAATCGGATGCAGCGGTTCTGTGGCAAAACAAGTCACAAAACTGATCAATATAAGACATCCGACAAATTTGTTCATATTCTAAATATATATATTTCCACTGATGTTTTCGGCTTTGTTCACAATAAACACGCTTAAACGACTTGTTGCATTTTTGTGCTGCATCGTTTTTTCGGCTTGCTATTGGGCCGAAACCGAAGATAATCCCGATTACTTGCCGATGGACGATTCCGTGTATCCGTATGCAGGGCTTCCGCGAATTGTCATAGAAACCGAGGACTTTGCAGGACTTCGCGACCGTGAAACAGAATTCCCGTCAAAGCTCCAGATTTACGGCGAGAAATCTCCCCAGAGTGAAGTTCTGGAACTGACCGTGCGTGGTCGTGGTAATTCTAGTTTCAAAATGCCCAAGTATGGAATGAAATTGGAATTTAAGGACAAGGTGGAACTTTTCGGAATGCCCAAGAGTCGCGACTGGGCGCTCATCGCCAATTATGGTGACAAGACCCATCTGCGCAACTATATGATGACGCGTCTTTCGGAATGGCTTGGTGCAAAATATACGCCTCGGATGCAGTTCGTGGAACTTTATCTGAACCGAAAGTACATGGGACTTTATCTACTTTCGGAAACCATCAAGGTGGCGAAAAATCGAGTTCATATCGAAGAAAACGATACGACGTTCCTTGTCGAAAAAGAAGATGTAAAAAAGTATGACCCGCCTTATGTCATTACGGACCATAAGAACATTTACCACATTCGTTCGCCGAAAGATCCTCCAGATGAATCCTTGGAACTTCTGCAGAATCACTTGAACAACTTTGAACATTTCTTGATGAATCGTTATCTGTACGAGGACGAAGACATCCTGAATTGGATAGATTTAGAAGATTATCTATTGTATTATTGGGTACAGGAATATTCCAAAAACGAAGATGGAAATTATGCTCGCAGCGTTTTCTTTACCTGGACAAAAGGGGAGCCGATTCATTTTGGTCCGTTGTGGGATTTTGACTTGGCCTTCGGAAATGCGTCTCGTACAGAGAACCAGAATCCTGAAGATTGGTATATCAGCGAATACCGGTTGAATTACTATATCGTGAAAAATCACGTGGTCGATAGCGCTATCGCAGTCTACTGGAACGAACATCGTGAAACGTTTAGGGAACTTATTGACAGTATTCCCGTTTACCGATCCATTATCGAAAGAGCCGTCAATAATGAATACAGACGGTGGCCCATATTGAGTAATACTGAAAACTGGGCGCTCAAGGATTCGTATGATTCCTATGACGAGGCCGTGGAAACGATGACATCCTGGATGCGCAAACGCTATGAGTGGATTGATAGCGAGATAGGTAGACACTAGATTTTTCTATCTTTGCGACATGCGCAAAATCTACATGGCAGGAATGAGCCACAAGGTGGCTGAAATTGCAATTCGTGAAAAGTTCTATATTCCGATGGATGTCAAGACGGAGGCTTTGAAAAATTCTCCGTTCGATGAACTTTTGATTCTTGCGACTTGCAACCGTACCGAAGTTTATACGGCTTCTGACCGCGACATTTCGGAAGAAGAGCTGGTGCGGTATGTATGTAATTTGGCTGGGCAGGCTTATGAGGATTTTGCGAAATTCTTTTATTTCAAGTCGGGTGACGACGTCGCGCATCATGTGATGAACGTGTGCGCGGGGCTTGATTCCGTGGCCATGGGTGAAGACCAAATCTTGCACCAGATTGGACGTGCCTACGAGACGGCACGAGAACTCGGTGCGACAGGTAATAGCCTGAACAAGCTTTTCCAGAGTGCGATTCACACGACCAAGCGAATCAAGACCGAAACGAACTTGAGTAAGCTCAGTTGCAATATTCCGTTCCTTGCGATGAAACAGGTGCAGCGGACGTTCGATGACCTCGAGAACCGAACCGTGTATATTGTGGGTCTCGGCGAAATGGGTTCGCTGATGCTCAAGTATGTGCAGGAATATACGACAAATATTTTTGCGAGCAGCAAGACTTTTGCGAATGCGGAGAAATTTGCGGATGTGTTGACGCCCGTGCGTTTCGAGGATCGCTATAGCGTCATCGGCAAATGCGACGTCGTAATTCTTTGCAGCGCCTGTCAGGAACCGATTGTCACAAAAGATGAATTTGAGGTTCAACTGGCTCACCAATCGAGTAAGGTCCCTGAGCTTGCCGAAGGGCCGAACAAACCGAAGGGCGCTCTTGATATCGTATTCGAGCGCCATTGCAGCAAGGTTGCGGAACATCCAGGTGTAAGTGCGAACTCTAGGCGTCTGGTGATAGATTTAGGAAGTCCGCGCAATGCGGAAGCCTCTATTGGCGAAATTGCTGGTGTGGAATATGTCTGCGTCGACGATCTTGAAAATATAGTATCGAAAAACCGTCGCTTGCGCATGGTGGAGCTCGAAGCTGCCCAGAAAATTCTGAAAGAAGGAATCGACGAGTTCTTGCACTGGAACCGTATGGATAATGTCTCGAAGCAGATTAGCCTGCACGCGGAGCAGATGCTGAATGTGGCGAATGAGGAATCCGAAAAGTTGTTGCGTTCCATGCCGGATTTGGCGGAAGAAGACCGTCACCGCATCTCGATGATGTATGAGCGCTTTGCGAAGAAACTGGCGAACGATTACCTTTACAAGGTCAAGGCGGAAAATTCACCCGAAGATGTGCAAGTCTTCTTGAAGTGTCTGGAGGCAATCCATGAGTGAGTTCAAGCTACGGGTCGCGACGCGTAAGAGCGCCCTTGCCATGGCGCAGACGACTATGGTTGCCGAGGCTATCGTGCAAGCGAATCCTGGTCTGAGCTACGAACTTGTCTCGATGACGACCGAAGGCGACCGCCGGCTCGACAAGTCTTTGGCGAGTTTCGGCGGCAAGGGCGTGTTCATCAAGGAGCTGGAAGTCGCCTTGCTTGAGGGCCGCGCCGATATTGCCGTCCACAGCTTGAAGGACATGCCTGCTGAAGTGCTACCGGAATTCAAGCTTGCCGCGGTGTTACACCGCGAGGACCCGCGCGACGCCTTTGTCGCGCGCGGGGGAGTGGACGGCTGCAGGTTCATGGAGCTGCCCGCAGGAGCCCGCATCGGTACAGGAAGTATCCGTCGCGTCGTGCAACTGAAGGCGCTTCGCCCAGATCTCGAATATGTGCCTATTCGCGGGAATATCCAGACGCGCCTTTCTAAATTGGCTGAACTTGACGGAGTGGTGCTCGCCGCCGCAGGCCTCAAGCGTATGGGCCTCGCCGACCAGGTGACAGAATACTTCAGCACCGAACAGATGCTCCCGGCCTCCGGCCAGGGCATCCTCGCGATTGAAACGCTTTCTCAGCTGCGTCATTGCGAGGGCAATAGCCCGAAGCAATCCATAGACGCAATTCTTGCGCATGTCAATGACGCCGAATCGTATGCCATCGCCGTCGCTGAAATGGCCTACCTCAAGGCCCTCAATGCAGGCTGCCAGTTCCCCGTAGCCAGTTTCGCCGAGTTTGTCGACACCGCCGCAACTGCCGATGGCGTGCGCGAATTGAAAATTCGCGGTATCTACTGGGATGAAAATTCGAAACGCCTTCTCCGAGCCGAGATCCTGCATTCCGTGAGTCTTGAATCTCCCGACTTGATTGCGCAATCCCGTGCGGTAGGCGTGGCGCTCGCTCAAAAAATTCGCGAACAGATGTAGTTTTTTGTTAATAAAGGTTTTATGATGTCTGATTTTGGAAAGGTGTTCTTGATTGGTGCTGGTCCTGGCGATCCTGGCCTTTTGACACTTCGTGGCAAAGAAGTCCTGGAGCGTGCCGACGTGGTTGTCTATGACCGTCTTGTTTCTCCGGCAATTCTTTCGATGTGCAATGCCAAGGCCAAGATGGTGGATGTGGGCAAGATGCCAACTCACCATAAGGTCAAGCAGTCCGAAATCAACAAGCTGCTCGTGCAGTTTGCCCGCGAAATTCCGCATGGTGTTATCGCCCGTCTTAAGGGGGGCGACCCGTTCGTATTCGGTCGTGGCGGCGAAGAAGCCCTTGAACTCGTGGACGCGGGCGTGGAATTCGAAGTCGTGCCGGGAATTACCTCTGCCATATCTGTTCCTGCTTACGCGGGCATTCCCGTAAGCCACCGTGGAATCGCCACGAGTTTCCACATCGTTACTGGCCACGAAAAAGATAACGCAGAAATCTCCCTTGATTTTGATACTCTAGCCAAGTGTCCGGGAACCCTCATCTTCTTGATGGGAATCGCGAATATGGATTTTATCGCGCATCGACTGATGGAATGCGGTAAGGATCCCAAGACTCCGCTCGCCTTTATCGAAAAGGGGACAACGCCGTACCAGCGAACCGTCATGGCGACCCTTGAAACGGCGGGGGAGACTATCGTCCGTGAAAACGTGACTGCCCCTGCGATTACGATTATGGGCGGAGTCGTGGAACTCGGCAAGACCCTTGCCTGGAAAAAGAACCTGCCGCTGTCGGGCAAGCGTCTGGTGGTTACCCGTGCAGCAAAGCAGTCCAGCGGCATTTCATCGCGACTCTCTGCGTTCGGAGCAGAAATCATTGAATCGCCGATGATTGAAACCCGTACGCTTGACGGCCCGTTTGTAATTAGGTCTAACATGGCCTCTATCGACACAAGGTGTCTCCAGGGGGACCGTAATGAAAAATGTCATTCTGGAGTGGAGCGTAGCGAAACGATAGAATCTAGGCTTGCTGTTTTTAACACCCTTAAGGATTTCAACCTTCTCGCTTTCACAAGTACGAACGGAGTCGACAGTTTCTTCAAGCAACTGTTTGCCGCGGGTTATGACATGCGTGTCCTCGCGGGCAAGAAAATCGCCAGTGTCGGGAAAATTACCGAAAAGAAGCTCCTTGAATATGGTATCCGTTGCGACTACGTTCCCGAAGACCACACCGCTGAAGGCCTCGGAAAGTTACTTGCGTCTCAATGCGCCGACTGCCGTCAGGTGTCAAAAGATGAACCGAAAATCCTTCTCCTTCAGGGAAATCTCGCCGATGATACCTTGCTCGGGTATCTACCGCACGCCACCCGCTGGATTGTTTACGAGACACTTCCTGTTACGGAGTGCCCGGAATGGAAACGCGAGGCGGTTGCTACGGCCGATGCGATCGTTTTTGCAAGTTCGAGTGCCGTCGAAAATTTTGCGAACTTGAATAAATCCTGCGCGAGTCAAGATGCCCATCCGCTCGCATTCTGCATCGGCCGAATGACAGAATCTGCCGCCCAAAAATACGGATACAAAACGGTCGTTTCCGAAGAAACGACCATGGATTCGCTCGTAAAAAGAATTGTTGAATATTACAGCTAAAGGTTTTCGTGCAAGGTAAGGTTGCGCGTCATGAACGCATAGACAGCCTTGTTTCCCATTCGGCTCAGGAATCGCACGTTCGTGTTTACCTTGTAATTATTCAACGTCATATTGTATTCGATTGTTTCACGGTGTTCTTCGGTGTACAAAATGCGTTCGTAACATTTCTGAACCTCTTCGATCGTGTTTTGCGTCCAAAGAATCTTGAGTACGTCCTGAATATCCTTTGCACCGAATGAATGGACTTCTCGCAAAAAGGCATCGTTGGCATATATGGTGCGGTAATGCCTGTCTTCGCGTTCGACGATTGCAATGGGAATGTCGCTTGCGATGTCCATCTTCTTTTCACGCAGCGGAGTATTGTCCAGGAAGTTGATTCGACCGATTTCGTCGTAATACAGTCGTTCTTCCGGGGACTCGTTGGTATCGAAAGAGCAAAGTTCGGCACGCCTATTGTGGAATTCTTCGAGCGGCAGGGGTTTACTAAAATAGTAACCTTGAATCAACTCGCAACCGATTTTTTTCATGAACTCGTACTGTTCCTGAGTCTCAACACCTTCGACGAGCGTGTGGATACCCAGTTTCTTGGCCAAGTCTACGATGGACGCCAAGATGACCTTGGTTTTCGGTGTCTTGTCGAAGCTTCGCAAGAAGTTCATGTCGATCTTGAGAAAATCGAAATCATAGCTCTGCAAGTTGTTGAAGGAACTGAATCCCGAGCCGAAATCGTCTAGCCACACCTGGTAGCCATCTTCCCTGAATTCCCGGATGACTTTACCCAAGTTACTGAGATCTGCGGCAAAGGCGCTTTCGGTAACTTCAAGCACCAGGTATTCCTTAGGAATATTGTATTTTGTTACAGCGTCGTCTATGATTTTCTTGATATCGCTCAATTCGAAGTCGAGACGGGAAAGGTTTACAGAAATGGGCTGGTAGGCAAGGCCGCTATCGATGTCGTCTCGCAAGTCCTTGCAGGCGTGTTCAATAATGTATGCATCGAGTTTATGAATCAGGTGGACTTTTTCTAGAACATCAATAAAAATTAGGGGAGAAATCATGCCTCGATCGGGGGCAATCCACCGGGCAAGGGCTTCGTATCCGCAAATTTTTCCGGTTAGCGCACGGACAACGGGCTGGTAGTAAACTTTGAAGTACTCTTTTTCAAAAGCTTCTTCAAAATGCTCCAGAACATATTGTTTTTGTTCGTGCCTTTTGGCAAGTTCACTGTCGTAAACTTCGTAAGCCTTGTTGTATATGCCGTGGACTTCACGACAGGCGAGGGAGGCCCTGTCCATCATGATGACAGGTTTGTGCGTAGACCCGTCTACAATGTAGATGCCGGCCTTGATCTGGTTACGGAGTCCTCCTTCGTAATTTCCCATTACTTCGTTCAAACGCTTGATTCGTTCACCAATTTCTTCAACGGTAAGATTCAGGCAAATGACTACCAAGTGGTCAGCTCCAGCACGTAAAATTTTTTCGCCCTCAAAAAGGTGCTTGAGTTCGTCCCTAAATTTGCACAGGTATTCGTTTCCGCCTTGGTACGAAAAGCGCTGGTTAATCGCCTTGAAATTCATCACATTGAAAAATATGATAGTCGATTTTTCAAGGGGGAAAAAGTTATGGTCTTTTTGCGTTTGCTCAAAGAACCACGCCACAAGCTGGAGACCGGTAATGGGATCATTTTTTTCGAGGGGACCTACACCTGATCCTCGCGGACCAGGCCCGTTTTGAAAATTGGGGACAGAGACGGGATTAAGGCGCTTCATGTTATCGGATTTTTCACACATCTCAAACATTTTCTCCATTACATGAATTAAATTTAACTAATGAATACAAAAAAAGGAGCTCTTGCGTTCAAAAAGCTCCTTTTTCTTACGATTTTGTTACTCCAGGTTGGAATAATCCATATTGCAGCCCGGTGTAAATTATGGTTCAGTAGGTTGGATTAGAATTTCGGGTAGCCTTCCTTGAGGCTTTCGTCGTAGTGTGCGCGCTCCCCGCCGATAAATTTCGGGCGCGTGCGTGCCGCAATCAAAATTGCCTTGCCGATATGCGTTAGTTGCATGTGGACAGGAACCGCGACTTCCTTCAGGTGCATGCCGATGAGCGTTCCGCCGATATCGAGGCCTGCGTCGGCCTTGATATGCTCGATGGCGACCGGATGCTCGAAGGCGCTGTAGCAGGCTGTCGCAAAAGAACCGCCCGCCTTGGGCTGCGGAACCACGTTCACGATTTCTGCAAACGGGACAGCCGCGTGCTCGACGATGATGGCGCGGTTCAGGTGCTCGCAGCACTGCGCCGCGATGTAGATGCCGAGCGGCTTGAATACGGAGGAGAGTCCTTCAAAAATCGCCTTGCCGACTTCGGGCACGGAGTGGCTCCCGATGTCGTTTCCGAGCGAGGAGCTCGTGCTGCAACCGATGACCACAATCTGGCCCGCCGTGAGGTGTGCCTTTTCCACAAGTTCCTTGGCGGCGTTCATCGCGTCGTTACGAATCTGTTCGACAACATTCTTGTCGTCTATCTCGTATGTAATGCCTGCCATGTCTTACCTCATTGTCTTTACCAACTGCATTGTCATTCTAGAGTGTTTTCCTCATTGTCATTCTGGAGCGCGATAGAATCCACCCTGGATTCTGTCATTCTGGAGGCCCATCGGGCCGATAGAATCTATGGTCCCTATCGGTCGTTACCTCCCTCCAGGGTGACAGTAGGAATGTCATTCTGGAGTGCGAAGCGCGATAGAATCCACCCTGCTTTGTCATTCTGGAGGTCCACCGGGCCGATAGAATCCACTCATAAAAAATAGTTTTTTACTTTATTCCTTGGCAAGCGTTTTTAATTGAACGACGCCCCGTTTGACGAGCGTTTGGAAGTGTTTTCCTCATTGTCATTCTGGAGCGCGAAGCGCGATAGAATCCATGGACCCTATCGCATCGGCCAGCGGCCTCGCTCCAGGGTGACAGAAACATTGTCATTCTGGAGGCCCACCGGGCCGATAGAATCTATGGACCCAATCGGTCGTTACCTCCCTCCAGGGTGACAGTAGGAATGTCATTCTGGAGGCCCATCGGGCCGATAGAATCCATTCATAAAAAATAGTTTTTTACTATATTCCTTGGCAAGCGTTTTTAATTGAACGACGCCCTGTTTGACGAGCGTCTGGAAGTGTTTTCCTCATTGTCATTCTGGAGCGCGTAGCGCGATAGAATCCATGGACCCTATCGGTCGTTACACTCCCTCCAGGGTGACAACTGGAATGTCATTCTGGAGCGGAACGCAGTGTAGCGATAGAATCCATTGTTTTTCCAGAATAGATTTTGTATTTTACACTCATGCAAAAGAGGGGATACACTTATATTTTGTTCAACAAGAAGAACGGCACATTGTATGTCGGCGTTACGAGTAATTTAAAAGAACGTATTGCTCAACACAAGCAAAAAATCTTTGAGGGCTTTACCCAAAAGTACGGCATAGACAAGTTAGGGTACTTTGAAGAGCATACGGATATGCGTCACGCCATAGAACGTGAAAAGTCCATGAAGAACTTGTTAAGAGCCAAAAAGATTGAATTGATTCAATCAATGAATCCCGAATGGGAAGATTTGTTCTTTAAACTGTAGAGGACTGGACCCTATCGCATCGGCCAGCGGCCTCGCTCCAGGGTGACAGAAGCTTTGTCATTCTAGAGTGTTTTCATCATTGTCATTCTGGAGCGCGAAGCGCGATAGAATCCACCCTAGATTCTGTCATTCTGGAGGCCTATCGGGCCGATAGAATCTATGGACCCTATCGCATCGGCCAACGGCCTCGCTCCAGGGTGACAGAAGGATTTATTCCCATTCAATAGTTCCGGGCGGCTTGTGCGTCACGTCGTACCACAGCGAGCCTGCGCCTTCTGCTTCGAATTTGCGCCAGAGACCGGCGAGCATGCCCTGGTCGATTTCGGCGAAGTTTGCGGTCATGGCTTCGGTGGAGTTCACCGGGCGCATCACGATGCAGGGCTTGCCCGCCGTGCGGAGCGGAACGAGCACGACCGGCATCTGCCAGATTTTTTCGTACAAATCGTTTGCCTGCAGGAATTCGGTGCAAATGTTGTCGAACTTGCGGAGCGTATCGAAGTTTTCGCGAGTGGCGTACTGTTCGACGAGCTTTGGGTCTTCATCTGCAACAGAGCCAATCTGGTAAATCACGCGGTTGATGGCCTTGAAGCGGTTGGCAAGTTCGGTGGAGAACTTTTCGCAATCCTTCCAGCTTAAGCCCGGAGTCGTGATGAGGAACGGCTGTGCGTAAGTACGGCCATCGCCCTGCACGCCCACACTCTTGATGGGGAGCAGGCGGCCAGCGATGTTGTTCGCCTTCAGGTAGTCGGCGAGGGACTGACCGGCGGTATCCTTCACGTCTTCGAACTTCACCATATCGTCGGTGAGCTTGCCTTCGCTGCAGAGTAGGCGAACGCCGAGGCCCGGACCCGGGAACGGGTGACGCCACACGAGGTTGTGCGGAATGCCCAGTTCTTCGCCGAGGGCGCGGACTTCGTCCTTGTACAGGTCGGCGAGCGGTTCCAGCACGAGGCCCTTTTCCATGAGGTCCAGGACTTCTTGCACGCGGTTGTGGTGTGTCTTGATCTTGTCGGCGTTCTTGGTGCCGCCGCTTTCAATGGTGTCGGGGTAGATGGTGCCCTGAGCCATCATCCACTGGTTCGGATCGAGGTTGAGCTTGGCCATTTCCTCGTCCTTCACCGTCAAGAATTCCTTACCGATAATACCGCGCTTGGTTTCCGGCGCAGTCACGCCCTTGAGCTTCGCGAGGAAGTGTTCGCTGGCGTCGCGGACTTTCAGGTTGTTCATTCCCTCGGCCTTCAAGAATTCCATAATCTTCTGGGATTCGCCGAGGCGCATCATGCCGTTATCCACGTGCAGGCCCAACACTTTTTCGGGGCCCAGCACGCGGTTCAGGAGCACGAATGCGACGGTGGAATCCACGCCGCCACTCACGAGCAAGAAGACCTTGCGGTCCTTGACCTGTTCCTTGATGCGTTCCGTGATGAGCGGCAGGTAGCTCTTCATGTTCCAGGTCTTCTTTGCACCGGTAAAGTCCACGAAGTTTTCGAGCAACTTCATGCCGAACTTGCTGTGGGTGACTTCGGGGTGGAACTGGATGCCGAAAATCTGGCGTTCCGGCTTGTCGCTATCGAAGGCGACGGCGGCGATTTCGCAGTCCTTGGTGCTGGCCACAATCTTGTAGCCCTCGGGGAGCTTGGTCACCTGGTCGCCGTGGCTCATCCACATGGGGCTAGCCTTCGGGAGACCCTTCAGAATCGGACAGTTTTCGTCGCCCACAATCAGGTCGGCGATGCCGTATTCCTTGACCTTGCCCGGTTCCACGTGACCGCCCAGCTGCTGGGCGATGAGCTGGTGACCGTAGCAGATGCCGAGTTTGGGCACCGGGAGGTTCAAAATTTCGGGATTGTATTCCGGTGCGTCTGCCGCGTACACGCTACTGGGGCCGCCACTGTAGATGATTCCCTTCACGCCTTCGAGCTCGCTGACGGGAGCGGCGGGGGAGTGGATTTCGGTAAACACGCCCAGGCGGCGCACGCGGTTAGCAATCAGGTGGGCGTACTGCCCGCCAAAGTCCAAAACTGCAATAGTATCGACATTCTTCATACGCTCCAAAAATAGAATATTTTGCGTTTCTTGGGATAAAAATACCACCGATGTGACGGATATTGCTGTTTTTTGTTTTTTTACATATCACATTGAACACTTTGAATTTGCTTTATTATATTTAGTTTATGCGTATTTTAAATTATCTCTTTCTTGGATTGGCCGTTTCGGCCTATGCTGCCGTCGATTCGACAGAAACCGTTACTTCTCAACCTGAACCGTCACAAACGGAAGTCCAGGTCGCGCCCACAGTCGCTCCGTCTCAGGAACCTTCGCAGCAACCTTTGCAATCGCAAAAAATTTCGCAGCGGGCTCCGCAATCTCAGCAACCTCTGCCACCACCGCAGTCTCAACAACCGATGATGCAGCCGCAATATGCCCCGCATCCGCAAATCTATCCAACGGCACAATATGTCCAGCCGAGTCCTGTTTACGCACAGCGGCCGGTTGCCCAACCGATGCAACAAACTCGTCCGGACACACCGGAAAAAGTTCCTGAAAAGAACTACATCCATAACGGATTCTTCTTCGAAGCCGATTTGGGCGTGCGTTACATGAGGCTTGAAAATAAGGAATATGACGACTATTTCGATGAACGGAACGGTGAACTGATCATAGGCGATAACGGAAACTCCGCCGAGAGCCGATTCAAGGGATTCGGTCCCGATTTCGGCCTCAAGTTCGGCGGAATCGTCGCTAGCCGCCTGGCGCTTTACTGCAATCTGGAATTCTCGTCTATGGACGGAAATTTTAAGGCTTCCCGCACTGAAAACGGTTGGCAGAAATCCAATGCCGATTTTGAAACAGACGCCATCCGTTTTGCATTCGGTGGCGGTACCCATTTCTTCTTTACCCCTGATCCGAACAGCACTTTTTACGGAACCTTTATCGGTGCTTCGGTCAGTATTGTCGCTGAAGAAGCTGGCTTGACCTCTTCGCATTACGACCACGAAGAACTTGAAATTTCAAAGAGCGACCTGTCCTTCGGTTTACAGCTCGGAAAGGTCTGGATGGTCAATGACTCCTGGAACGTAGGCCTTACGGTAAAGGGCTCGTTGGATGGCGGAATTCGCGACGGCGAAAGCGGAAACGACTCGGACTACTATTCGTTGTCGGCCAACCTGGCTGTCATAAGGAAATAAAATGCGTCTAAAATCCGTATTGAATGCGCTCCTTCTAACGTTTGGCCTTGCCGCCGTTTCTTATGCTGGAGTTTACGATTATAATCCCTCGCAAGCGTCTAATGGTACTTATGCCCGTCAGGGGCAGTATTCCTATATCCACAATGCCTTCTATTTTGAAGCATCGCTGGGCTTGCAGTATCTGAATATCAGCGATGAAAAAAAAGACGAAGAAGAAGTCTTCTATGAAGACAGTAGGAATATCTATGAAACTGATTTTTCCGGTATGGGTCCTGAATTTTCTGCTCGGTTTGGCGGAATAATTTCTAGCCGTGTCGCCCTGTTCTGTCTTTTGGGAATATCTTCGCTTAAGGTAGCTGATTATGAATATGCGGAAAGACAAAATGGCAAAATTCGTTACGTTGAAAAAAATTCCGAAGGCGGAATACGATTTGCGATTGGAGGCGGAGTGAATGTTTACTTTGTCAGAGATCCATCTAATCCGTTATATGGTCTATATGCAGGTGCTTCATTTGCCATCGCCTACTTCAACCTGGGTGACGACGATTCGTACTTTGACGAAGAAAGGCGCACTAAGCCATTAGATGAAGCCTATTTCTCTCAATCAGCAGCAAGTGTTGGTTTTGAATTCGGTAAATTATGGTATATGACAGATATGTGGAATGTTGGAGCCGGAGTACAAATGGCATTTGATTCTCCAGATCGTACCGACGAAAAAGATGAAAATATCTACTATACTTTAGCATTCAAAATTATGATTGTGAGAAAATAATTCTTGATGAATTTTTCGGATTGAAATTGTAAATTTGTCTATAAATTGAAAATCCCGCACGGTCTGTGCGGGATCTTTTGTATCCATTTTTAGAGCCTTTAATCGACTTTAGTCCGCGTTCGTCTGCGCGTTTATTCGTCGCAGGACATTTCGCGGGCAAGCTGGATAAGGGTCTGCACGCCGAATCCGGTTGCGCCGTATTCGGTGTATTTCCATTTCTTGTCGACGAAGGCGGTGCCGGCGATGTCCCAATGCGTCCAGGCGGTGTTTTCGGGCACGAATTCCTGGAGGAAGAGGGCCGCAGAAATGGCACCTGCGTCGCTGCCGGTATTCTTGAGGTCGGCGAAGTGATCCTTGAGCGCGTCGGCGTATTCTTCTTCGAGCGGCATGCTCCAGAACTTTTCGCAGCAGGCTTCGCCGCAGTTGATCACCTTGAGGCCAAGGTCGTCATCGTTGCTGAAGAATCCCGTGACGGCGTAGCCGAGGGCGCGGACCATGGCGCCCGTAAGGGTGGCGAGGTCCACGATGTGCGTTGCCCCGATAAGGCCCGCTTCGGCAAGTCCGTCGGAGAGGACCAGACGGCCTTCGGCGTCGGTGTTGTCGACCATGACGGTCTTGCCGTTCTTGGCGGTAAAGATATCGCCCGGCAGCACGGACTTGTTGCCAATGGCATTTTCGGCGAGGCAACAGACGGCGCTCACGCGAATCGGGAGCTTGAGTGTTGCAATGGCCTGAATGGCGGCGAGCGCGGTCGCCGCACCGCTCATGTCGCTGATCATTTCGGGCATGGATTTAGGCGGTTTCAGGCAGAGGCCGCCGGTATCGAAGGTGAGGCCCTTACCGACAATCACCAAGTGGTCCTTGGAGGTGCGCTTCGCGGGCTTGTATTCGAGCGTAATCATGTGCGGCTCATGCGAGCTGCCCTTGCCGACGGTCACGTGGCCCATGAAGCCTTCCTTTTCGAGCTGCTTCATGTTACGAACCTTGATGCTTAAGCCTTCGGTGTACTTGGCGACCGTCTTTGCGCGTTCCACGAATTCGGCGGGGTAGAGGTCGGAGGCACTTGTGTTGATCAAGTTCTTGGCAAGCGTAATGGCCTTCTGTTCAACGGCGACTTCTTCGGCAATCTTCTTGAATTCCTTGACATGTTCGCCGGCAACGATTTCGTAGGTCACCTGGAAGTTCGGCTTTTGCTTGCTCTTGTATGCGTCGAACTTGTAGTCGGCGTAATGCAGGCCGTGCAATATGGCCTTGAACTGTTCATCGGCCGCGTCGGCGAGGAACAGGCTCACGCAGGGAATCTGCTTCTTCATCGCCTTCTTGGCGAGACGGTAGGCGGCCATGCGCAGGTGGTCAAGGGCGGAAAGACCGCGTTCCTTGGCGGCGTCCACAAAGATGGTATTGCAACCGTCGATTTCTAAGTATTCGAGGTCTTCGAAGGGGCCTTCCTTCATGCCCTTCAGAATGGTTTCGACCTGTTCTTCGCCTTCGGGGGAGAGAACGGTGGAAAATTGAATAGATTCTTTGACATAAAACAGGGCGTACGCCTTGCCGTCAGTGTTTTTGAGATTTTCGGAGGAGACAATATTCAAGTTCATGCGATAAATGTAGCAAAAAAACGCCAGGCGATTGCCTAGCGGTTTTTAAGCTTTTATGCTACGCGGCAAAGCCGCATTCCTTTACAGTTTGTCTGTGAGCAACAAAGCCCTCGGGTGTTAACCGAGGGCGGTTGCGAGAGAATCGGCTCCAGCGTATGGATTAGCTGGGGTTAGCCGATTCGGTCATTACAGCTTGTCGTTAGAACCAAGCACATCCACGATCTTGTGCATGTACATCTTCTTCA
>LVAE01000018.1 GCA_001603905.1 Fibrobacterales bacterium Fibro_02
TCAAGCCTCAGGAAACAAAATCCCAAGAAAAGAAGGCCCCGGCCAAGAAGAAGCGCCCCCTGAACGCCAAGCGTAAGGGTGCTCCCGCTCCCAAGAAACCGGCTGTCTTTAGCGATTCCCTGGAAGAACGTTTCCCCGCCCTCGCCGCCAAGCTCAAGAAGCAGATTGAAGACGGTATCAAGCAGAAGATCAAGGAAGCCCAGAACGACCCGAAGGTCAAGGCCGCCTCTAAGAAATTCGCTGAGAAGTAATTCGATTTTTCTTTGACAATTTAAAATGCCGCTGGTCATTCGATCGGCGGTATTTTTTATATATTTATTTAAAAATTTACAAGGAGATTTCTAATGCGTAAGTTGTTCACTATTCTCGCTCTCGGTTGCGCCCTCGGTATGGTTGCCTGCAGTGGTGGCGGCAAGACCGTGACCCGTATCGATGAAAACTCCACGACCGATTTGTCAGGTAAGTGGAACGATACCGACTCCCGTCTGGTGGCTGAAGAAATGATCACGAGCTGTTTGCATAGTTCAAAGATTGAACGCGTGATTGGTGAAATGGGTCGTACCCCGACAATCGTGATTGGCAAGATCCGCAACAAGAGCCACGAACACATTAGTGTCGAAACCTTCGTAAAGGATATGGAACGCACGCTCCTGAATTCCGAAGCGGTTGACTTTGTCGCCAATTCCGCCGAACGCGCCGAACTTCGTAACGAAGTGGCCGACCAGCAGGGGAATGCTACCGAAGAAACCGCCAAGGAACTCCATCAGGAAACGGGTGCCGACTGGATGCTGACCGGCACCATCAATACCATCGTGGACCAGGAAGGCGGCAAGTCCGTTATCTTCTACCAGGTGGACCTGGAACTCACCGACCTGCAGAGCCACAAGAAACTCTGGATGGGTGACAAGAAGATCAAGAAGTTCGTCTCTCAGGATTCTGTGAAGCTTTAGTCGATTTCCCGCAGGGCATTCCCTTGCGGGGCTTTTTTTATGCGTCTCTGGATTACGACCGCTCCCGACGATTTTTCTGCCGAATTTGACGATATCGAGCAGTTGTTTTCTCGTGGGCTATCGCGCCTTATTTTACAGAAGCGGAGCCGTACTGGGGCTCCTTATGCGACCGAAAGCGAATATGAACGCTGGCTCATGGCGCTCCCTATGGAATGCCGTGACCGCATCTGGGTGCGTGGAACTCCCGACCTGGCGGAACGCCTAGATGTGCGGGGCTGCGTCGCTGAGGCGACATCTCTTTTGGGGGATGTGCCCGAAAGCTGGAAACGCGTAAACTGTATCGCCTTTTGTCGTAATTTGGATCAGCTAGAATTGCTTCCCGAATGGGTGGCTGGTGCTTTGGTGGGACCCGTGTTCCAGCCGCAGTCCGTCTATGAACCGGTTCAAGTTCTCGGTGTCGGGAAGGTTGTAGATAAATTAATTGCGTGCGGTTCAACTCGTGATTCGTCCAATTCGGAGCAAGGTGTATCTGCTCCTAAGGTTCCGCAGGTCATTGCCTTTGGCGGAATTGACCATGAAAATCTGGACGAAATCAAGAAACTCCCTGTGCAGGGAGTCTCTGTTCTGGGCGGCATCTGGAATTACGCCGATCCAGTGAATGCGTTTATCAAGTTGTCGCGCGTAATTTAGAGATACTATTAGTCTCTGTAACCCGATTCTTATTTCACCACGAACATTCCGTTTCTCGGCTTGGCCTTGAGCCTGTTGCCGAGCAGGTCGAAATAGACCGGTGTGCGGTTTAGGCGCGCGGGCTTTCCGAAATCGCGGTATCTCTTGGCGATGCTGACCGTAGAGTCCGGCTCCTTGTAGGGCTTGTCCGGGTCATCGACGACCATCTTGATCTTGAGGGAGCTTTTGCAGCCGGTCTCGTTGGTGTAGGTGACCGTGTAGTAGCCGCTGTTGTCTCCGTCGACATTCTCGAGCGTATTTTCGCGGGTGGTGGACTTGAATCCGTCGGGGCCTTCCCAGCTCCAGATCTTGCCGTCCCACGGATGCGGGCCGAACTGTACCGTAGCGCCCTTCGCGACCTTCAGGTCGGTCGATTCGCTCCAGCCGCCGTCATCGATTTTCACGTAGGGGATAATCTTTGTGCCGCTGCAGGGGCCAACGACCTTCTTGCCGTCGCAAACGCCGATGGAATCGGGAATGTCAATTACGCGCGGTTCGAAGTCGTCGGTGTGGAATGCCCTCATGAGCTTTGCCGTTTCTTCGGCGGTAATCGGAAGTATCGTACCGTGGCGGGGGGTAAATGCTCCCTTCATTGCGGTATTCTGGACGAACTTGAATGTTTCGAGGTCCGAGCTGCTGGTAAACTGGTAATGTTCGTTCATGTAGCAGTCGTACATGAGCACCCAGGAATTCTGGTTGATCAGCTTGAAAACGCCTGCTCCTTCTACGGCTTCGGTCGTCTGTTGCAGGGCCTTGCTCGGCTTGCTCCACTGCGAACCGGAGGCGGCTCCGCTCTTGGGCATGAGCGAACTTGCGGTCACCTTGCAGATGCCGCCATCGCCCTCGTTCTTGTAGAAGGCGTGGTAGAACTTGTCAACCGGGTTGTAGACGATATCCATGTCGATGGTCGATTTGCTGCGGTCAAAGAAATGCTGCGGTTCGCCTTCCAAGTCGGTGAAGTCCTTGTTCGAGTAGGCATAGAACACCTTGTCGTAGGGGATGGTGCCGTCGTTAGTCAACAGCGAAAAATATACTAGCGGGCGCCCCTTAGTACCGTCGCCGTTGTCGTAGGTGTCGTCCCAGAAGGTCTCGGGTGCCCATACGCGGGTCACGTTCGCGAAGTTCTTGCCCTTGTATTTATCGGGGAAGTGCACCGTGCTGTGTTCCCAGTTGATGAGGTCGCGGGAGCGCATGAGCACCATGCCGCGGTTGCTAGCCCAGCCTTCGGCGCTCTTCATGTCGGTATTCACCATGTAGAACCAGCCGTCGGGAGCACGCAGCACATGCGGGTCGCGGAGCCCCTTCTTGATGCTTACCGTGTCGGCGGCCACCACGCGCTTGCCGTTGTTCATGGCGGTAAAGCTGTAGCCGTCGTTACTTAGCGCGTAATAGATATTTTCGTTGTCGTTTGACGGAAAATAGGCGAAAAGGTAGTTGGAGTAGGGTTCATACCCGTGGATGGAAACCTTGAATAGTTTTTTCACGGTTTGCTGCGAGGTGCCGACATTCTTGATGCTTGCGGTCAGGGAAACTTCCTTGTTTTCTCCCACGAAGCGTCCGTTGATGCGCCCGTCATGTCCGAGGAAGAGGGTGTCCGAACTTTCCCAGGTGATAGGGTATTTGCGGTCGGTTCGGGGAGTGGAATCGGGAAGGACTAGGTCTTCATAGAGGTCATTTATCGCATTGCCCAATTTGACGCTGTCGTATGCGGCCCAGAACGGCGAAATTTCGACGATGTCTTGGGAAAAAACCGCCCCCGCCATCATCAAAGCCAATGCAAAAGAACGTTTCATGTTTTCCTCTTTTCTAACCTTTTTGTGGATCCCGTCACTCACTACGTTCGCTCCAGGATGACTTAATTTGTTGCGTCATCCTCGACCATCGGGAGGGGATCCAGTGTTGCATCCTTTTCAAATATAATTTCTCATTTTCACTCCGTTTGGCTTCAAAAATTAGCTCTGTTGATAATTTTTCCACGTTCTAGGTGTATTTTTTGTCACATTTATTCCCATAAAAACATATAATAATGTTGCAAATTGCCTTTTTGAGGCAAAAAAAGACATATTATTCCAAGTTGGAATAATATAAATTGGACTTATTTCAAATTTTAATGATATATTAGGAGTGTATGGATCGATCCCGCGCGAAAATTTTAGTTATTGACGATACGAAGACAAACATCGAAGTGCTCGAAGGCATTTTGTCCAACGACTATGATGTTTTTGTGGCTCTGGATGGCAAAAAGGGCTTGCAGCTTGCGGAAAAGGTCAGGCCAGACCTCATCTTGCTTGACGTGATGATGCCCGAAATGGATGGCTACGAAACTCTTCACCAGATGAAGGAGAAGGGGCTTGTTGACAATACTCCGGTCCTGTTCCTGACCGCCAAGGCGGATTCCAAGAGTGAACAGCAGGGTTTGGATCTTGGAGCGGTTGACTACATTACCAAGCCGTTCCATCCGAATCTGGTACAGCTCCGTATCAAGAATCAGCTCGAATTCAAGCACCAGCGTGACCATCTGCAGGAACTTGTCGAAGAAAAGACGGTGGACCTGCGTAAGACTCTTAAGGTGATGCTCACGAGTCTCGGAGCCTTGGCCGAATACCGCGATCCCGAAACGGGAGCGCACATCAAGCGCACCCAGGTGCTGGTGCAGATGCTTGCCGAAAAATTGCGCAACCACCCGCGCTTCAAGGATGCGATTCCCAATAATGAATATATAGATTACTATGCGACGGCGGCTCCCTTGCACGACATTGGCAAGGTGGGTATTCCCGATGAAATTTTGCGTAAGCCTGCCCGCCTGAACGAAGAGGAATGGGCTGTGATGAGTACGCACGCGCAGATGGGCTACGATGTGCTCGTCAATGCGACGCATGAACTCAAGGACCACCCGCTGGTGCGAATTTCTGCGGAAATCATCCTGAATCACCATGAGCGTTTCGATGGTGACGGTTACCCGAACGGTCTCAAGGGGGATGAAATCCCTGTCGGTGCGCGCCTGATGTCGGTTGCCGATGTCTACGACGCCCTTGTTTCCAAGAGGCCTTACAAGGAGGCTTTCCCGCACGAGGTTGCAGTCCAGGAAATCTTGGAAGGAAAGGGAACGCAGTTTGACCCGGACGTGGTCGATGCCTTTATGGAACTGGAGTCGCAGCTTCCCGCCATTTACGATAGGTTCAAAGAAGAATCCTAACGAGGTTTTGTATTGACCCACAATCCCATAAACGCGCAGCGTCGTCGCCTCCGAAACCGCATTTCGATGGTTTATGTCTTGCCGACTTTTATGGCGGCAATTGTGCTGGTCTTGATATTTTCGTATGCGGTGCGCTCTATGCTGGTGGATTCTGCGGTCGCCAAGACCGAGGCGGCTCTCCACGAACGCGTGCAGACCGAAGTCGAGGCATTCCTCAAGAATCATGAAGATAAGTTCCTCTCGTTTTCAAAGCGTTTCCAGCAGATAACGAAGGATAACGCGCTCCGTCCCATGCTCTATAAGCAGACGCAGCAGGGGGGCGAAGGGATTGTCGACGTCTACTATGGAGCCAAGGATGGCGACTTTGTTTCGGGTCGTGGACTGAAGCTTGAAAGCGGAAAGACGGAATTCCGCACGACGGGCTGGTATCTGGAAGCATCTCGCAAGCGCGGGCTTGCCTACACGGGACCGACGCTCCGTAAGGATGTGAACAAGCAGGTGCTTTCGATTTCGTATCCGATTTGGGATAAGAACCACAAGTTCAAGGGTGCCGTCGCCGAGGATATCAATCTTCATAAGGTTCGTCTTTCGATGGGCGGGCTCGCCAAGGAAGAAGGCGGCATCACGATGCTGGTGGGCAGCGAAAGCGACAACCTCCTGACCTATTTCCCGTATGAGACCAATCGCGGAAAGGTCTTGCAGGATAGCGTTGAAAATTTGCTTCAGCTGGTTTCGGACAAGTTCAATTCCGATACGCTGATGGATGGGCGCATCTTGCGTTTCGAAAAGACGAATGAACACCGACAGCAGCTGATTTTCATGGTGACTCCGTTGAACCAGTTGCCGTTCTACATTGTCCACGTGAGTCAGCATAACAAGATTGCCGCGAGTATCGATAACCATACGACGACTGTTTTCGGTATAGTTGCCATTGCGGTTTTCCTGCTGATGGGGCTTGCTTCCCTTGTGTCACATATCCTTTTCCGTCGCTATATCCAGCGTGACCTGAACGATAGTGTGAATTCCAGTACCTTGTTCGATACACTTTTGTGGAAGGGCGACAACTTCACGATTATCCTGACTAACGAGAATTTTGACATTCTTCATGCGAGCGCCTATGTGGTTGATTTCTTGAACGACGGCGAGGACATGAAGGACGAAAGTCTGTTTAAGTATTTCAAGTCTGAAACCTTTGAAAAGTTTGCGCGTCGAGTCGCCATGGGCGGCCAGATGCTCGCCAGTGAACGCAAAACAATCGAGCGTGTTCAGAATTCCGACGGGGAAGTGGCTTGGTGGGGCATGTCATTCCAAGTGCTTGTCGAGGATAACGGTGCGACAAGATTCATGATCATGGTGACCGATGAAACGAGCGGAATCCAGAAGGATACTATCCTGGATACGATCATGCTTTCGGGCGACCATTCGATCCTGATCATCTTTGACAAGAATATGCATGTCAAGTACATGTCGAGACAACTTGCGGAATTCTTGAATAAGGAATGGCGTTCGTTTGTCGGTCTTTCAATTAACGAACTTACCGAAATGGGACTTCCCGAGCCGATTATCACGTCGATGATCGAATCGTTCAAGAAGGACGAAGTCTGGAAAGATTCCTTTATGTTGAAGCCCGAGGATGGTTCTTCGGAAACGTGGTTCCGTGGCGAAGGCTGTACCCTGAAGACGCAGGAAACTGTTGTCGGCTACATGCTTTCGATGATCGATATTTCGGAAGTGGTAGCGGCCCGTGAAATTGCCGAACAGGCAACCCAGGCGAAGAGCGAATTCCTCGCGAACATGAGTCATGAAATCCGTACGCCGATGAACGCCATTATCGGTATGGCGCACCTGATTTCGGAAACGAACCTGGATAACCACCAGCGCGGATTTGTGGATCGTATTAGTCATGCGGCAAAGTCCTTGCTTGGCATCATCAATAATATTCTTGACTTCTCGAAGATTGAGGCTAAAAAGCAGGATCTTGAAATTACGCAACTCGTTTTGCAGGATGTCATCGGCGAGGTGGCGGCGCTTGCGGAAGTCCGTATTGCAGGCCGCCCGATTGAACTGATTGTGGATGTAGATCCGGATATTCCAGAAATCTTGATGGGTGACCCGCTCCGTCTTTCGCAGATTTTCACGAACCTGATCAACAATGCGACCAAGTTTACCGAAAAGGGCGACATTACCTTGAGTGTCAAGCTCTTGCAGCAGGTGAACAATACGGTCAAGCTGTATTTCTGCGTCAAAGATACAGGAATTGGCATGACTCCCGAGCAGCTGGGGCGCCTGTTCAACGCCTTTACGCAGGCGGACGGTTCTACAACGCGTAAGTATGGCGGCACGGGACTTGGACTTGTGATTTCGAAGTCCCTGGTGGAACTGATGGGTGGCCAGTTGCAGGTGTCGAGTGTTTCGGGTGAAGGCTCCCAGTTCTTCTTTACGATTTCTCTGCCCGTGGCATCGCAGGCCGGCGAACCGAAATGGAAAAGTGAAGATCGGTTACGCAACAAGAATATCTTGCTGATCGATGACTGTGCGAATTTGAGAACGGTATTGCGTCATTACCTGACGCGCCTGCAATGTGTGGTCGAGGAAGCCTGCTCCGTTGACGAGGCTCTGGAGCTGATCCAGGCTCATGAAGAGGCCAACGAGGATCCGTATGATCTGTTCCTGGTGGATTATAGTATGCCTATCTTGAACGGTTTTGACTTTGTGCATGGCCTGAGCGATTCGATGAAGTCGATTCCCAAGATTTTGATGCATCCGATCCATTTTGACGAAAGTGAACTTTCGACGGCCGAAGGACTCGGGTTCAATGCGTTTGTCTCTAAGCCGCTGCAGATGAGTTCCATGTTGAGCGCCATGCAGGAAGCTTTCGGTTATCCGCTCACGTACCAGAAGGCGGTCAAGAAAGAAAAGGGTAAAATTTACTTCAAGGAAGCCAAGATTCTTCTGGTCGAAGATAACCAGATGAACCAGGAACTGGCGGTGTCCCTGTTGAACAGCGTCGGCCTTACCACGATGATTGCAAACAACGGTAAGGAAGCCTTGGAAATGCTCAAGAAGGATGCGTTCAACCTGGTGCTGATGGATATCCAGATGCCCATTATGGACGGCCTTACGGCGACCCGCGAAATCCGTGCCCGCGAAGACGAATACTTCAAGCAGGTGCCGATCCTCGCCATGAGTGCCCGAGCTTTCAAGAAGGATACGGAAGAATGCCTTGAAGCGGGTATGAATGCGCATATCGTAAAGCCGATTGACCCGACGATTCTTTACGAGGAATTGGCAAAGTTCTTGCCGGTTGCCGCCGAAACGCAAGGAGCCGCAAAGGACGACGAAGCCGATATCTCGCAGGACGACAAGGACTTTATTTCGCATTTCCAGAAGGTCAAGAATTTTGACGCGGAATCGGGCCTTTACCATGTCAACAATAACCGCAACATGTTCCTCAAGATTTTGCAGGGCTTTGTACGCGATTATGGTGGAAATTCCTTCAATCTCCGCTCTCTCATCGAACAGTTCCATTACGAAGAGGCAACCCGTATCGTGCATACGATTAAGGGACTTTGTGGAACAATCGGAGCAAGCCATGTCCAGAACCTTGCGGCGACGCTTGAAGCGGACCTTGAACAGAAACAGTGCAATTTCAGCGACTACAATCTCTTCGAAGAAAACTTGCGCGAACTTGTCGACGAACTGAATATCGTTCTGACGGATATCGTGACGGAACAGAACGAACCTGTCCAGAAAGTGGATGATCCCGAAGCAGAAAAGAAGTTGCGTGAAGCGGTTGTCGCCTTGAAGGATGCGGTGGATACCTGTTCTTCGACCCAGTGCAAACGAATCTTGGACGGTATAGACGGGATTGCCTTTGAAAAGAGTCAAGAAGTTCTTCTGCGCAAGCTGAAGGAACTGCTTGAAGATTACGATTTCAGCGAGGCCGCCGAAATCCTGGATTCCCTGGAAAAGACTCTCGGTTAGTGTAGTACCATTGCCGCAATAAATGCTAGGGCGACGATGATTGTCGCTACGATGGCGATCGGGTTCGCCTTTTTCTTCTTGTTTCCGAATTCATCTGTCCCGAATTCATTATCGACAATTTCTTCGTAGTCCGGTGTCTCGAGATCGGTAAATTCCGAACCTTCGCTCCAGCCGGTATCCTTGTCGCTTCCGCAGTGCGGGCAGAAGGTGGCATTTTCCTTGAGTGGGGAATGGCAATGGGGGCAATAGTTCATAGAAGCTAAAGTAGAAAAAGTATTTTTTGTTTTCTATCCGCTTTTTGTGGCATCTGGTCATTTTTTGAGGCCTTAAATTGCTTTTTTAGCTAAAAAATGCTATAATACAGATGTATAAGTGGAGGATTCTATGAATCGTACAATTAAAGGTTTTCTCGCTGTAGTCGCCATGACGGCGATGTCCTTTGCGCAGGCTCCGGTTGCTGAACCTGCTGCTCCCGCGGCAGAAACTGTCGCAGAACAGGCGGCCCCAGCAGCTCCTGCTGCCGTTGAAGCCGCTCCCGAAGAAGCTGCTCCCGTGGCTGTCCGTGGTGCCGATGCCGCTGAAGCCGCTCCGGTCAGTTCTAGCTCCGATGTCGTGACGGCCGCTTCTGCGGAACCGGTGCAGGAACCCGCCGTTGTCGTGGCCCCGAAGGCTGTTCGCGGTGCTGACAAGGATCCCCAGGCTGTTGAACGTTTCCGCGATGCGAAGAATGTGGTCTATTACGAAACGGTCTACACTCGCGAAGACGGTGTTCCCGTTCGTACGGTTTACGTTGCCGAACGTGAAGGCAAGGACACCGTGACGATGGATAACCTGATGGGACTGAAGCCGATGAAGTTCAAGATCGGTGCACACGCCTCTGTCGGTGCCTATCAGATTTCCGGTAACGACTGGGATAGCGACCGCTATACCGGCATGAACTGGAAAGCGGGTCTCGTTGCCTTGATTCCCCTGAGTGAATATACGATGGGCCTTAAGATTGGTGCTATGTACGAACAGACCAAGGCGAGTGAGTCCTACTACATTAACCAAGTCCCGACAAATTTCGAATTTAGGCAGAAGATGATCGATATTCCGGTTCTGTTCACCTTCAAGGCTCCGTCTTCTAGTCTTTACTTTGATCTCGGTGTCGAAATGAGTATTCCTCTTTATGACAAGCTGAAGATCTCTTATACGGATCGCAATGACAACCATGTCTCTAGTCGCGTAGACCTGATGGATGACTACCGTAATGCGATGGATTGGGCGTTCGTTTTCGGTTTCTCGATTATGGCCAATCAGTATATCTCGCTTGATATTGCCGCTAATCTCGGTATGTCCGATCTTTACGACGGTCACTTTAAGTACACGAACTTGAATTTGGATGCCTCCTCCTTCAACGTAGGTATCACCCTCTATCCGTTCTAGTCTATGATACTTGCTATTGTTGCTGTAATTGTTGGCTTGGCCGTTCTCGTCTGGAGTGCGGACAAATTTGTGGATGGTGCCGTAGGTGTTGCTGAATTCTGCGGCATGTCCACGCTCCTTATTGGTATGGTTATTGTTGGTTTCGGAACCTCTGCTCCGGAACTTACTGTGTCGGCGATTTCTGCGGCGCAGGGAAATCCTGAGCTTGCGCTTGGAAACGCCTATGGAAGCAACATTGCAAACATTGCGCTGATTTTGGGGGCGACCGCACTGATTTCTCCAATCTTGATGCAGCGATCCGTGCTTCGCGGAGACTTGCCGATTCTGCTCGCGGTTTCAGTTCTTTCGATTATTCTCGTATGGGATGGAAGCGTAGCTCGTTGGAACGGCATTCTGTTGCTTGCTGTTTTTGCGGCCGCAATGGCTTACAGCATTCGTCGCGAACTGAGAAAAGCCAAGTTGGAAAAATCCGAAAGCCAGTCGGGGAATGCTGATTCTGCCGAAGCGAAAAAGGTGTCTCTCGGAAAATCTGTCTTTTGGTTAGTTCTTGGTCTTGTGTTGCTTGTCGTGAGTTCTCGCGCCCTTGTCTGGGGTGCTGTTGAAATAGCCCGTACGCTTGGCGTGAGCGACCTTCTGATTGGCTTGACGATTGTTGCCGTTGGAACATCTCTTCCGGAATTGGCAAGCTCTATTGCCGCTGCCCGTAGGGGAGAGAATGACCTTGCGCTTGGCAATATCATTGGCTCGAACCTGTTCAATACGCTTGCCGTTGTTGGCCTTGCGGCGATTATTTCGCCGATGGACGAAATAGAAAAGGCTGTCACTTATCGTGATATGCCTTTGATGATTGCTTTGACCGTTGCCTTGATTGTGCTTGGCTTTAGGCGTAAAGGCGATGGCCGCTTGAACCGTATCGCCGGTGCCATTCTTTTAGCTGTATATTTTGGTTATCTTGGACTGCTGATCGCGCAGGCGACTTAAGCGTTTGACTTAAGCCGTTTGATTAGGCAGTCGGCGGGAAGAACAGGTAGGCAATCGCTATTGCCGAAAGGATTCCGACAGCATCGGAGATGAGCGCACACGTGATGGCGTGGCGCGTTTTCTTAATTCCGACAGAACCGAAATAGACCGCGATGATGTAGAAGGTCGTATCGGTTGCTCCCTGGAACATGCAGCTGAGGCGGCCTGCGAAACTGTCGGGACCGAAGGTCTTCATCGCATCGATCATCATGCCTCGGGCTCCTCCTCCGCTTAAGGGCTTCATGAGTGCAGTGGGGAGGGCAGGGACAACATCGTTACCTGCTCCGAACAAACCAAGCACCCAGGAAACTCCGTTCAGCAGCAAATCCATTGCTCCGCTGGCACGGAATACGGCAACGCCAACGAGGATGGCTACCAGGTTCGGAATAATCATCACGGCGGTATGGAATCCGTCCTTTGCGCCTTCGATAAAGGCTTCGTAAGCCTGCACCTTCTTGTAGACAGCGAGGCCGAGGAATACGACAATAACGGCAAACAGTGCAAGTCCGCTAATGAAGAGGCTTGTGGTTCCAATCGCTTCTGCAGTGAGATGGCTGAAGTAGAACATAAGTCCCATGACTGCGGCTGTAAGACCGCCGAGCCAAAGAACCGTTACCGGGTCTTTCAGCTTGACCTTCTGGAAAAAGCTGATTGAAACAATACCTGCGATGGTGCTGAAGAACGTAGAAAGTAGGATAGGCAGGAACACATCGCTCGGATTAGCGGCGCCCATCTGCGCACGGTAGGTCATGATGCTTACGGGAATCAGGGTAAGTCCGCTTGCGTTCAGCACCAGGAACATGATTTGCGAATTGCTGGCGACCGTCTTGTCTTCGTTGGGGTTCAGCTCCTGCAGTTCCTTCATCGCCTTGAGGCCCATGGGGGTTGCGGCGTTGTCGAGGCCCAGCATGTTTGCACTCACGTTCATCATGATGGTGCCGGTGACGGGGTGTCCCTTCGGAATTTCGGGGAAGAGCCTGCTGAACAGCGGCTGCACGATTTTAGCGAGAATCTGCACGGCTCCCGCCTTTTCGCCGATTTTCATAATGCCGAGCCAAAGCGACAGAATACCTGTGAGGCCGATGGCAATTTCGAAAGCGGTTTTAGACATGTCGAATGCGCCGAGGATCGCCTTGTTGAAAATGCCGGAATCGCCGAAGGCAATCCATTGAACCATGCAGGCGACAAAGGCGCCAAAGAAAAATACGAGCCAAATGATATTTAAGACCATAGCATAAAAATAGCAATAATGAAACAATATGGAAAGCGATGTGCCCCAATAAAAAGCGGACCTGTTGGATTAACCAACGGTCCGCTCTTGTTTATTTAGATGTTGCGATTTTTAGTACTCGAATCCGCAAGCGGACGTTGCATCATCTTCGCTGATTTTGGTACAGCTGCTAGATGTGCAGGAATACACTTCGCCATCGTCGAAGCATCCATAGACGCCCGAACAAATCTGAGTGTAGTCGTCACAGATGCTGCCGATGGATCCCGAATTGGATATAGGGGTTACATCACTGTCGTCGCTATCCTTGTCGTCATCATCGTCATCGTCGTATTTGTAATCGCTATCGTAACCATAGTCTTCGTCATCGTCGGATACGAAGTCGTCACAGCTCACATGATCATTGTAGACATAGATCGTTTCGTGATCAACGGAGCATTTGTCGCGGTATCCCGAAGGACATGACGTTGCTATAGAATATTCGACCTTATCGCCATCGCCGTCGCCGCCGCATTTGTTTGCAGACACCTGACCGCATGCCATGAGTTCTCCGTTATAGGTTGCCTGGCAGTAAACGGGCGAATCGTCCTTAAAGAAATCCTGGCCGTCAAGCGTGGCGTCTGCAGATCCCTTGCCGGAGCAAGCGACCAGGGCGAGTGCGCTCGCTGCCATGGCGAATTTGATTACACTGTTCATAAGTCACCTCTGATGAATTAGAACGTGAAGAACACGCCGAGGTTACCGACGAGGCCTGCCCAAGCATCGCTACCCAGGTCGTTAGCGATAGAAGCTTCGACGATGAGGTGGCTGTACTGGAAGCGGACACCTGCGTTAGCCTGAGTGGCATAGGTGTGCATCGTGATGATGGAGGTGTCGTCCGTGGTCTTGGTGAGGCTGGTTTCTTTTTCGGTGCTGCTGCGGCTAAACACGTTCCAGAGGTAGGTGGCACCGGCGAAAACAATCCAGTTTTCGTTAACGGCCATTTCACCCAAGATGTTCGGGCTGGTGTAGAGACCGAAGGACATACGGTTGTTCGTGGTCGTTGCGTTGCCTTCGCCTTCTTCGATTTCATCATAGATGCGGACCGGAACGAAGGTGTTCAAACCGAGGAACACGTTTGCATTTTCGCTCTGGAAGACCGGCGTACCGAGATTGAAGAACGGCTGGATGTGGATGTAGGCGTTTTCACCAGTAACTTCGCGGCTCTGGTTACCCTGGGAATCCTTCTGCCAGTCGGTATGACGGTAGAACTGTGCACCGAAAGACCATGCGAGGTTCTTTGCGGACGGGCCGTTGGAGATGGCGAGGTTACCACCGAGAGTCCAGTAGTCTTCGTCATGTTCAACCTTAACGCCGTTATCGGTTTCGGTATCCGTTTCGTCCTGGTAGGTCAGCCAATAGAGCTGGGCCGTGAGATCCACGCCGCCGAGGAGGGCGCCGAGACGGAGCTGGATGATATCACCCTGACCAGTGGTAGAACGGTCGTTGGTGTTCTTGTTGTTGGCGGTATTCACTTCGTGAGAGCGCCATTCCTTATCGAGAGCGACGTCCAAAGCGATACCGAAGCTCTTCATAGCGATACCGGCGGTGAGCATGCCGAGATCTTCGCTGTTGTCGAAGGCGAGGAGGTAGGTCATCGAACCACTACCGAGAGCCAAGGCACCGTACTTGTCGGAGGGTTCAACGTAGATCAGCTTGCGGCCGTTCATCTTGTAGACGGCGTTCATGTCGCCACCGATGGTGGAGGCGGCAGCTTCGTTGCCAACCATGTTGTAGGCATTGCCGTGGAGAACGTTCAGGCCGCCCTGTGCCGGAGCTGCAGCGGGCTGTTCTGCGGGTGCCGGTTCCTGGTAAACGGGCATCGGCTGCGGTGCGACTTGAGGAGCGGCAGCAACGGGAGCCGGTTCCGGTTCAGATTCTTCCTGGGTGGCTTCAGTGGAAGCTTCGGTGGAAGTGGATTCTTCGTACTCGTCGTCGTAGTCCTGAGCGACAGCTGCGGAAACGGCAACGGCGGTAGCGAGGGTAAGCAACTTAATGTTCATTATGGATTCTCCATGAGAGGTGTTTAAATTGAACTGAAATATAAAAAAAGTAACAAGTTTGATGGGAAATAAAAGCAAAGATTTTAAGAAAAAAATAAATAAAACGCATACGCAATGCGTATGCGCAAGACAAACTCAATTTGCCGAAGCCCGGGAGGGGGTTAGGGAGGGCGAGCCCTCCCTAGTCTCATTACTTTTTAGGTTCGATCTTCTCTAGCCCATTCATATACGGCCTCAACACTTCAGGAATCAACAGCGAGCCGTCCTTCTGCTGGTAGTTGTCGCAGATGCCGACCATCACGCGCGGAGTGGCAAGGCCAGAACCGTTCAGCGTGTGGACGTAGACGTTCTTGCCGCCAATCTTCGTCTTGATGTTGGCGCGGCGTGCCTGGTAGTCTTCGAAGTTAGAGCAGGAGCTGACTTCGAGCCACTTCTTTTCGACCGGAGCATAGACTTCGAGGTCGTAGCACTTGGCTGCACCGAAACCGAGGTCGCCCTTGCAGAGTGCGAGGCGGTGGTAGGGGAGGCCGAGCTTTTCGAGGAGCTTTTCGCCGAAGCGGGTGAGTTCTTCGTGGTCTTCGTAGCTGTGTTCGGGGTGAGCGAAGTAAACCATTTCGACCTTGTTGAACTGGTGTAAGCGGAGAAGACCGCGGGTGTCCTTGCCGTAGCTACCGGCTTCGCGGCGGAAGCAGGCGGAGTAGGCGCAGATGCGCTTCGGGAGTTCAGATTCCGGAATCACTTCGCCGGAGTAGAGGTTGGTCAGCGGCACTTCTGCAGTCGGGATGAGGAACAGGTCGTCGTCCTTGTCGCAGCGGTACATGTCTTCTTCGAACTTCGGGAGCTGGCCCGTGCCGCGCATGGTGTTGCGGGTCACCAGGTACGGAGGAGTGAATTCTTCGAAGCCAGCCTTCTGGTGTTCGTCGAGGAAGAACTGAATGAGGGCGCGTTCGAGACGAGAGCCGAGACCGCGGTAGACCGGGAAGCCGGAACCGGAAATCTTGGCGCCGCGTTCGAAGTCAAAAATGCCGAGGCGTTCGCCCAAAGTCTTGTGGTCAACGCGGGCGAAGTCGTCGTTCTTGGTGTAGTAGTCGGCCGGAATCGGACCGTCTTTTTCAACAACGTTATCCGAGCTGTCCTTGCCTTCCGGAGAACGCGGAGCGATGTTCGGCACGTGCATGAGCATTTCGGTCTGCTTGTAGTCGAGTTCCTTGAGCTTCTTGTCGAGTTCGTCGATCTTGTTGCCGAGTTCGCGCGTAGCGGCCTGAGCTTCGTCGGCGTTTTCGCCCTTCTTCTTGAGTTCGCCAATCTTCTTGGACTGGGCGTTGCGTTCGCTCTTGAGGCGTTCGACTTCGGTGAGGAGCGGGCGGCGTTCGTTATCGACTGCCAGCACGTCACGAAGGCTTACGGTCGTATATTTCTTTTCGGTTTCAGCAATGTAGTATTCCGGATTTTCACGGATTTTTTTGATGTCAAGCATTTTAAGCCTCGGATGATAAAAATTTTACGGGTTAAAGATAGTTAATTCGGAATTCGGAGTTCGGATTTCAGAATTAAAAAAGCGGAAAAAATAGAGTGCGTATTAAATTTCGGGGTTGCTGATACGGCGGGCTTTGTCGTCGTTTATCCGAGGGGTGCTACGGGGATGAGTACGTGGGATATCCAGGGAGACAAGGATACTAAATGGGTGGTGCAGATTATCGACCAGATGGTCATCTAGGACTTTCAAGACATCGCTCTAGGAATTAACAGATTTGTTGCTTTAAGGACACTCCCTTGGGAGTGTTTTTTTTAAATTTGAGACATGTTTGCTAAAAAGGCGTCTTATTTAATTTTTTTAGTCGCGGTTGCCCTGTGTGTAGGGCTTTTGAGTGGTTGCTATAGCTTTACGGCATCGACGCTCCCAAGCCATATCAAGACGGTCAAGATTCACGAAGTCGAAGACAAGACGCTTGACCCGGTGCTGGCCAACAACATCCGCGCCGGGGTGCTCGAAATGTTCCGAAAGAATGCGGGCGGTGTGCGTGTCGTCAACGACAATGCCAATGCTGATTTCGAAATGACTCTCTTGAGCTATACAAATAAGCCGGAAAACTATAACAGTTCCAGTGACGTGGAAACCTACCGCGTGACGATTCGCGTAAGTGTCAAGTTTTACGACAACGTAAAGGAACGTGTTATTTACGAATCCAAGTCGCTGAGTGCCGAAGGCACTTACGATGTGCAGGCAAATGAGACCGAAGACCGTCACGGTCAGACCCGCGCCATCGAAAAACTTCAAGACCTCATTATTACCAACGCCCTGGCTAAATGGTAACTGCTTACGCAGTGCCGATAATAGTCAGGGCTGCCCTGGCTAAATGGTAACTGCTTGCGCAGAGCCGATAATAGTCAGGGCTGCCTTGGCTAAATGGTAAATAAAAACGCAGAGTGCACGGTTTGCCATGCACTCTGCTAGGGGTTGGTTTGGAGTAACCAATAAGATAGAAAATAAAATCTTAATTGGAATAAACTTTTTTGTAAAAAAAATAAAAATATTTACACTTATTTAGTTATTGTTGTTGAAATTGCGCTGAAAAGCGCAATTTAATTCCTTGCCTTTTACACGAATCGCAATGCAGAGTGTGAGAAATATCACTTGCAAAAATGTTTTAAAAAACTTTCAAAGATGACAGGCTCATCGTTCAGCAGGGCTTGGGTGAGCGAATTTCCTTTGTATGTAAGTTTGAGCGAGAAAAATGGTTCGCCACGTTCGAGAAGCGCCAGGAATATTAAGTCGCCGTCCCAGTGGGGGAGTTTGGCCACATCTTCCTTGGGGATCCATTCGAGCGTGCCCTCGTCGCATTCCTTGAGGGTGCCAGTGAATTCTGTCGCCGTGAACAGGTGCATGAATTCGGTCTGGTCCATGCCGTCGCTAATGAAGGTAACAATCCCTCTGTACTTCGGGCGAATCAGCGTGAGGCCCGTTTCTTCGAGAGCCTCGCGCTTGATGCAGTCCTCGGGAGATTCCCATTCCTCGAACTTGCCGCCAATGCCTATCCACTTGTCCTTGTTGATATCATTCTTTTTCTTGACGCGGTGGAGCAGCAAGTACTTGCCGTCTTGTTCTATGTAACAGAGAGTTGTATTGAGCATGGTTTAGTAGGAAGTAGGCGGTAGGAAGTAGGTCGTCAAATTGTCATCCTGGAGCCACGAAGTGGCGAACGGGATCCAGTGAAGAAGTTGGAGGCGAAATTCAGAAAACGCCCCTTGCGGGGCGTGATTTGCAATTACCTAAGGTTCTCTGTGAGCCACAAGCGGCTCGTCTTAACGAGCCGTGGTGGCGAGAGCACTTGCCAATCGTAGGTCCATTGTTGCACTTAGGCAAGTGCGGCTATTATAGCATCGCCCATGCCGGTCGTGCCGACCTTGGTGCAGCCTTCCTGGTAGATGTCGCCAGTACGGAAGCCCTGAGCGATGACCTTTTCGCAGGCAGCTTCGATAGCCTTGGCTGCTTCTTCTTCCTTGAAGGTGTAGCGGAGCATGAGGGCCACGGAGAGAATCTGTGCGAGCGGGTTAGCGATACCCTTGCCTGCGATGTCCGGAGCGGAACCACCGGCCGGTTCGTACAGACCGAAGGAACCTTCGGCGATAGAAGCGGACGGGAGGAGGCCCATGGAACCGGTGAGCATTGCGCATTCGTCGGTGAGGATGTCGCCGAAGAGGTTCGGGCAGAGGAGCACGTCGAATTCACGCGGGCGCTTGAGGAGCTGCATGGCAGCGTTGTCCACGTAGAGGTGTTCGAGAGTGAGTTCCGGATAGTCCTTGATGACTTCGTTCACGACTTCGCGCCAGAGCACGCTCGTGGTGAGCACGTTGGCCTTGTCGATAGAGGCAACCTTCTTGTTGCGGAGCATAGCGGCGTCAAAGGCGAAGCGGGCAATGCGTTCGACTTCGTAGCGGCTGTACTTCATGGTGTCGAAACCGATTTCTTCCTTGGAGCCCGGAACGCCTTCGCGGCCCTTCGGCTGGCCAAAGTAAACGTCACCCGTCAGTTCGCGGACGGTGAGGATGTTGAAACCGTCGCCCACGATGTCGGCACGGAGCGGGCATGCGCCTGCGAGTTCCTTGTAAACGCGGGCCGGGCGGAGGTTGCAGAAAAGCTTGAAGTGCTTGCGGAGCGGCAGCAGTGCGCCGCGTTCCGGCTGGAGGTTCGGCGGAAGGTGTTCCCACTTCGGGCCACCGACAGAACCGAAAAGAATACAGTCAGAAGCTTCACCGAGCTTGAGGGTGCTTTCCGGAAGCGGAGAACCGCTTTCGTCGTATGCTGCACCACCGACGTTTGCCCATTCGGCGTTCACGTCGAAACCGAACTTCTTGGAAACCACGTCCAGCACGCGGACAGCTTCTTTCATGACTTCAGGGCCGATACCGTCGCCCGGAAGCACTGCAATCTTGTAATTCTTGCTCATTGTTAATCCTTGGTTTATAATTTTGAACGCGGTAAATGTAGCAAAAATGCGCTTGTCATGCAATGCGGACTTGCCGAACTAATATATGAAGTATGCAAAAGTGTTAAAGCCAATATTACTACATTTGTTTTTGTGAATCAGAACCCCTTCGAACTTTTGGCAAAGTCGCCGCGCAGCAAAGCCCGCCGTGGTCGCCTCCATACGGCGCATGGTACCATCGAAACTCCGATTTTTATGCCGGTGGGCACTCTTGCGAGCGTGAAGGGGCTTTCGTCGCGGGACCTCCGCGAAATGCAGGCGCAAATCATTCTCGCGAATACGTACCACCTGTACCTGCGCCCCGGCACCAAGCTCATTGCCGAAGCGGGCGGCGTGCAAAAGTTCATGGGCTGGAATGGCCCCATGCTCACCGACAGCGGCGGATTCCAGGTCTGGAGCCTCAAGGATTTTCGCCACATTACTGAAGACGGCGTGGAATTCAGGAGCTTGTTGGACGGCAGCCGCCACAAGTTCTCGCCCGAATCCGTGATGCAGGCCCAGCGCGAAATCGGCGCCGACATCATCATGGCTTTTGACGAATGCACGCCTTACCCGAGCACCGTCGAAGAGGCTTCGCTCTCGCTGGACCTGACGCTCAAATGGACCCGCCGCGCTATGGATTGGCTCGCCGAAAACCCGCCACTCCACGGCTACCCGCAATTCTTTTTCGGGATAGTGCAGGGCGGCATGCACAAGGAACTCCGCAAAAAATCCATCGAAGCGCTCAAGGAACTCGCTCCCGACGGCTACGCGATGGGCGGCCTTTCCGTAGGCGAACCCGTAGAAACTATGTACGAAATTGCGGATTTCTGTACAAACTATTTGCCCGAAGACCGCGCCCGCTACGTGATGGGGGTGGGTACTCCTTGGAACCTGCTTTCGCTTATTGCCCGCGGGGTCGACATGTTCGACTGTATTTTGCCCGCGAAAAACGCCCAAGACGGCCTCGTTTACACCAGCAGGGGAGTGCTCCGTTACAAGAATGCCAAGTTCGCGCACCAGCACGATGCGCTGCTCGACCCGGAATGCGACTGCTACTGCTGCCACAACTTCAGCCGCTCCTACCTGCGCCACCTATTCAAGAGCAAGGAACCTCTCGGCTGGACGCTTTCGACCATCCACAACCTGCATTTCTATTTGCACTTGATGCAACAGGCCCGCGACCACATTGAAGTCGGTGATTTCGAGGAATGGTCCGCACAAATAATCCCGCAACTCCAGCAGGAAGCGGTTTAAAACCGTTTTGAAATGGCTGTTTACGGGTGTATTCACAAGGTGCAAAAAAATGTTCCTTGCGACAAGAAAAATTGTATTTTCTAGAAGATGATAAACTTTAAGACCCCAGAACTTTCTGATCGGGCTTCGGTGACAAAGGCCGTGGCCGTTTCGGGCTATACCGGCAGTGACGCAAGCTTCGCGAACATTTTCCTGCTACGGAAAAAGTACGGCACGCAGATTGCGTTGCAAGACGGGTTCCTTTTCCGCTACTACAACGGGCAGGGGAGCCGCAGGGGCTATGCTTTCCCGCTCGGGTCGGGGGAGCCGCAAGCAGCTCTCGCACGTATTGTCGAAGATGCCCACAAATCGGGCCGTCCGCTGGAATTTTGCCTGGTCGACGAGCCGCGGGCACAGATTTTGCGGGAATATTTTAAGACAGCTGGGGCGGACAGCGCCGAGCCTCTACTCCATTTCGAAGAAAACCGCGGCGACAGCGACTACATCTATTCTGCCGAAAGCCTTGCCACCTTGGCTGGAAACCAGTACAAGAAAAAGCGCAACCATATCTCGCGTTTCAATAGGTCTTATTTGGACTACGAAATCTGCGCACTTACGTCGGAAAATTTTGCAGACGCGCTTGCGGTCGAAAAAAGCTGGCTCAACATCGAAACCTTGGGCGAATCCGGCGATACCGATTGCGAATGCACCTGCGAATGTCGCGAAGCCGCCTGGGCGGAACGCTCCGAAGATGAGAAATCCAGACTCTCGGAATACTGCGCCATCCGCGAGGCACTCGAAAACTTTGATGCTCTCGGCATGAAAGGGGCGGTACTCTATATTGGAGGAATTCCGGCCGGCATGACGATGGCGTCAGAAATTTTGCCCGGCGTCTGGGACATCCACTTCGAAAAAGTCATCGATGAATACGCCGTGAATGGCGGTTATGCGATTATAAACAAACTATTTGCCGAAAAGCTCTGGGCTACGGGAGCTCATTTGATCAACCGCGAAGAGGATATCAACATCGAAGGCCTCCGCAAGGCCAAACTCTCGTACTACCCGCAAACTATATTAGACAAGACGCATGCGGTCGTAGACGGCGAAACCTTATCAAGTCATCCCCGCGACTTTACTTGTCATCCTGAGCGAAGCGCGCAGCGCGAAGTCGAAGGATCCAGTCCGGAGTAATCATGCTTTCTACCATCCTCTCCAAACACCAATGCGCCGCCTGCAAATTCTGCTGCTCTTTCCGCAGGCAGAGCCTTTGGGAAACCCCGCTTTTCCCGCCTGAAGTCGTTGAAAAACTCAGCAAGCCGAATGAATACGGCGTGGTGGGGGAGTTCCGCGACGGTCAAATTGTCCTTGGCGGCTACAAAACTGGTGATCCCGAAGAAGAAGTGCCCTGCACCTTCCTCGACCCGCAGAAAGGCTGCATTTTAAAGCCCGAAGATAAACCCTTTGACTGTTCCATCTGGCCGCTCCGCATCATGAATAAAGACGGAAAACTCGTCATCGCCCTCACGCCCACATGCCCGAGCGTCGGCGCAGTTCCAAGTCAGGCACTCGTCAATCTCGTAGAAAACGGCCTCGGCGATAAGATTTTTGAATACGCCAAGACGCATCCGGAAATCATCAAGGAATACCGCGAAGGATTCCCGATAATTTAATCCGATTGCGTTTTCACGCCTTTAATGCGAACCAAGTGACAAGGCAATCTTCTTGCATTTGGCAATTTCTTTGGGCGTAAGGCCATTTCGCTTATGGGTTCCGCCTTTTTGAATCACGCCTGCAATCTTGAAGCCGCTCCAGCAAAGCACTTCTTTCAGGGCGCGGACGGTTCCTGCCGACTGCTTGAACAAGATGTTAAACGGCCATGCCGTAGAACATGTGGTAACGATAACGGCCTTTTTCCCTTTTAACAGTGGAATCGGGTAATCGCGTTCGCTGTGGTCCATCATGCCGTAAACCCAGCGGTCGAATAGCATTTTGAGTTGCCCGGTCATGTTGCCCCAATAGCAAGGCGAACCGACCACAAGGGCGTCGCATTCTTGCACCAGGCGCAGAATCCGCTTCGCATCGTCCTCCGGCATCACGCAATCGTGAGCGCTACGGCATTTCATGCAGCCAATGCACGGGCGAAATTCCAACTTGCAGACATCAATGATTGTTACCTCGGTGCCCTTTTCAAACAGGGTATCACCTATGATATTTAACATCTGGCTGATGTTTCCGTCTTTGCGCGGGCTTGCATTCAAAATGACCACTTTTCTCATTGTGTCTCCATCCAAAAGAAACGTTCTTCTATAAAACTTTCCCCTGTTAAACACCCCAGAATCTAGAAAATGTCACTTTTGAACCAAGACGTCGTTTTTTGTCCGAATTTGGCGATTTTGTATTTCGTGAAAATTTTGACTCAATTATAAGTTATATTTAGATTGAAAATAACTGATGGAGTCCGTCATGGCTTTGAACAGAAAGATAAATACTCGCGTCTCTAGCAAGAACGTCATTGCGAACCCCGTAGGGGTGAAGCAATCCATTGCCGTTCTTTCCTTCACCCTTCTCCTTGCCGCCTGCGGTGGAGACAGCAGTTCGGGCGCCAAGGACCCTGAACTAGCTGAAGGGAACGATACGGACCTGATGGTTGAAACCTTCGACGACCTGCTGGTTTGCAGCAGCAAACGCGAAGGTACGACAGCCTATGTGAAGGACGAAAAGAACGCCTACGTGTGCGTAGCCGGCGACTGGACCTTGGACGGCGATGATCCCGCCGAAAAGAGCTCTTCGTCGAAAAAAACTTCTTCGAGCAGCGGCATGGCGAAGTTTTCATCGAGTTCGATAAAGTTGGAACTTTCGTCTTCTGTTGATGATCCTCAGTTGTCCAGCAGTGAAAAGTCGAGTAGCAGCGAGACAAGTGTGTATAGTAGCAGTTCTACAGACGAGATAAAATGTCAAGAGCTTTTAGAAGGTGAAACGAACTGGAACTGGGATGTGCCGAAGGAATGCCGCTTCAACCCTGATATTGATTACGGCACGATGACTGATGAACGCGATGGCAAGGTTTACAAGACAGTGAAAATCGGTGATCAGACTTGGATGGCCGAGAACTTGAACTACGCCGACAGTACAAAGACTCCGAGCCTGAAGGGTAAATCTTGGTGCTTCAACGATAGGGCTGCCAACTGCGACGTGGTCGGTCACCTTTACACCTGGGCGGCGGCAATAGACTCGGTGAAACTCGCAACCGATGCGGACAACCCGCAGGACTGTGGCTACGGCAAAACCTGCGACCTCGCTTCGGCAGGCTCAGCGACCTTGGTTCAGGGCATCTGCCCCGAGGGTTGGCACCTGCCAAGTTATGACGAATGGAAAACTCTGTTCGATGCCGTCGGCGGTCAAGATACGGCAAGCAAGGTTCTCAAGTCGCAGACGGGTTGGCATAGCAATGACTACGGAACGGATGCCTTCGGTTTTTCCGCCTTGCCTGTTGGCGGCAAGAACGACGTTGGCTACTTCGGCGCCTGGAGCACGTACTTTTGGAGTTCTACAGAGGTCAATAGCGGCCACGTGTACGACGTGTACTTGTACTACGGCCTCGGCAATGCGGGCCTGGCCGGCCTGGCCATCGAGAATAAGATCCTCGGGTTCTCTGTTCGTTGTCTCCGGGACTAGCGGTGATGCGAACCAAGTGACAAGGCTATTTTCTTGCACTTGTGTCTCCTTCCAAAAGAAACGTTCTTCTATAAAACATTCCCTTGTTAAACACCCCAGAATCTAGAAAATGTCACTCATGGGGAAATCTTTCAAAAAATATGGGAAGAACTTTTATTTGGAAGAAAAAGCCCATGTTTCGTCGTCTATCCACCATTCAAATAGATGATTTTCGAATATGGATAGGCCAATCATGTTGTTTCCCAAAAGAGCATAATAGGATGTACCTGAAGAAAGCCATAATGATCCGAAAACAATGTAGTAGGCAACAGATATTTCTTCTTTTTCCTCTTTGTAACCTTCATTGGCTTGCAATATTAGATTTGCCGTGCCTGCAATCGCAAAAACACTTCTCCCAAAATAAGGGCGGGGTCAATTTGTCTTTTCCTATCAACTTCGGGGACTACGCCATCTTCGTTCGCAAATGCGATGGTGCATATTAAAAGTACGATGGCGATGAATTTGTTCATGAATGTAATTATAAAAAAAATCCCGGGCATTGCTGTCCGGGAGAATCTTTTTGGGGATTTCGGGGCGACGCCCCGTCACTTCCTACTGTCTACTTCCTATTTAAACAGATTCTTCATCTTCTCGAGGAAGGATTCTTCCTGTGCGGTTTCCTTGTCGTGCCTGAGTTCCGCGAGTTTCTGGTAGAGTTCCTTCTCTTCGCGGCTCAAATCCTTCGGGATTTCCACGCCGATGTTCACGTAGAGGCTTCCACGGTCGCCGCGCTTGTTCAGCGGGTACAGGCCCTGTTCGCGCAGGCGCAAGATGCTTCCGGCCTGAGTGCCGGCCGCAATCTTGATCTTCACTTCGCCACCGTCCAGCGTCGGAATTCGTTGCGTACCGCCAAGGACCAGCTTGTGGACCGGCACCTTGATTTCGCAGTGTAAATCGTCGCCTTCGCGGGTGTAGAAGTCGTCGGGCTTTTCGGCAATGACCGCCAGCAAGTCGCCGCAGGCACCGCCGCGAGGCCCGCAGTTGCCTTCGCCACGCAGGTTCAGGTACTGGCCCTCGGCAACGCCCGCCGGAATCTTGATGGAAATCTCTTCCGTTTCCTGCACACGGCCTTCGCCATGGCAGTTGCTACACGGTTTCGCGATAACTTCACCCGTACCGTTACAGGTGGGGCAGGCGCTCTCGGTAATCATCTGGAAAAATCCGCCTGTAGAGCGGCGCACACGACCCGTTCCATGACAGGTGCTGCATTCCTTGATGTCCTGGCCACCCTTACCGTTACATTCCGTACAAGGCGTGTAGCGTTTCAGGCGAACCTTCTTGGTGCAGCCTTCGAAGATTTCCTTGTAGCTGAGCGCCACCTTGATCTGCAAGTCGTTCCCGCGGGGAGGCCCGGCCTTGCGTGAGCTCCTGCGGCCACCGCCGCCAAAACCACCGAATCCGCCACCGAAAATATCGCCGAAGTTCGCAAAGATATCCTCGACCGAGAATCCCTGGCCGCCGAATCCGCCGCCACCAAAGCCACCACCGGGGGCGTTAAAGCCGAACTGGTCATACTGCTTACGCTTCTCGGGGTTGCTGAGCACATCGTAGGCCTCGGCAGCCTCCTTGAACTTCTCTTCGGCTTCCTTGTCGCCCGGGTTCTTGTCCGGGTGGTACTTGATGGCAAGTTTCTTGTAGGCGTGCTTGATCTCGTCTGCACTCGCGTCCTTGCCGACGCCTAGAACTTCGTAATAATCTCTTTTTTCAGCCATTTTTGCGCTCGCTCATTTTACGCAAAAAGGATTGCCCCCTAAAAGAGAGCCAATCCTTTCGTTTTGACGGCAGGTCTAGATCCTTCTCCCCGCAAGGGGGACCATGGATCACTAAGGGCTGAAGCCCAAGTGTCCAAAGTGACTTCGCGCTGCGCGCTCCGCTCAGGATGACACTACCGTACGTCTAATTAGTCAACCACTTCCGCGTCGACGACTTCCGGACCATCGCCCTTCTTGTCGTTCTTCGGCTGTTCAGAAGCGCCCGGCTGCGGACCCGGCTGGGCCTGGTTTGCACCGGCGGCCTGGGCCATGGAGCTGATCATGCCCTGGAGCTTGTCCATAGCGGCCTTGATCTCTTCCTTGGAGCCGTTGTCCTTCTTGGCCTTGATGTCGTCGATGGCAGCCTGCAGCTGGCTCTTGGTGTCGGCCGGGAGCTTGTCGCCAAATTCCTTCAGCTGACCTTCGGCCTGGTAAGCCATCTGTTCGGCCTGGTTCCTGATGTCCACCAGTTCGCGCTGTTCCTTGTCCTTGGCAGCGTTGGCTTCGGCATCCTTCACCATCTTGTTGATTTCGTCTTCAGACAAGCCGCTGGAAGAAGTAATCTTGATGGACTGTTCCTTGCCGGTCTCCTTGTCCTTGGCAGACACGTGCACAATGCCGTTCGCGTCGATATCGAAGGTCACTTCGATCTGCGGCACGCCACGCGGCTTCTTCGGAAGGTCGGTCAAGTCGAACTTGCCGAGCGTACGGTTGTCGCGGGCAAATTCGCGTTCGCCCTGCAGCACGTGAATCGTCACGGCCGGCTGGTTGTCTTCGGCGGTAGAGAACACCTGGCTCTTCTTGGTCGGAATCGTGGTGTTACGGTCGATGAGCTTGGTCATCACGCCACCGAGAGTCTCGATACCCAAGGAAAGCGGGGTCACGTCGAGGAGCAACACGTCCTTCACGGAGGAGTCGCCGCTAAGCACGGCACCCTGGACGGCGGCACCGATAGCCACCACTTCGTCCGGGTTCACAGTCTTGTTCGGTTCCTTGCCGAAGAACTTCTTCACGGCTTCCTGCACGGCCGGGATACGGGTAGAACCACCGACCAGGATCACCTCGTCGATTTCGCTCAGGGAGAGGCCGGAGTCGGCGATAGCCTTGCGGCAGGGTTCCATGGTGCGTTCCACCAGGTGGGCGGTCAGCTGGTCAAACTTTGCACGGCTGAGCGTGAGGTCCAAGTGTTTCGGGCCCGAAGCGTCGGCAGTGATGAAGGGGAGGTTGATGTTCGTGGAAGTCGTGGCAGAAAGGTCGATCTTCGCCTTTTCAGCGGCGTCCTTCAAACGCTGCAGGGCCATCTTGTCCTTCTTCAGGTCGATGCCCGGATTGTCCTTCTTGAACTCGTCGTTGATCCAGTCGATAATCACTTCGTCGAAGTTGTCACCGCCGAGCATCGTATCGCCGTTGGTGGCCTTCACGCTGAACATGCCGTCGTCGATTTCCAGGATAGAGATATCGAACGTACCGCCACCGAGGTCATACACGGCGACCTTTTCGCTCTTCTTGGAGTCAAGACCGTAGGCGAGGGCGGCTGCCGTCGGTTCGTTCACGATACGCAGCACTTCGAGGCCAGCAATCTTACCGGCGTCCTTCGTAGCCTGACGCTGGGAGTCGTTAAAGTAGGCGGGGACCGTAATCACGGCCTGCGTCACCGGCTGGCCCAGGTAATCTTCGGCAATCTTCTTCATGGTCTGGAGAACCATGGCCGAAATCTCGGGAGGAGCGAACTGCTTGTCGTCCACCTGCACGCGGACCGGGTCAGAACCCGAGCCCACCAGCTTGTAGGGCATGTTCTTTTCGGCAGCGGAGCATTCGCCCGCGGTGCGGCCCATGAAACGCTTGATGGAGTAAATCGTCTTTTCGGGGTTGGTGATAGCCTGGCGCTTTGCCACGTGGCCCACCAGACGTTCGCCGTTCTTGCCGAAAGCGACAATGGACGGGGTGGTGCGGAAACCTTCCGCGTTAGCGATCACGACCGGCTTGCCGCCTTCCATCACGGACACGCAGCTGTTGGTCGTACCAAGGTCAATACCGATAATCTTGCTCATAATGAGTCTCCTATTTTTAAATTCTTGCCGCCCGCGAATCAATCTGAATGGGGCGATTTTTACGCCCATACATAAGCAAAACCCGTGCCAAATGCTAATAACAGGCAAAAAACGGCCATTTCGTTTCGTTCTGAAACAAGACAAACCCCTAAACCGGGGCAAAAAAGGCATGTTTCATATTAAAACGCTCTGTCACCCTGGAGCCGAAGGCGATAGGGTCCATAGAAAGGGGAGGGGGAGGCATCCCCCTGGTTCGCACTCCGTTGCTCTCCACCCCCTCGCCTAAGGGCTCTGCCCTTAAAAACCCGACATCAGGCAGCCCACGGCTCCAGAAATGTGCTCGTCTCGCTCACATGGATTCGGCCTTCGGCCTCTAATGTTCGCTCAACGACACATTTTCTTCCGCCTTAGGGCTAACTGTTTTACCACTAATTTGTCATGCCCGACTTGATCGGGCATCTCCATTTCTACCCGAGAAAGAGTCATAACTGCTTAGCGGCCAGGCATTCGCCGTCGCTTTGTCTTGGCAAAAAAAAGAGCGAGTCTTTGTCAAGATTCGCTCAGGTTGAAATCAGGAGGAGCTTATGCGGCTATTTATTGAAATTCCTGATCCTTGTAGACATCGGGCCAGAAAAGTTTTTTTTTCGGGTCTGCCATAGTACACCTCTAGAGTTTAATTATCCTTTATACAGCGAATGGAATAAGCAAATTCTGGTCGTGCAGCATATATTATATATGTACTTTGCTCCCAACAAGATATGATCATAGCCCTAGTGGTACTCTCTCCAACCCAGAAGTTGGCAGCATTATTAATAAAATTAGTATCATCCTTATAACCAGGAAGAGCGTCAAAGCCATATTTTCCATTCGTCGGATTTTCATAGCATGTTTCGCGCCATCCATTGGTGGCCCTAAGATTAAGTTTATCTCCCTCAACAGCATCAACTAAATTTGTCCACTCCAAAGAATCTGGTATATGCCAATTTTGAGGGCAAATACCTCTAACAGGTTTGACAATACTGCACGCTTTGCCAATGTTCCCACAACCTTTACTATTCTTGCTAAAAAGAGCGGCACTATCCAATGCAGAAGACCTTATATACAGTCCTCCAACCAGTTCACAATTTTCAGAATTGTTATCATAACAAAAACTCTTTATTTTTTTTGTTCCAAATTTTTGCAATTTTAAGTTTTCAGCCATCCAGATTTGACCACCTATTGTAATCGTTTTATAAATACGTCCATCTCGAAGATCTTTAAGCGTATTCTCCTCTGCATCGTAATAACTCGAATCTAAAACTGTATTCTGTTGGGAAGACGAGAAAATTTCGCTGCTTGAACTGCTTTCCACCATGCTTGAAGAGAATTCCACAACAGATGACGAAGACGGCACCTCGCTAGACGAACTTTCAACCGACGAAGAAGATTCCGCCACGCTCGAAGAACTCTTTTCCGACGAAGATGACTCCGCGACAACCTCCGAAGAACTGCTGCCCGCCGCCCCCTCGCTCGATGACGACTTTTCGCCCTTGCCGCTACTGCTCGACTCTACCTTGCCGGAACTTGACGAGGCTTTTCCGTCGCTGGAGGAACTGCCGCCGACCGCCTTCTCGCTCGACGAAGACCCATCCGACTCCGCCGACTGCGGAGCCTGCCCAGAACTAGTCGACGGGCTCTCGATCACACTTGATGACGAACTGTTGCCAAGGACAACATCGTCGCTGGAAGAGGAGAGGGTGACCTCGCTATCCGCAGGCCCCGCCGGGGAATCGCTCGAACCGTCGTCCCCGCAAGCATTGCCAAACAACGCCGCCACCACAACCATTCCCCCCAAGACAAACTTCTTCATCATAAAACACCTCACCCCTAAATATAACCCATAACCACCCCAAAATCAACCACCCCGTGACCCAACACGCCGACATCTCAAGAAAAATGCTATAAAAATGCGCTTTTACAAAGGATTCGGCATTTTTCTTCCAAAAATACAAAACAGAATTGAACAAAAATACAAAACAAAAGCCCAAAGCGTTGTCAAAATGCAGGATCCAGACTTCAGGGAGAGTTATCTTGCAACCGTATCGATTAAACCGTCTTTATTGCTGAAAGGGGAAAATCCTCGATTGATTGACGAATGGCAGGACGCCCCCATTCTGTGGGACGCCGTCCGCACCGAAGTGGACCATAGGGGAGAAGACGGACTTTTTATATTGACGGGTTCAACCAGTTTTGACCTTTCAAAGACAATCCATTCGGGAACGGGGAGAATATCACGATTGAAGATGTTCCCCATGAGCCTTTTCGAATCACAGGAATCCAATGGCCAAATATCACTTTCAAAACTGTTCGACGCCCCCGAAAGCGATATTGACGGGATTACGTCAAGCCTTTCGATAGAGCAACTAATTCATGCCGCTTGCCGTGGCGGGTGGCCGGCCGCTCTTTTCAAGAAAGGCGATGATGCCCAACTTGTCGTCGCGCAAGACTATCTTGAAAACATCTGCCAGACAGACATATCCACGGTTGACGGAGTCGAAAGGAACCCCAAATGGACAAAGGCTATCCTGAAATCGTACGCCCGGAATGTCTCAACCTTGGCAAAGACCTCCAGCATCCATAAGGATATTCTATCGGAATCGGACAATTTTTCCATAATAACACTGGATTCCTACTTAAACGCGCTACGCAGACTATTCGTCATAGAAGATCTGGACGCCTGGAGCCCATCCATCCGTTCCGCCACATCTATCCGTTCAGGGAAGAAGAGGGAATTTTCCGACCCATCAATTGCCGTCGCTGCGATGGGCGTCTCTCCCGAATACTTCTACACTGACCTGAAAACTTTCGGTTTTGTTTTCGAGACGCTTTGCATCAGGGACTTGAAGGTCTATTCTCAAAAACTACGTGGCGAACTTTCTTATTATCGCGACAGGACCGGGCTCGAGGCCGATGCCGTGTTGCACTTGAATGACGGGCGATATGCCTTGATAGAGTTTAAGTTGGGGAGCCGCGAAATTGAGGAAGGTGCAAAACACCTGACGACTTTAAAGGAACTTATACGGGAACACAATAAGAAAAGCGACCAAATTCAACTTCGTGAACCGGACCTGCTGATGGTTGTCACGGGTGGGCAAATGGCATATACGAGACCCGACGGTGTAAAAGTCGTCCCGATTGGCTGCCTTAGGGATTAAATAACGCCGGGGGGAGAGCCCAGCGAATTCTGTTGATTGGAATGTCATCGTTTAGGATGGAGTCGGGAGCCAGTGGCCTTGTTCTCAAATCGGACGGACAAGAGAAAAATCGTCTACTCTGAATCCTTTATGCAACGAATAGGTATAGCTCTATAGTCACCTGGATTTACAAAATAGGGCGGGATTCTATTAACGTCGGGTATATACGGAATCCAACCGTCTTTTCGCACCAAAAAATGAGCATCTAAGCCTAGACCATCATATCCATCGAGTATATCTTTGTACCCAGCAGGATATACAGAAAAACCAAAATCATTCGTCCCATTCGTATTTTCTTTTCCCCACGGGCTCCATCCACTATCGGCCTTGAGAACACTTGTTTGATTTCCGGTAAATTTGAATAAAGTCTCCCATTCTGTAGAATCTGGCAAATGCCATTTTTCTGGACATATTTGAATTTTCCTTACGTCGGATTTATAAAGTCGTCCATAAAGATTGCAGTATTTTGTTGAATCATTATAACAGAAGCTCGATGTCCCTGCTTTATATTTATAATTCAGATTCTCAGCCATCCAAACCTGTTCGCCAATAGTTACTGTTTTATAGACTTTATTATCGCGTAAATCGGTTAAGGTATTATTTTCTGCATCGTAAATACTCTTCACCGTTGGTGTTTCGGAACTTGATGACAACGCAATAGAACTGGATGATTCTGTCTCTAAACTTGAACTGCTTTCCGCCACGCTTGAAGAGGACTCCACGACAGATGACGAAGACGGCTCCTCGCTAGACGAACTTTCCACCGACGAAGAGGATTCCACCACGCTCGAAGAACTCTTTTCCGACGAAGACGACTCCGCGACAACATCCGAAGAACTGCTGCCCGCCGCCCCCTCGCTCGATGACGACTTTTCGCCCTTGCCGCTGCTGCTGGACTCAACTTTTCCGGAACTCGACGAGGCTTTTCCGTCGCTGGAAGAACTGCCGCCAACCGCCTTTTCGCTCGACGAAGACCCATCCGACTCCGCCGACTGCGGAGCCTGCCCAGAACTAGTCGACGGGCTCTCGGTGACACTCGAAGACGAACTGTTGCCAGAGACAACATCATCGCTGGAGGAGGAGAGGGTAACCTCGCTATCCGCAGGCCCCGCCGGCGAATCGCTCGAACCGTCGTCCCCGCAAGCATTGCCAAGCAACGCCGCCACCACAACCATCCCCCCCAGAACAAACTTCTTCAGCATAAATAACCTCACCCCTAAATATAACCCAAAACCACCCCAAAATCAACCACCCCGTGACCAAAAGCACCGGTTTTTACCCCATACCGCAAGGCTCATCGCTTGCTTTCCGACAAAGAAAAGTGTATATTTGTCTATGGAGTTATTATGTCATACGACGTCCTAGAAAAAGAAATTCGCCAGTTGCCGGAATCCTATCTCGAGGATGTTTCGAAGTATATCCAGTTTCTGCTTTACCAATATGAGCAGGAACGTATGTCCGCACTCGAAGAGTCGGAAGAAGTATTCAATGCAAAGATGCAAAAAGGCTTAGACGACGTGCGCAATGGTCGTGTCACGCCCCTAGACGATGCTTTTGCAGAACTCAAGCAGCGCTTTGCATAATGGAATACTCCCTTTTTCTCACTGAACAGGTAAAATCCGATTTAGCCGAAATATACTCCTATATTTCGGTTGAACTTAAATCGAAAAAATCCGCTGAAAATGTGATAGACGCACTTCATCAGGCTATGAAGGGCTTATCGCTTATGCCTAGCCGTTATCATCAGTTTCCAAACGAACCTTGGCTTTCAGAAGGGGTGCGGTATTTTACAGTTCGCAATTATTCAATCTTTTATACGGTAGATGAAAACAATTTGAGCGTTTCTATCGTGCATGTAATCTACGGCAAACGAAATTTGCCCCAGGTCCTGTCAAACCGCTAGGGGTGTGCTGGTCTAGACTATGCTTCATGTGATTGATGCGAAATATATTGGCGATTACAAGATATCTGTTGAATTCAATGACGGATGCCGTTTTGTTGCTGATTTTGAAAGCGTCATCAAGTCGGACCACCGACCCATCGTGCAGCAACTTGCAGATATTAATACCTTTAAGGATTTCACGCTGCAAGCACGCACAATCACATGGTCAAACGGAGTCGACTTCGCCCCGGAATTCATCAGAAGCCTTCAATAAGCCGACTTAATCGTCAAACGTCTTCGTAATGACCTTTGCACGAAAGGATGTCGATTAACTCACCATTGATACGATAGATTAGTCGATTTGCGTCATCGATTCTGCGGCTCCAGAATCCGCTGAGGTTGCCCTTCAATGCTTCGGGTTTTCCGATGCCTTCAAAATTGTTGCGTTCAATGTCTTTAACAAGCTGGTTAACTCTTTTTAGAATCTTTTTGTCTTGTGTTTGCCAGTAAAGGTAGTCGTCCCAGGCTTTGTCTGACCAAATTTTCTTCATCATTCATCTACCTCAATAAGTTCGTGTTCGACACCTTTCCCGGCGTTGAGCTGTTCGATGCCTTTCTTGAGGGCTTCGATGTCGCTTGCGTTGTAGCGGGGGGAGGGCTCGCGGACTTCAAAGGGGATGCGGCGCTCGTTGATGACATTTTTCACGAACATGTAAATGGCGGCAGAAGTGGACAGCCCCACATTGCTGCAGAACTTGTCAAAGCTTTCTTTGTCCTTGCTGTCGATGCGTGCGGATATCGTTGCCTGTGCCATATAATGCTCCTTTGTTACCTTGCGTAATATACATTTATTGACTGCAAAAAGCAAGAATTTTTTATAAAAATACTGCGTTTTTATTCAATATTCTGCAATTTGCATAAAATTGCATTAAACATTGACGCTAAAAACCCCGGCCTTCGTTACGAGAGGTCGGGGATTTTTTTTTATGCGGGGGAGGCTGCGCACGGTTTAAGATGCGCGGGAACTTATTCCCCGACTTGCAGTTTCAGCGTTTTTCCAGCAGGATTGCGGACGACGTAGACTCCGCTCCCGAAGCCGGCGGTCTTGAGTCCGGCCTTGAGGTCCGTCAGCGTTGCGCCGGCATTCAGGCGGATGTTCCCGAGCTCGGAGCCCATCAGGTCGAATACCCTGTAGCTGCCCGCGACCCTCGCGAAAGCGTTTGCCATGCCCGCGGTTCCGGCGCCGTTTAGGGAGATTTTCGGCACGATGCCCGTGGTCCCGTTGCGGATGTCCTCAGCGCTGCCTTCGCTTTCACCGAAGGCAATCCAGTCGAGGTTCACGTAGTCGCTTGTCACCAGCACCTTGAGCACGTGTTCGCCCGTGGTGAGTTCCTTGGTGGTCGTTCCCTTGAAGGTGCCGTAGGTGTCGAAATCCCCGGTGCCCGTGAGCGCGAGCGTGTCGGTAATCGGCTCGTCGTCCATGAACAGGCGCACGCCCGTGTTGTCCATGCCGCTTGCATAGCTGAGCTCGAAGGGGAGCTTGCCACCCGCCTGCACATTCACGGTGTATTCCAGCCATTCGCCCTTCTGCGTGTAGCCCACGGCAAATCCGTCGCCGTTCTTCACGATGTCCACGCGGTCTTCGCGGTATTCGCCGCCCTGGTTCTGGGTATCCATGTCGTAGTAGGCCTTGCCCGCACCGCCCACGTCGTAGTTCTCGAAGTCGATGAAGTTCGCTGCCCCCTCGACCTTCGCGCCCACCACGGGCAATTCGCACGTGGCTTCGGCGTCAGTAAGTTTCGCCTTGCAGAACGGACCCTGCGGAACGGAAGTCTTGCTGTCCTCGAATTCCCAGTAGTCCGCCTCGAAATCGCCCGCGAACACGAAGAACACGTCGTGCTTGCCGACCGCACCGGAGAGCGGCACCGTCACAAGGCCGTCAGCGCTAAATTCCGCCTTGCCGACGATTTCTCCATCCACCTTGTCCAGGCGGACGGTGATGCTCGATGCCTTCTTGACGCTCAGCACCGACGCCGAGAAACTTTCCGCGCCCGCGTCGCCGAATTCCACGCCGCTAATCTTGGTGTATTTTCCTTCGGAAAGATTGGTGATGACCGTATTGCCGGCAGCGCCGCTCTTACGGACCCTCACGTCTTCGCCCCACGACATGGTTTCCGCTTCCACGCGCTTGTACGGGTCGAAATCTTCCAGCTGGGCCACGCCATTGTCCGGCCAATAGTCAATTTTTTGAATCGTGCCGTCGGCGTTGTACTTCATTTCGGAAAGGCCGACAGAACGACGCTCCTTGTGTTGGTATTTCTGGCCCATCTTTTCGGACTTGTAACGCCAAAGTTCGTAATTCAGGCCGAAAACGTAGGATTTCCCCTTGAAATCGATGATACCCGGGTGGTTTCCGTTACTGCGCGAAGAATGCGGCATAATGTCGCCCTTGTAGGTCCAGGGGCCCGTAATCTTGTCGCTCATGGCATACCCGATACCTTCCGCACAGCAGGTAGATGCGAAAGTCATGTAGTAATGGTCGCCGTGCTTATAGACCCAGGGGCCTTCCTGGTAATCTTTGATCTTGGGGTAGGTGACAATGGAGCCCTGAGTACTGGTCATGTCCTTGTTCAACTTGATCATGTACAAATCGGGGTTGCCCCAGTACATGTAGGCCTGTCCGTCGTCGTCAATCCAGACGGTAGGGTCGATATCGTTCCAGTGCTCGCGCTGCCAGACCAGGGCCTTGTTCAAAGGTTCCTTGAAGGGGCCATAAGGGTTGTCCGCCACCAAGACGGAAATGCCGTTGCCGTGAATGGGGACGTACATGAACCACTTGCCGTCGCGCTCGATGACCTGTTCCGCCCAGGCCCCGTTGGTTTTAGAGGACCACTTGATGTCTCCCAGGCTCGCTACGGCACCGTGGCTGGTCCAGTTGACCATGTCCGTGGAAGTGTGCAACAGCCAGTCGTACATCATGAACCCGTCGGCATTGTCCTCGTCATGGGTCGTGTACAGGTAAACCGTATCCCCATAGACATAGGGCGCCGGGTCCGCCGTATAATTCGTCGTGATTACAATTTTCTGAGCGAAACCCGTACAAGCCAAGGCCAATACGGAAGAAACGAATAAGATATTTTTCATCTTAATCTCCAAACATGTTTTACACCAGAGATAAAGATATATCGCAAAAAGCCCCGCGGAACGCCCCGGGATTAACTTATCATTGACAATTTTACAAAAGCGGACACCCCTTAAAAACCCAAATCATCATGCCGGATTGTGTTCGGCTTTCTGAAAGTCCATGATGAATTTTTCTCCATCAACCTCTTGCGGTATAGAAAAAAGATATTGACTTTTACTGTATATTAATTGTAGATGGTTTCACGGATTCCGTAAATAACCTCGAAATTCTACACCCATAATTTAGTTTTTTTTTCACACAAATTGTCCCCTCCGGCTATTGACAGGGGAGTTCAATTTATATATATTAGTGTTCAAATGAGCAAAAGAAGTCGGGGCTCTGTCGGGCTGTTCCGGCCCCGAATCAGCCGTAAATTGCTGGATTGTAAATTTACGGGGAAAGCCGAATTTTTAATGTAAAAATTTGCGGGAAAAGGAGGTTTTGTTCAAAATAAATTTGCGGGAAAAGAAAAATTTATGTATATTTAGACATGTTCGGGGGATAAAATATGCCGAAATTTACATTTAAACGCAAAATATACGCAAAAATGCTTGAATGGAAGTCCGAAAGCAAGGGGCGGACTGCCTTACTTATTGAAGGAGCCCGCCGAATCGGGAAATCCACCATTGTCGAAGAATTCGCCATTAGGGAGTACGAAACATACATCCTTATCGACTTCAATAAGGCCTCCGAAGAGGTCAAATCCCTGTTCGACGACCTCATGGACTTGGACTTCATTTTCCTGCGACTACAGGCGATTTTCCACAAGTCACTGAAATCTCGCAATTCAGTAATCATCTTCGACGAAGTCCAAAAATGCCCCAACGCGCGGCAGGCCATAAAGTACCTGGTCGCAGACGGACGCTACGATTACATCGAAACGGGGTCGCTCATCAGCATCAAGAAAAACACGGAAAACATCACCATTCCCAGCGAAGAAGACCGACTGCAAATGCACCCCATGGATTTCGAGGAATTCCGCTGGGCAATGAACGACGAAGTGACCATACCCACGTTGAGCAAGTTCTTCGAAAGGAAGTTGCCGCTCGGTGCCGCATTCAGGACGACCATGCGCGGCCTACGGCTTTATGCGCTAGTCGGCGGAATGCCACAAGCCGTCGTCGAATATCTAGAAACAAATGACCTGCGCAAGGTCGATGCTATCAAACGTAAAATCATAAAGCTTTACACCGAAGATTTTTTGAAATTGGACCCGTC
>LVAE01000093.1 GCA_001603905.1 Fibrobacterales bacterium Fibro_02
TTTTGTGTATTTCATATATGAAAACCCCGAAAGTTGTGTCCAACTTTCGGGGTTCACATCATGGTCGAGCGGGTCTTCGGGTTCCACGATCAGGTTGTAGTAGACGTTGTTCTTGAGTTCATCCTCGATGTAGAACAGCGTGCCGCCCATGGCGGAGCCGCATCCGGCGCAGGCGCCCTGGTAGCGGATTTTCAGTCGGTTGTCGTCGGTGAGGTCCAGGATTTCTACGTCGCCACCATCGCCCTGGAGCATTCCTCGGACGGACTGGTGCAGCCAGGCTTCCACCTTTTCGATCTTCTGTACCTTGGTCAGGGCGTTCCATTCGGCATCGTCTTCGGCGCGGCCTTCGGCGGTCTGCGTGCGGTACTTGATGCGTTCCATCTTTTCGCGAACGAGGATGGCGGTCGCCTTCTTTTCGGGGTACTCCGAGAGAATTTTCGCGATGAGCGTGTTCATCTGCTTGATTTCCGGAGCGTTCTCGGGGATGGCTCTCACGTCGGGGGCGTCGCGGAGTTCAAGTTCGATGCTTTCGGCGGTAATGGCGCAGGCTTCGTCTACGGTTACCATCTGGATTTTCTTGCAGAAGGTATCGGCGAGAGCGGTAAAGATGGGACCACCGTAGGTGAAGAATCTCGTTTCCAGAATCTTGTCGCATTCCGGGTCGATCATCAAGTAGACTTTCAGGCTCGCTTCCTTGACGTCGACGAGGGCGAGTCCCTTTTCGTCTGCTTCAATCTGGAAAATGGCGCCCCTGTACTTGGGGGCCTTCGCTAATTCCTGCAACTTTTGAGACAAATCTTCAACACTCATCGTTAAATCCTGTTATGCTCTCACTTGACCATTGCCGCGGAGAATCCACTTGTAGCTGCAGAGGCTTTCCACGCCCATGGGGCCGCGGGCGTGCAGCTTGTCAGTAGATATGCCCACTTCGGCGCCGAGGCCATATTCGCCACCGTCGGCAAAGCGGGTACTGGCGTTCACCATTACGCTGCTGCTATCCACGTTCGCAACAAAGTAGTCCTGAACGCTTGCGTCTTCGGCGACGACCGCTTCGGTGTGGCGGCTGCTGTTCTTTTCGATATGGTCGCAGGCTTCGGCGACGTTGTCGACGAACTTGACGCTAGCCTTGAGGGCGAGGTATTCGTGGTGGTAGTTGGAGTCGTCGCCTATGTCCTTGATGCGGCTGTCGTGGCTCTGGGCGTCGTGATCGCCAAAGAGTTCTACGCCGCGGTCGGCGAGGCAATCAATCAATTTCTTCGTGGTGGCCGCGTCAATATGGCGGTCAATAATCACGCATTCCATGGCGTTGCACACGCCGGTGCGCTGCGTCTTGGCGTTGATCAGAATGTTCACCGCCTTGTCCATGTCAGCGGACTTGTCCACGTACACGTGGCAGATGCCGTTAAAGTGCTTAATCACCGGAATCTTGCTCTGTTCCACGACCGCGCGGATCAGGCGTTCGCCTCCGCGGGGAATCACGAGGTCGAGGCAGTCGTTACGCTGCAGGAGCATGCCTACCAGGTCGTGACTCGTTTCGGTCACGAGCTGCACGGCGTCTTGGTCGATGCCTTCTTCGGCGAGAGCTTCGTGGAAAATGCCGGCGAGGCATTTGGCGGAATTCAGCGATTCCTTACCGCCGCGCAAAATTACGGCGTTGCCCGCCTTGAAGCAGAGGCATGCGCCATCGATTGTCACGTTGGGGCGGCTTTCAAAAATAAAGAAGACGGAACCGATAGGTACGGCCACGCGGCTAATCTTGATTCCGTTCTTGAGCTCGCGGCTTTCGAGAACCTTGTTCAGCGGATCTGCGAAGGAGGCGATTTCTTCGGCCCCCTTGGCCATGGCTTCGATGCGGGCGTCGTTCAATGTGAGACGATCCATTTTCGAGTCGTCGAGCTTTCCGGCGGCTGCTTCAAGGTCAATCTTGTTTGCTGCAAGGATTTCTGGCTTACGTTCGCGCAAAATCTGGGCGACACGGTTCAGCACGGCGCTACGCTTTTCGCCCGGGAGGGTACGGAGCGTCTTGCTAGCCTTCTGGGCGTTTTTTGCCAGAAGGTCGGAGTATTCTTCCAAGTTGGAATATTTTAAGTTGGAACAAGTCATAAGCCGTTTTTATCCTTATTTGAGCATTTTTTTAACTGTTAGTCTTATTTTACAATATAGAAACTTGTTTTTTGATAGACAAGAATATATGTTCGAAATACAGGTTTGTTTTTACCCGCGACGTTGGTTTGTTGTCGCAAGGTATCGGACTTGGGTGTTTTGACTCGGTGCCGTCCTTCTCTCTCGGGGAGGCACCGGGTCTTTTTTATGAGCCTCTGAAAAATTCTATCTTTTTACCCATGGCAAAGAAGAAAAAAGTTTGGAAGTCTCCTGCGATGGCACAGGCCATGCGCAGCAAGGAAGATAAACTCCGTGATACGCTAACGCAGATCGTGAGCGGACAGAGTCGTTTGTTGAACCGTCCCGAAGACCTGTACGAAGAAATTGCGAAGGGACTGGACGATATCGAAAACTTCAAGGATCCGAAGGACCAGCTGGAACTTTTGGCGTGGACGCTCCGTGCGGACTTTATTTCGTTCAAGGCGGACAGCGACGAAGAAAAGGAATACTGGGACAACCTCTTTTACGATGCGGGAACGTTCTTTGTGGAACTTGCTTCGCAGTACAGCGACAAGGACTATGTAGCGGACTTGGTCCATGACTTGGCGATGCGCCATGTGGGTGGCGAGGGCCGTTCGGTCGTGTTCTTGAGTGTCGAGGAATTCTTGCCCAAGGAACGAGCCCAGGCCTTGCTGGTTGAACTTATAGACAAAGTAACGGAAGTCGACCAGGGGAACCGCGAGGATATCCTGGATGCGATTTGCGACATGGCGGACTCCATCAAGGATGCGGCAAATTTTGCGAAGGCTGCACTGTTGAAGGATCCTGACAAGAGCAATGCGACGCTTATCGACATTGCCAATGCGCAGTTTATGGCGGGTAACCTTGAACTGGCCAAGCAGTGGCTCGGCGATGTGCGAAACCCTGGTTCCGAAGACGAAGAAGCGTACCTCGATTTGCAGGCCGCCATTGCTGACAAGGAAGGCCGCAAGTCCGACTGCATCAAGATCGCGCGCACTCTGTACGAGACTTTCCCGAAGGTGATTAACCTTGGTCGCTTGGCGGCGTTCCTGCCCGAAGCGGATGCGGACCGTGTGCTCAAGGAACATGAGCAGTTCCGTAACGGCAATACCGCTGATTTGGAATTTATGCAGCTGCTTGCCGGGATGAAGCGTTACGAACAGCTGTCGGGCTACGTGGACCGTTTCGAGAAGGACTTGACGACGCTTGATGCCGAAGAACTGACCGAACTTGCCGATGCGATCGAAAAGGATGGCCAGAAGGCTCTTGCCGACCACATCCGCGACTGGATTGTGGAGGAACCCGAGGATGCCCAGGCCTTTGATAATAGTGATAAGTAGACGAACGATTTAAGTCATCTTGGAGACCGTAGGTCGATACCGGACAGCACTTGGCAACTTGTTGCCTTAGTGCGCATGGTCCCCGAATGGGGAGGATCCAGTACTTATTATTCCAGCAACAGTTCCTGCGGAATTGCCCCCTCAATTACGAGGAGCCTTCGCTTGAGGTCGAGCCCCAGGGCGTAGCCGACCAGGCTTCCGCCCTTGCCCACCACGCGATGGCAGGGGAGGATAATCTGTAGCGGGTTCGCGTGGAGGGCGGCGCCCACGGCACGCGTGGCGCGGGGCTCTCCAACCGCTTCGGCCACCTGCTGGTAAGTCCGCGTTTCTCCGTAAGGAATCTCGGCGATGGCATCCCAGACCTTCTTCTGGAAATCGGTGCCGTAAATCTTGAGCGGGAGCGAAAATTCGCGGAGTTTACCCGCCAAATACAAATTAAGCTGTTGCACGGCCTTGCGGTAGGCGCGGGCCACCGTCGAAGATAGTGTCTGAACCACATCCGGCTCGGCATAGGCGCAGGCCTGAACCGAACTCGGCACACCTTCTCCCGTATAGCGCAGGCTACACAACTTGGATTTTTCGAACACGAAAGTCCACTGCCCCCACAAGTTGCGGTGCGCAATCGTCGTGAATCTTGAATCCGAGAAGTTCATGGTATGAATATATAATTTTTATTCTCGGTTTTACTACTTTTCCGTATATGGAATCTTACTTTTTTATCGGTGTAGCGGGCGTAGGCATGAGTGCCATTGCCCAGTATCTTGTTGGCAAGGGTGTTGCAATTAGCGGTTCTGACCGCCAGTTCGGTGAGTTTTTGGCAGGTAAGTGCGAAAAGCCCCTCGTCATGACCCAGCTCGAGGAATGTGGCGTCAAGTGTTTTGCACAGGATGGTTCTGGCGTCGTAAAGGGCCTGAATGCAGTGGTGGTAAGTACCGCCATTGAAGACACGAACCCAGACCTCAAGCGCGCCAAGGAACTGGGAATCCCGGTAATGCACCGTAGCGAAATGCTCGCGAAGATTTCTAAAGAGGCGAAGACCATCGCCGTTTCGGGCACCAGTGGAAAGTCCACCGTGACCGCCATGATTTACCACATCCTGCAATATGCGGGTCTTCAGCCGTCCGTGATGACGGGTGCTGGCCTCGTGAATTTGCAGAAAGAAGGCAAGATCGGTAACGCCGTTTCGGGCAAGGGTGAATGGCTCGTGGTCGAAGCGGACGAAAGCGACGGAACGCTCGTGCGCTATGAACCTGAAATCGGTTTGATTCTGAACGTGGACAAGGACCATAAGGAATTGAGCGAACTTCAGGAAATCTTCCTCAAGTTTAGCCACAACATTTTGGACAACGGCAAGATTCTGATTGTGAACGATGCGCATCCGCTCGCCAAGAAGTTCAGTGCTGGCCGTGAATTCGATTTTGGTTTTGAAAATTATGTAGGCGTGCAGGGTACGGACTTCAAGTCAGTCGGGACTTCAATTCAGTTCCGTGTGCGCCACCAGGCAGAACTGGTGAAGTTCGTCGTGCCGCTTCCGGGTAAGCACAATATGGAAAACGCCTTGGCCGCAACGGCCGCCGCTCTCCGCGCAGGAGTCTCGCTGCATACCTGTGCCGATGCCCTTGCGACATTCCCCGGCGTGTTCCGCCGCCATCAGATTCTCGGAACCTTCAACGGCGTGACGCTTGTCGATGACTTCGCCCATAATCCGGCGAAAATTGCCGCGAGTATCAGGAGCGCCCAGGACTTTACCGAGGGCCGCGTTATCGCCTGGTTCCAGCCGCATGGCTTTGGCCCGACGCGCTTCCTCCGCAAAGACCTTGTGGAATTTATCGCGAAGACGCTCCGCCCCAAGGACATTGCAGACGACCGTGAAAACGACGTGATGTTCTTCAGCCAGATCTACTATGCAGGCGGCACCGTCACCCGCGACATCAGCGCCGGTGACCTTGCCGATGACCTCCTGCTCAAGGGCTGCGAAGCTATCTACATCGAAGACCGCAACGAATGTGCCGAAAAGATGGTGGAGTACGCTCAGCCCGGCGACACGATTCTGCTGATGGGTGCGCGTGATCCGAGCTTGCAGGCCTATGCGCAACACGTGCAGAAGTTACTCGAAGAAAATTTGATGTAACTCTTCTAAAAAAAACTGTGATTTTCAAGTCACAGTTTTTTTGTTGTGAGGATAAATAGTTAAAAAGAACAAATGTTCTTCATCGACAAGGTCCTGGCTGCGTCGGCCACGCCTTATAAACTCTCGTGCTTGCTCATGCAATGCAGGCTGCCGCCTTCCTCAATCACGGTGCGGCAGTCCAGCCCGATAACCTTGCGGTTGGGGTACACGCTTTCAAAGTAGGCTTTTGCCTTGGCATCGTTCGGCGACTTGTACTTCGGGAAAATGAGTGCCCCGTTTGCATAGATGAAGTTCATGTAGCTTGCCGGCAGAATTTGTCCGTCGTCGAGTTTGCGCTGCGGCGGAAGCGGCAATGTATCGACCTTCGCCGACTTGCCGTAATGGCTCTTGAGCCAGGTTTCAATCAGGTACTTCGCTTCGGTCAGAATCACGTTGTTCGGGGAACGCTTGTCGCTCGCTTCGCACATCACGATGCGGTCCTTTGCTACAAAACGTGCTACGTTGTCGATGTGTCCGTCGGTGTGGTCGCCGTGGAGGCCGTGGGGGAGCAGCAGCATGTCGCGCAGGCCGAATGCCTTGCAGAGAGCCTTCACGACCTTGTTTACGTCCTTGGCCGCATTGCGGTTCTTGCCCGTTAGGCAATCGAGCGTCGTGATAGCGAGGCCGTCACCGTTGACTTCGATGGCGCCACCTTCAAAGATGTAGGGGACGCTGGTCACGAGCGGATAGCCCGTCTTCTGGGCAATCGCTTCGGGAATCTTGTTGTCATAGGTGAACGGAGGGAATTTCGCACCCCAGGCGTTAAACATGGTTTCTGCGATGACCGTCTTGTTGCCCTTCTTCAGGAAGAACGGACCGTAGTCGCGAATCCAGATGTCGTTGTTCTTGATGACCGAAATCTTTGCCGGGAAAGGCCTGTCGCTCAGATAGCATTTCTCGTCTTCGGTAAAGAACTTCTGACAGGGGATAATCACGTTTACCTGCTGGTATTCCGTAATGGTGCGGATTAACTTCAGGTAGAATTCGCGGATTTTCTTGGCGCGTTCGCCGTACCAGTTCTTGGGATTATGCGGGAAGGCGAGCCATGTGGCGGCCTGCGGTTCCCATTCGGCGGGGTAACGTACGTTTGTTTTTGTCATATTTTTCTACTAGTCACACCAAATCTTGAGGATGTCGCCATAAAGGTCTACGCGACGGTCACGGAAATGCGGCCACCAACGGCGATTTTCTTCGGTTTCCTTCAGGTCAATTTCTACAATGCTTGCACCCAAGAAATCGGTGTCGCACTTGTGAATCAAGTAGCCGTCAGGGGCAGCCACGAACGAGGTTCCCCAGAAGGTGAGTTCGCCTTCGGTACCGATGCGGTTTGCCGAAAGCACGAAGGTGCGGTTCGCAATGGCGTGTCCACGCATCACCGTGACCCAGCTGTCCTGTTGACGCGGGTAAATTTCAGCGGGTTCGGACTTCATCCAACCAATCGCAGTGGGGTAGATAAGAATGTCTGCACCCTTCAGGCTCATGATGCGGGCCGCTTCGGGGAACCATTGGTCCCAGCAAATCAGCACGCCCAGCGTACCTGCGCTCGTCTTGATGGGTTCAAAACCCGTGTCGCCCGGAATGAAGTAATACTTTTCGTAGAAAGCCGGGTCGTCGGGAATGTGGCTCTTGCGGTAAAGACCGGCAATACTTCCGTCGCGTTCAAAAACGAAGGCGCTGTTATGGTATATGCCGCGGGCGCGCTTCTCGAAGAACGGGAAAACGATCACCGCGTTGATTTCTTTTGCAATATCCTGCCACTGCTTGACGATGGGGCTATCTTTTTCGATGGCCATGTCAAAAAAGTCGGCATTTTCCTCGAACGGAAAATACGGCGTATGGAACATTTCGGGGAGAACGACCAGGTCAATTCCCTTGCCCTTGAGCGCAAGCGCCTGTTCCACGTACCACTGGTTATTGGTTTGGCTGTTGCCCGTCCACTTGCCCTGCAGTGTTGCTGTCTTGATTTTGTTCATTTTGCAAATCTTTGTTGTTCAGTTTTAGAAACCAATAATCTTCGCTGTTAATGGAACTAGCGTTAAGGATAGGATCGTTTTCTAAATCGTTCATAGTTTAAATATAGAAATTAGCGGAGGGTGTCACGAACAAAACCGTCTTCAGGAGGTTCGCCAAAGACTTCGAAGGTTCCCGAACCAATGACGGCCCCGTTTTTGTACGCGACTTCGACGCGGTACTTGCCTGGGGGCGTGTTCTTTTTGCGTGTGAACGTCCTGAAGCCCAATTCGCGGCCTCCGTTTAGCGTCATGCGTCCCGAAGAAATGCGGTCCGTCAGTTTGTACTTGCCTGTTTGAGGATCCTGGTAGTACCATAGGTATTCCAGTTCGGCCTTGAGTTTTGCCGGTGCGTAAATCGAGGCGAGGAAATAAACCTCGGAAGAATCAACCTTGTGTACGCTCGGAATCTGCAATCTGATGCTCTGGAAAATATTTGGGTCATCGATGTCGCAGGTATAGGTTGCCTTGTCAAAATTCTGGCAGGCAATTTTTTGCTTGAGCACGAGCGGAACGGGCGGAACCCAGTTCATAATGTAGGCGACCACCAGGAGAATGCTAATGAGCGCTGGGGCTACGAGAATGCTCTTTTTGCGGTGCGAAATTTTCCAAATAAACATGCACATTCCGAACGAAAGTAGCGTGCTCAGGAAAAACCAGATGAATCCGATTCGATGAACCAAGTGCGGAATGGCAAAGTTCATGAACATGGTGCCCAGTAGACAGAAAAAGGCGAGGCTCACTCCGAAACTTTCGTATTTCTTCTGCAAGAATTCGTTCCCGACCAAAAGGATTGCTAACAAAATAACGAGTAGGAACGAGGCGAGGGATCCGCTGCTCTTGAAATAGCAGACAACAAGGGCGCTGAACAGGCCGCCGAAGCAGAACTGGACTGCCCAGGTGAATCGCTGCTTCCAGGTTTCGCTCCATTCGCGGTCTAAAAAGCGGTGGCGCACGACAATGGCATTTTCGGGAATGGCGGTCGATTCGTAGCCGACGTTCTTGGCGAACTTGCTCGCGGCATCTTTCGCTTTGACTGCGGCATCCTTGGCCTGGGCGGATGCCTTGGCGGCGGCGTCTTTCGCTTCTTGTGCCGCTCGGTTTGCCGCTTCGATTGCCTTGGCGGGAGCCTTTTCTGCAAGGAGAGCTGCTGCCTTCTTGAATTTAGATTCGACGGCCGTTTCTGCAGGAGCGTGAGTTTTGGGTGGTGTAGTTGCTGATGACGTATTTTGCTTGGGTTTTGCCTGAGCCTCCGCCAGCGCTTGCAGGCGTTCTGTGGTCCAGCCTTCAGGGTGTTCCAGCTGCGCCGAAAGCAAGATTACCAGAATAAGCGCACCGGTGTAATAGGCGAGTAGGATAAGAATGTCGGACCCATAGACCATTTGCCCGAGCGTAATGGAATCCCATGCAAAACCGCCCAAAAAGGCAATCGCGGGGAAGAATTTCTCAATTTTTTTGACAGCGGGCTTTTCCCGCAACTTGTTCACGAACTCCATGGCAAAAAAATACAAAAATGGGAGACTTTTAACTCGAAGACAATAATAAAGAAATGTATTTTGTATAATTGTATGTGTTAGGTAGGTAGAACGATGAAAAAAATAATCCAATTTGTAATCTTCCTTGTTGCCTTTTTACAGGCGGAAACATTTACCTTCTATTTATTCGTTCCTGAATATAAGGAATGGATTGAGGCTCCTCCTGCAATCAAAAATTTGGAAAATGGTGATTCCGTTTCCATGTCTGCTGATGAATATGTTGGATGGTATTATTATTCATGGAATAAAAACGAAGTTCCTGATTCGGTTCTAATTTATTCGCGTAGGGATTCTTCTTATCTTGATCCAATAAGTTTAGACGGCTATTGTTCTAAAACAGTAAGTCCTCTAAGGATGAAATTGTTGAGTGGTGCAATAAATCAGAATGCAATTTTTTTCATTGCGGATTCATCTTCGCGTGAAATAGTGAATAGTGAGGATGGTTTTTCTTATTTTGATATTCGTAAAGAATTGCATTATGCTCAAAAAGATTCTTTTGATTACTATGTAAAGACCTTATTTGTTCTTGTTCCTGATTATAAAGAATGGATTAACGAAATACCTGTTGCGATAGATGCTTATGATTTTTCTAGAGCATGGGAAATGCTGCCTGATGATAGGTATGACGGATGGTTCTTTCATTCATGGAAATATTGCTCGGAAACTCCAGATTCAATTTATTTAGTAAAGAAAATGGATAATGAGAGAAAATCTCTTGTGGGGATAAACGGATATGCATACGGCGAAACGGAGCTTGTTGCGTTGAATCTTGAAATGGGAAGGGAAATTTATTTCTATCCTGATTTGAATTACGATTGCGAAATCCCTGGTAAAGATTGTTTTTGTGAAAAAGAAGGTGAATGTTTCTGTAATATTCAGGAACGTTCAACAAGGCAATATTATGATGTTCGTTCAGAATGTCAGCTGAGGTATGATTGTTTAAAAGATGATTTTGAACCGACATACTATGAAAATGTGAATAAATTCGCCTTTATGTACACGGTTTCTTCTTCGGAAGGAATTTTGATTCAGGCTGATAAGAAAATGACCTCCGATTCAAAAGATGTCGTTTATCTCTATAATCAAACTATTCGGATTAATGCTGAACCGCTGTCAGATGGCGATTATGTTGTTGAGTTTTGGCCGATAGCGATTGAAAATGCCCAAAAACGGATTCTTCGATTCTCTGTAAAAAACGGAGTCGCATCAAAAGGTCCGTCTTTTGTGAAACGGCCGTATATTGGTATTCAGACATTTGGTTCTTCAATACAGATTTCAAGTTCCATCTCTCAACCGTATGTTATATTCTCCTCTATGGGGCAAACAATAACTCGTGGTTCTGTTAAGGGTACGATAAATGTAAAGATGCCTTCAGCGGGGATTTATCTTGTAAAAGTGGGAGCAGAAATGCTTCGGATAAAGGTCTTTGAATAGTTTTGCAGGCCTCGATTCTTGTCGAGCGTCTTCGTTTTAGCTAAATTTACGCCGAAAAAATGTGTGCCGTTCCGACGGCGAAGGATCTAAAATGAAACTCTCCAAGTACTTTTACGTGACGCTCCGCGAAACGCCGAGCGACGCCACCATGCCCAGCCACATCTTTTTGATGCGCGGCGGCTACATCAAGCCTGTTTCTACCGGTATCTATTCCATGATGCCGATGGGTTTCCGCGTGATCCAGAAGATCGTGAACATCATCCGCGAAGAAATGAACAAGATTGGCGGTATCGAAGTGGACCTGCCGGTGGTGCAGACCGCTGAACTCTGGAGCGAATCGGGCCGTTACCAGGCCATTGGTGAAGAACTCCTGCGTTTCAAGGACCGCAACAACCACAACATGGTGCTGGCCATGACGCACGAAGAGGCCATGACCGACCTGGTGCGCTACGTGCTCAACAGCTACAAGCAGCTGCCGGTGATGCTCTACCAGTTCAAGACCAAGTACCGTGACGAAGCCCGTGCCCGTGGTGGCCTTATCCGCGTCCGCGAATTCCTGATGAAGGATGCCTACAGTTTCCATACCAGCCAGGAAGACCTGGACCGTCACTACCAGGAAGAATACGACGCCTACCTGCGCATCTACCGTCGCGTGGGCATTGAACCGGTGGTGGTGCAGAGCGATACCGGCATTATGGGCGGCAAGGTCGCTCACGAATTCATGCTCGACACTCCGAACGGCGAAGACTACTTGATTCTTTGTAAGAAGTGCGGCTACCAGGCCAACCGCGAAATTGCGAAGTTCCAGCGCGTGCCGTTCAAGGGCGACGAGAACGCAGCTCTCGAAAAGGTCGAAACTCCGCACTGCGCAAGCATCGAAGACCTCACCAAGTTCCTGAACGTCCCTGCCGAATCTACCGCCAAGTGCGTGTTCTTTGACTTCGAAGGCAAGCTCATCACGGTGGTGGTTCCGGGCAACCTCGACGTTTCCGAAATCAAGCTCCACAACCTCCTGAAGGCCAAAGAACTTTACCCCGCCGAAGACTCCTTGATCAAGGCCTGCGGCATGGTTCCGGGCTTTGCATCTCCGATCAACGCACACGACACGCGCATCATCGTGGACGAAGCCATCGCTGATTCCTTCGACCTCGTGACCGGCGCAAATGAAGAAGGCTTCCACTTCAAGCATTGCAACCCGAAGCGCGACTTCCCGAAATTCGAAGTGGCCGACATTGCAGAAGCTTCCGAAGTCTGCAAGTGCCCCTGCTGCGGCGAACTCCTCACCGAAACTCGCGGTATCGAAATGGGCAACATCTTCAAGCTGGGCACCAAGTTCTCTGAATCCATGGGTGCGAAGTTCCTCACTGCCGAAAAGACGACCGCTCCCGCCATCATGGGCTGCTACGGCATCGGCGTGGGCCGCCTGATGGCTTCCGTCGTGGAAAACAGCCACGATGACTTCGGACCGATCTGGCCCAAGTCCATCGCCCCGTTCCAGGTGGAAATCGTCCCCATCGGCAAGGAAGCCGAACTCGTGGAACTCGCTGAAAAATTCGAGAAGGAACTCGAAGCCGCCGGCATCGACGTGCTCGTGGACGACCGCGACGAACGTCCGGGCGTCAAATTCAAGGACGCCGACCTGTGGGGCTCTCCGGTGCGTATCGCCATCGGCAAGAAAGGCCTCGCGAACGGCGAAGTTGAATGGAAGTTCCGCAACGAAAAGGAATTCTCCATGGTCAAGGTCGAAGACGTTGTCGCCAAGGCCAAGGAATATTTCGCTGAGTAATGACAAGGGAGGGGTTCTTCCTCCTAAAACTCTCCCTGCGCTCGAAACTAGTTTCTTCGCGGGCACCTTCGGTGCAAAAAAATTATTTTATAATGAAGATAAATCCTGTAGCGAATGCTATAGGATTTTTTATTGCTTGTACTGAATTCAGGCTCTATTCCCCTTCCTACCGGCTACTTCCTACTTCCTACTTTTTCTATATTTTCGCTCGGAAAAATTTTCTCTAAGGAGATTCTTATGGACATGAAGAAAATTGCTCTTGGTTCTGCAGCTTTGGCAGCATTTGGTCTTATGGGTTGCGACCAGTTGGGTGGCAACAAGGCCGAATCCAAGGCTCCTGCTGCGATTACCGCTAATTCGACCGACGACCAAAAGTTTGCCTATATGTTGGGTGCCCAGTTCGGTGGTCAGAACTTTACGATTATTCCGCGCCAGATGGGCGAAGAACTTTACGAAGATGCCCTGTTGCAGGCTATTCGTGACAATGTAAAGGCGAACAAGGACACGAACTTCAAGGTTCAGATGATTCCTGATTCCTTGCAGGCGGTGAGCAACCGTTATACGGTGATTGCCCGTACTCGCAACGAGATGCTTCGCCCCGATAGTGCCCTGCTGGCCGAAGGCAACCAGGAAAAGATCAAGGCCTATGTGGATTCTGTTTCGAAGACTCTGCCTGTCGCAAAGGCTCCTGCTTCTACGGGTGCAGCGGTGACGGTTGCTGGTGATTCTCCGGACAACACCAAGTTCTCTTACCTGCTCGGTCTCCAGTTTGCAAATCAGCTGATTGCAATCGGCAACCAGTTCCAGACTGAATTTGATGTCGACTATTTTATTCTGGGCGTCAAGGAATCTGTGGCCAAGGTTGCGGACTCGACCGTTGCTCTGTCTCTCCCGCAGGATTCTCTGGCTGCAGTCGGCCAGCGTTACCAGCATAAGATGCAGGAACTGCGTCAGGCTGCCTTCAAGAAGCTGCAGGAAGAAGAAGCCAAGCTGAAGGAAGAAATTGCTCCGCTTCGTGGCGATACGCTTGCTAACGGCATGCCGCAGAAGTTCAACCTCAAGGTGAAGGCTACCAAGATTTCCGTGGACAAGGCGATTGCATCTGGACTCGAAAACCTCGAACCGTTCGCGAACAAGCCGCTTCTCGTATTCTATTTCTCCGCCACTTGCGGACATTGCGCTCACGCAGCGCCCGAAATCCTTGCGATTGCCAAGGAATTTGCTCCGAAGGGCCTCACGACGCTCGCTGTGGCCAGCGGTGGAAACCAGAAGGTCGGTATCCGCAAGTTCATGGACAACGCCAAGTGGGACGAAACTGTTAACGTGGTCTGGGACGAATCCCGCCAGTTCGGTGAACTCTACAGCGACGGCTATGTTCCGAAGGTCTACGCCGTGAATCCGGATGGTACATACAAGATGTATGCCGCCTTCGAAAGCCAGAAGGAAGAACTCAAGCAGGACCTTGCTGGAATCCTTTCCGGCAAGAATGTTGAATGGAAGCCCGAAGCTCCGAAGACTGAAGAAAAGAAGTAATTTTTTGCTTGTCATCCTGGAGCATCCGTTAAGGATGCGACGGGATCCATTGTTTTGTGGATCCCCTCCCGTTGGTCGAGGATGACTCTTGTGTCAGGATGTCAATAATTTCGCAATTTGACGTTGTAGTCGTCGGTGGCGGTCATGCCGGCATCGAGGCGACCCACGCTGCCTGGAAACTGGGCGTAAAGACCGCGATGCTCACGATGGACATTAATGCCATCGGGCGTATGAGCTGCAACCCGGCCGTAGGCGGGGTGGCTAAAGGGCAGATTGTCCGAGATATCGATGCGCTCGGCGGCTTGATGGGGCTTTTGACCGACAAGGCGGGTATCCAGTTCCGTATGCTCAATATGAGCAAGGGACCTGCCGTGTGGGGCCCGCGCGCCCAGTGCGACATGAAGTTCTACAGTGAAGTGGCCCGTGAAGTCATTACGAACTTGCCGGGGCTCTCGGTCATTCAAGGCGAACTGGCTTCGTTTGAGCGCATGGCCGATGGCCGCTTGGAACTGATGCTTCTGAATGGCGAACGCTATATTACTCGCTCGCTGGTGATTACCAGTGGAACCTTCCTTGCCTCCAAGATGTTTACCGGTCTTGAAACCAGCATCGGTGGGCGAGTGGGGGAGCCGAGTGCCGATAAGCTCTCGGAGTGCCTTGCGCGTGAGGGAATTGCGCTCCGTCGCCTGAAGACGGGTACGCCTAGCCGACTGGATCCTGATTCCATTGACTTTAATGAATGCGATGTGCAGCGCGGCGACGATGCTCCGTGGCCTATGAGCGATCGTCATCTGGCGAATACGGTGCCAGGCCGCGATGCGGATTATTTCTGGGGCGACCCGGCAAATAAGTTTGTTCGTAATGATTGCGTGTGCTGGATTACCCGTACGAACCTGAAAACGCACGACATTTTGCGTAGTGGCTTCAAGGATAGTCCGATGTTCAGCGGACGTATTCACGGCAAGGGCCCGCGTTACTGTCCGAGTATCGAAGACAAGATTAACCGCTTTGGCGACCGCGACGGTCATCAGCTTTTCCTGGAACCGGAACAGGCTGATATCGGCCGCGTTTACATCAACGGCTTTAGCTCGAGCCTCCCGGCTGATATTCAGCTGGCTGCCATCCATACGATTCCGGGGCTTACCCGCGCCCGTGTGTTGCAGATTGGCTATGCGGTGGAATATGACTCGGTGGATGCGACGCAGCTTTTCCCGACATTTGAATGCAAGAAGGTTCCGGGGCTCTATTTTGCAGGCCAGGTCTGCGGTACTAGCGGCTACGAAGAAGCTGCTGGTCAGGGACTTTTGGCAGGCATCAACGCCGCCCTGAAGGTCAAGGGCGAAGAACCTTTGATTCTTGGTCGCTCGGATAGCTACTTGGGCGTCATGGCGGACGATCTGGTAAACATTCTGCTGGATGAACCTTATCGCATGTTCACGAGCCGCGCCGAATACAGACTGTTCCTCCGTAGCGATAATGCCGAAGCTCGCCTCAAGGAACGCGCCCATAAGATTGGCATGATTTCGGATGATGATTATGCGGACTTCAAGCGTCGTCAGAATCTGATTGAAATGGCCCGCACCCGTATGGCCGAGGAATCAGCGACGCCCGACCAGGCGAACCCGATACTTGAAGCGGGTGGCCAGGCGCTTTCGACGGAACGCACCCGCTGGATGAACGTGCTGCGCCGTCCGGGAATTGACCCCGAGCAGCTTTTCAAGGCTGCCGTGCCCGACCTGAATCTTTCTCGCCGCGATCAGTGGTATATGTATGCCGAAGAAATCTACGCAGGGTTCTTCGACCGGCAGGCCCGCGAAATCGACGACCAGAAGAAGATGGAATCCGTGCGCCTGCCCGAAAACTTCGACTATATGCAGATGACCGCCGTGAGTATCGAAAGCCGCCAGCGCCTGAATGCCCACAAGCCCCTGACGCTCGGTCAGGCAAGCCGTATTCCCGGTGTCCGCCCGGCCGACATTACGGTGCTCGCTCATTGGCTTGAAAACAAGAAACTGAACGGTTAGGGGTTCCGCAGGTGGCGGTCACCCCCGTTTTTTGACTCAAAAAAGCATAATTTTTAATTGCTTTTTTGAGAAAACATCAAAAAATTACTATCTTTGCGCCGTCAATTAACAATATTTCCAAGAGGTCTATTATGTCAGAAGAAACTGAAGTCAAATCCACAGAAGAAATCAAGCCTCAGGAAACAAAATCCCAAGAAAAGAAGGCCCCGGCCAAGAAGAAGCGCCCCC
>LVAE01000094.1 GCA_001603905.1 Fibrobacterales bacterium Fibro_02
AATAGACTAATGAAGGGGTGATTTTCGTCCTTTTTAAATATAGGACCGAGCCTAGCATTTGGTAATCTCACGAAGTGAGATTACAATGGTGGAGCGTGCTTGCACGCTCCTGAATGAGCCTCGGCTCCCCGCCTTATTGTTGCAGTCGTTTGTTGAGTTGCGATTGCGCGTAGAAGTTCGTCTTTTCTTCCATCATGGATCGAGAAATGCTGTCGATGAATTCGTTCATCGGCTTGCTCGTGTCGTAGCTTTGGCTACAGATGCAGACGGATAGCTTGTACGAACTGTTGAAGTTGTTCGCTTCCGACAACCCGGACCTGATGCGCGTGATGCACATGCTGATGGCCATCTCGTTCTGAGTGTTGACGAATGCGATGTATTCGTCGCCGGAATAGCGGACAATGACGCCGAGTTCCCCGATGGAGCGGTTTAGGATCTTTGCCATCTTGATCAGCACCTTGTTGCCCGTGGCGTGCCCGTAGTTCTGGTTGATGGTCTTGAACGAGTTGATGTCCACAAGGATTCCGGTCACTTGCAGGTCTTTCTTCTTGGCGTACTCGCGACCAAGGTAGTCCAGGTAGGTGTAGTTAAAGACTCCCGTCAGCTTGTCCCTGAAAACGCGCTCGCTCTGCAGGGTGGCGAAGACGCCTGCGATGGAAACGGCGATACTTGCCGAAATGGCGGAAATCCCGTAAAAGAGGGACTGGATGGCCGTGCCGATAAGGAGCGGTATAAAGTAGACCCAGACGGGAAAGGACTTGAATATGCCTCCCTTCCGCTTGCATATAAAGTAGAGAATCAGGCTGTCGACAAGGAAACCGTAGTCGATTGCCAGGTAGAACCAGTAACCGAATCTGCGCTCGTAGACGTTGCTGTAGGAAACATCGAAAATGAAGGGAACGAAGTTGTTTAGGATAATCATGGTCGTTCCCGTGATGAGTGCCGCCCCCAGGATGTATCGGTGGACGATGGAGAACCTTGCGTTCAGGTGCTCTGCCAGGAACAGCAGCCAGAAGAATGTACCGAACATGTCGGCCAGGTACAGGAGTGCGTTGCTCCCGTAAACGATGACCCTGGCTATGGCACCCGGCTTTCCGTCGGCGGTGTAGGCGATGGGGTCAAAAATGCATCCGCAAAATGCGAAAAAGAGGATTAACTGCAGGAAAGCGTTTTCCGCACCTTTCTCGCGGAATCTCCAAATATTACCTGCCAACAGGACACCGATCAAAACGATGCCGAATATGTTGCTCACATAAACAGTTGTCAGTTCAAAAGTGCTTTCCATAATCAATCCCTTCCATAATATAATCACTTTTTACAAAAAAAGAAATTTTTTATATAAATTATCGTTTTTGTGTGATATATCACGTTTTTTTAACGCTTTCTGCGATCCATGACCTTGTGGGTTGCGTAAAAGGCCTTCTTGTTTTCGTACATGCGGGAATCGATTGTATTGATGAAAGTGTCGATATTTTCGTTTTTCAGGTCTAGCTTGTGGTAACCGATAGAGGCAGACAGGGTGTATTTCTTTTCGTTGTCTGCATTGTATTTTTCGAAAAGGTACAGGATCTTCTCGATACGGGCTTTGATTTGCTCATCGTCCTGGGTGTTGATTAGCAAGATAAATTCGTCTCCGGCATAACGGACGACGCTTCCGAGACTCCCGATTGCCTTTTGCAGGATACGGGTGGTCGCGACAAGGGCTTCGTCACCGACCGTGTGGCCAAGTTCGTCATTGATGCGCTTGAAATCGTTCAGGTCGAGCATGATTCCCGTAATCTTCAATTTGGGGCGCTTGGCAAATTTTTTGAGCTGGTAATCCAGGTAGGTCCGGTTAAAGACGCCTGTCAGCGCATCGCGGTAAATCATCTCGTTTTGGAGGCTCGCAAGGATGCCTGCAATCGAAATGGCGATGCTTGTGGGAATGACGGAAATGCCGTAAAACAGCGACTGTATGATTCCGCCAACAATAATCGGGACGATGTACACCCATATCGGGAAAAACTTGAGTACGCCTCCCCTTTGCTTGCTTCTGTAATAGGTGAACAGGCTGTTGATGACAAGCAGGTAGTCTATGGCCGTAAAGAAAAAGTAGAAGGCCTTTCGCTCGTAAAGGTTATTTTCGTCGATAGAGAAGACTATGGGGTGGAATAGGTTGACTATAAGAACCGTGACTCCCGCCACGATGATGGCGTTCAGGACAATCTTGTGCCTTCTGGTAATGGAGCCGTTCAGGTAGTAGCCTAAAAAGCGAACCCAGCAAAGGACGGCGAGCATGTTTGCTGCAAAGAGCCAGGTGCTAGTCGCATAGACCGCAATTTTGGGCATTAGGCCCGGGATGCCCTTCATGGTGTACGAGATGGGGTCGGCAATGCAGCTGGTGAGCGCGAAGAACATCATCAGGACCAGGTTCTTGTTGGCGGAAGTCTTGCTCTGCAGACGCCAGAGATTACAGATAATCAAGACGACGATCAGTACGATGCCGATGATATTGGCAACATAGATGCTTTCGAGGTTAAATAAGGGGTTCATCGCCTTATGTCCAATCTGCCGGGTCCACCCGTACCAAATCTGGGGGAGCTAGCTGAGTTTCTCATGTCTTCTTGCAATAATTATACATAATTTTTTTGTATTTTTTGTAAAACGGAGATTTTTATGTCTAAACTGATGCGTTCTATTTCGGGTATCCGCGGAATCGTGGGTGATACCCTTACCCCCCAGGTCCTGAAGAGCCATGTGAGTGCCTTTTTGCAGATTACCAAGGCCAAGCGAGTCGTGATTGGTCGCGACAGTCGACCGACGGGCGATGCTATTAGTCAGTTTGTCGCGGGCATCTGTCGTCTGTCGGGCGTCGATGTGGTCGAAGTCGGCCTTTCGACGACGCCGTCGGTCGAAATCCTCACGACTGAACTGAAGGCCGATGCGGGCATCATCATTACCGCAAGCCACAACCCGCTTGAATGGAACGCCCTCAAGTTCCTGAACAACAAGGGGCTGTTCTTGGGACCGGACGATGTCAAGAAGCTGTTTGAATTGGCCGATGCCGACAACTTCCAGTATCCGGATTACCGCGGCATGGGCAAGTACGAGTTCATGAAGGATGCCGACGGCGTTCACGTGGATGGAACCCTCAAGATTCCGTTCGTGGATGTCGAGGCCATTCGTGCCAAGAAATTTAAGGTGGCTGTGGATGCAGTGAACGGTGCGGGCAGCTACATCGTGCCGCGCCTTCTGGAGCAGCTCGGCTGCGAAGTGGTGCGTGTGCATTGCGAACCCGACGGTACGTTCCCGCGTGGCGCCGAACCGATTCCTGAAAACCTGGGCGACCTTCGCAAGGCCGTCAAGGATAACGGCTGCGCAGTTGGCTTTGCTGTGGACCCTGATGCTGACCGTTGCGCACTTGTTGATGGTCTTGGCCAGAGCATTGGCGAAGAATACACGCTTGCCATTGCGACCGAAGAAGTTCTTAGCCAGAAGAAAGGTAGCGTTTGTGTTAACTTGTCTACGAGCCGCATGAACCAGGATGTCGCCGAAAAGTACGGTTGCGAATTCAGCCGCGCAAAAGTCGGCGAAATCAACGTAAGCTTGCAGATGATTGAAAAGGGCTGCGTTATCGGTGGTGAAGGCAACGGCGGTGTGATTCTCCCGGCCCTCCACTACGGTCGCGATAGCCTCGTGGCAGCAGCACTCGTGCTCAGCTGGATGGCTCACCATGACGGCGGCCCTGAAAAGTTCGTTGCAGAAAATCCGTCTTACGCCATGCCCAAGAAGAAGTTTGAACTCGGTGACAAGAAGGTGTCCGACATCTTGCCGAAAGTCAAGGCTGAATTTGCTGGCTGGACCATGGATGAACGCGATGGCCTCTGGCTCGGTCACGAAAAATCCTGGGTACATGTGCGCGCCAGCAATACGGAACCGGTTATTCGCGTGATTGCCGAAGCGCCGACTTCTGCAGAGGCCGAAGCCCTCTGCACTAAAGTCGAAAAACTTATATAGCCGTGTTGGCGAGAGCAAACTTATAGCAAAAAGGTCCGCCTTTGAGGCGGACCTTTCTGTTGTTGGAGGTGTGTAGGAAACTTAGAACTGTTCGAAGAACTTGTGGACTTCTTCAGGAACCCAAGTGTTACGGTAGTTGCCGTCGTCATTTGCGGTCCACTGGTGGCCACCCTTCCAGGTGCAGAGCTTGACAGGGAAACGCGGGTCTACGTTCTTGTAGTCGTAGCAGACGTGAGGGCCGCTGCTCCATTTGGTAGCCTTTTCGCCTCGGGCGTCTGTACCGTTCGGGCCGTTGTTGGCGAGGATTCTGTTAATAGCGTCGTCGACCTTGCTGTAGGTGCAGAGACCGTCATCGACGCCGTGAACGTCCATCCATGCGATCGGCTTGCCAGCATTAGCCGGAATGTAGATGTTGAAGTCGGCGACTGCATAAACAGCTACAGCGCGGATGCGGTGCTGGAACGTCTGGGCGAGAGAGTTCGTGAACATGGCGCCGAAGCTAAAGCCTGTTGCGAATACGCGGCTTGTGTCAATGCAGTAGTTGTCTTCGATATGGGAAATCAAGGCGTCAATGAACTGATGGTCCTTTTCGCCCTTTTGCCAGGTGCCGTTAGATTCACCTTGCGGAGCGACGAAGATGTAGTTGCCTTCCGTATCGAGAGCCTTCTGGCTGTAGTACGGAGAAATGTGGTCTTGGTCGTGATCCACCCATGTTGCGATATGGTTCGATTCGCTACCCATGCAGTGGTTTGCGATGAGGAGCTTGTACGGCTTGGTATTGTCGTAGTTCTTGGGGAAAGTCATATAGTAGGTACGGTTCAGTCCGCCAGCATTGATGCTGAACTGCTGGGCAGAGCAATCGTCCTTGCCGCCGCACTGGTAGTTGATGGTTCCCTTGAGGTTTCCTGTTTTGCCGCAACCCTTGCTCTTGCGCGGAGCATTTTTTAGGGCGTAGCCGAATGCGTAGGTCTGTTCGCCGGAGGTGAAAATCTTGCTCATTTTGATGGTGAGTGTCGTGTCAAGATTTGTCAGGTCCATCGTCAATGTATCGAATCCTTCTGCAACGACGCGGAGAACTTCGGCGGGGCCGCCGTTTGTCTTTTGCAGCGAGCTCGTGCTGCGGGCTTCGATAGAACCTGCGTAGTTGCCGTAGGCGTTAAAGCGGACGGTCTGCTGCGTGTTGCCGAGAGAAATCTTTGCGAGGTAAGTTCCCTGCGCTTCGATGGATGCGGAAAGATCCATGGAACCGGAACCCTGCAGGGTCTTGTTGTAAACCTGGTTGCCGACCAAGTCAAAGACCTTGACGTTAACCGGGGCGTTGGAACCCTGGGAGAAATTCAGGAAGCCGTTGTTCAGGCTGAAAGAACCAACCTTGCGGGATTCCTGGATACCCGAGATGTCTTTACCGGTGAAGGTGAAAAAGCCCTTCGCATCCGTTTCGGTCTCCATGTTCCGTTTCATGAGCTTGACTTCTGCGCCCTGGATCGGGTTGTCTGTATCGTCGTAGACGGTTCCGCTCAATGTAAATGCTGAAGCTGTGCCGCACATAGCGGCAATCATTGCTGTTGTGAACAGCGTAGAAAATGGTTTGCCCATACTTACTCCTTTAGTACCCTATACACTAATCCCAAAATATATTCTAGGTATGTAAATGGCTCTAAAAAATAAATCAAGCCGTTGACAATTAATCCATAAGATTTTATTTACACAGAAAAGAGCCCTAAATGGGGCTCTTTCTGGGTTGGAGTACTATGATTGGAGGAAATTTTTACACACTTTGGCTGCCTTTTGGGGCGGTTTTTGTGTGTTTTGCTGTTTTTTTTAGGCTAGTCGATCGTCAGCTTACGTGCTGCTGCTGTCTGCTTTTTTGACAGGGCGAATGACAACACGCCGTTTTCAAGGGAGACCTTGATGTTCTCGGTGTCGATGTCGTCGGCCAGGCGGAAGCTGCGCTCGTAAGTGAACTTGCTTTCCTTGCGGTTACGCGTTGCCTTGACGGTGATGATGTTCTTTTCGACCTGGATGTCCAAGTCTTCCTTTTTAACGCCCGGGAGTTCCACTTCAAGCATGAAGCCGTTCTCGACTTCATAGTAGTCGGCCTTGGGCGTGTAGCTGCATTCGTTCTGGGCGTTGCAGGCGTTCAAGTTGTCAAGGAAGTTCTGGATACCGTAGAAAGTGCTCGGAATAAACTGTGTCATAATTTTAACCTCTTTGGATGTGGGTCCAATCTTTGGCGGTTTGCCTCGGCTTGGCACCCTGTTTTTGTCTTCGCACACCTAATTGCAAAAGGCGTGCCAAGTTCAGATGTGGTTGCCGAAAAGAGGGCGCGATTGCGTCTAGGCCAGTATTTTAGCGGGTTTGGCGGGGCCGGGCTTGTCTTCTTTGGTTGTGGCTATGCAAAAAGAAACATTGGCCGTTTCAAGGGAGAAACATGGAACGTTTAATCGTAAAACGCGGCTTGCTTGAAGGGGCTTTCGAAAATACTTGTGCCTAAAATGTTGATAGATTGGAGTGAAAGCTGGAGGAATCCCGTTATCTCAAAAAAAAGTGAAAAAAGTTGAGATTTTTCGCCCAAAACCCTTGACAACGGTCACGGAAAGTTCTATAATTGGCCTCACCCGCGAACGAGAGGGCTGAAGCCCAAACGAGAAGCGAGACGGAGGCCCGCGAGGTCGCCGGGAAGATTGAAGGAATCGGAGATGTGCTTAGTGACGGGTCCAAGAGATTCTTGGAAAGTCAATGAATACGAACGTGATTAAGTAACGGGACCAAGACTTTAAGAAATTAATGAAGAGTTTGATCCTGGCTCAGAACGAACGCTGGTGGCGTGTCTTATACATGCAAGTCGAGCGGTGCAGCAATGCATAGCGGCGAACGGGTGAGTAACGCGTAAGCAATCTGCCCCCTGTTCGGGAATAGCCGTGCCAACGCGCGGGTAATACCGGATATCGTGGCGCTCCTCATGGGGCGTTGACAAAAGATTTATCGACAGGGGATGAGCTTGCGTCCGATTAGCTAGTTGGCGGGGCAACGGCCCACCAAGGCGACGAT
>LVAE01000019.1 GCA_001603905.1 Fibrobacterales bacterium Fibro_02
GAAGGCGAACTTTTCTAGACCGTACAGTTGCTTCATGCGGAGCTGGTAGCTCTGCAAGCTTGCGGTACTGGCGAGGTCTTCTTTTGAAAGCAGGCCCACCGCCACATCTAGGTCATTGATGTAGCCGTTCAATTTCGACGCCACCACCTGTTCACGGCGGTTCGCGAGTTCGTTCATAAAGAGGAGCGTTACGTTACGCACGGCCTTTTCCGTATCTCCGCTCGCGTGGCGACCCGTGAAGATTGTCCCCAGCACAAGGATGATAACGATGATGGGGGCCACGATAGTGGCGATACTTACAATCCCGATTCTTTTTTTCGTTTCCATAACATTGTCCTGTTAAAACTTTACCGTACCCACTGCGCAAGCGTTTCCGTGAGCATGCCGACATCGATGGGCTTTGCCAGGTGAGCGTTCATGCCGGCTTCTTTCGACTTCTTGAGGTCATCGCCAAAGGCATTCGCGGTCATAGCGATAACGGGAACTTCCGCCTTCTTCTTGTCGGAGAGCGCTCGAATCTGGCGACTCGCTTCGCAGCCGTCCATCACGGGCATCTGGATATCCATGATAATCCCGTTGTAGTAACCGGCGGGGTTCTTCTCCACCATCTCGACCGCCTGTTTGCCGTTTACCGCCATCTCGACCTTGAACCCGAGACTTTCGAGAATAATCTTTGCAAGCTCGCGGTTCACTTCCATGTCTTCTACCAGCAATAGGCGCATATTCGTGAAATCCGCCCTGGCCGCGATGGAGATATTGCGCTTGCCACTTTCGGGAACCTCCGTGCCGCTCGCCATCTTCAGTTCCACGTTCACGAAGAATTCCGTTCCTTCGCCGACCTTCGATTCGAACCTAATGGTCCCGCCCATCAACGACACCACGTTCTTTGCAATGGCAAGCCCGAGGCCCGTTCCCTGCACTCCGCTGATGGTCGAGACGCGTTCCCGCTCGAAGGCGTCAAACACGCGGTCTGCAAACTCGGGCGAAATGCCGATACCGTCGTCCTTGACGCGGATTTCGAACGCGGCCTTGCCCTCTTCGATGCATTCCCTTTCGGCGAGAGTCACGGAAACGTGCCCGCCTTCCGAAGTAAACTTGAATGCGTTGCTGACCAGGTTCAGAATCACGCGGTTCATGCGGTTCCTGTCGCAGAGCACCACCGGGTTCCTGAGGCCGTCGTATTTCACGGCAAAGGCGATGTTCTTGCCCACCATCTGCGCTTCGAACATGTCGCGGATTTCGTCCATCATTTTCCGCAGGTCGGTGGGCCGCTCTTCCAGTTCCATCTTCCCGATTTCGATGCGACTCATTTCGAGCATATCGTTGATGAGGGCCATCAGGTACATGTTCGAAGAATCGATCTTGGTCAGGTATTTCTGGATTTGCTCGGGGGTCGCCTCCGGTTTGCGCGCCAGGTTGGTGTAGCCGATAATGGCATTCATAGGCGTGCGCAGGTCGTGACTCATGTTCGAAAGGAAAATGGTCTTTGCCCTGTTGGATTCCTCGGCGATATGCTTTTCGCGGTCCAACTTCTGTTCGCGCTGCTGCTGCGTGCGGTAGATGTTCACCACGATGAAAATACACAGGATAATGAAGAGCGTTTCTACCAGGTTGTTCTTCAGCTGGGAATCGCGGACAAGGTCCATCTGCTCTTCCATGAAGTCCTTTTCCTGTACCACCTGGGCTTCGGTCATGGGAATATGCATCTTTTTATGCAGATCCGTATGGAACTCGCTGATATGCACAATGACTTTCTCGGCCTCGTCGTTGGTGACCTGGCGCTCCCACATCACCGCCGAGAATAGCAATATGAACAGCATGGTCACCCACATGATGGCCGACTTGCCGAAACGGTTCTCCTGGTCGCGCATGAACACGGCCCTGTAAACGACGAACCCCACAATGCTCCACGCCATCAGAATCATGAAGGATTCCGTGGCAATTGTGTTCATGTTCCAAAGCGTCGGCGTAAGCGGGAAGAAAAAGAAGAAGGCGGATATTACGACACCCAGGATTCCCGTAAAGTTCAGCATCGTCTTTCGCCTGCCGGTTTCACTGCGGGCCATCTTGACAATACCCGCAGAAACATACAGATAAATGATAGATGCACTGATGGAGGTGATGTCCACAATCCAGCCGATGGCTGTTCTCCCGAAGAACGGAATAATGCAGGAAAGGAGCATCACGTAGATAATGCCGTAGTTGGTGGCGCCGTGACGGTTGATATGCCCGAACCAGGACGGCATCACGGAATCTTCGGCGAGGCTCAGGAACATGCGCCCGATTGTTCGGTAAAGCCCAAGAAGGCTCGTGGAAATGGCCGCCGTGATGGTTATGGCGAGCAGCACAATGCCGCCGTTACCGAGGGTCTTGAAAACGGCGTGGAATACCGGGACGGCATCGATTCCCTTGAAGTTTTGCAGGTTGGCAAAATAGGTTTCCCAATTGCCGGATCCTGCAGGGTTTGCCGAAACCGAAAGAAGAGCTATGAGGGCGTAGACAATCGCTCCGGTAGCGAGTGCTGTCGCCATGATGGCGAAACCGTATTTCGGCTTGAAGTCATAGGTGGAAGAAGCAAAGCTCACCACGCCAAAGCCAACAAATGCCCAGGGGGCAAGCACCAGCACGTTCACGATCTGCATCAGGGGGGAATGGTCCTT